>DASQMN010000233.1:0-10134 GCA_035645475.1 Nocardioidaceae bacterium
TCCTGCTGTGGTCCATGGTGGTGCTAGGGCTGGTGTTCACCGCCTTGTGGGTCACGTCGTACCTCCTCGGGCGGCGCATCGATCTCGACCGCGCCGCTGCCTGAGGCGACCCGTCGTACGGCTACGCTCGCGGCCCATGACCTCGCGCACCCTCGTTTTGCTCAAGCCCGACACCGTCCGTCGGGGGCTGATGGGGCAGGTGCTGTCTCGGTACGAGGCCAAGGGGCTGCGGGTCGTCGCCATGGACATGCGCACGATCACCGCCGAGGTCGCCGACCGGCACTACGCCGAGCACGTCGACCGTGACTTCTACCCGCCGCTGCGGGCCTTCGTGACGTCCGGCCCGTCGGTGGCGATGGTGCTGGAGGGCGACGCAGCCGTCGAGGTCGTCCGGGAGCTCAACGGCGCCACCGACGGACGAGCCGCCGCGCCCGGCTCCATCCGCGGCGACCTGTCCCTGTCGAACCGCGAGAACCTCGTCCACGGGTCGGACTCCGAGGATTCCGCGGCCCGGGAGATCGCACTGTTCTTCCCCGACCTGACCTGAGCGCTCGTACCGCCCGAACGGCCCAGCCCGACGCGCACCGCCGGCCGCGCGTGTCGCGGCCGTGGCGGCGCATCCACCAGACCTACGCTGTGAGCCGTCGACCCGTCATGGGCGACCTCATGTGAGTCGGGGAGGCCATGGCCAACAGCTTCATCGGGCGTGACATGGCTGTCGACCTGGGTACGGCCAACACGTTGGTGTACGTGCGTGGCCGTGGTGTCCTCCTCAACGAACCGTCAGTTGTGGCGCTGAGCACCCAGACCCGCGAGATCCTTGCCGTAGGCAGCGAAGCCAAGCGGATGCTGGGGCGAACCCCCGACAACATCACCGCCATCCGGCCCATGAAGGACGGCGTGATCGCTGACTTCGAGTCGACCGAGCAGATGTTGCGCATCTTCATCCAGCAGGTGCACCGCCGGCGCTACTTCGCCAAGCCGCGGCTTGTCATCTGCGTGCCGAGCGGCATCACGTCGGTGGAGCAACGGGCGGTCAAGGAGGCCGGTTACCAGGCAGGTGCCAGGCGGGTCTACATCGTCGAGGAGCCGATGGCCGCTGCGATCGGCGCCGGGCTGCCCGTCCACGAGGCGACCGGCAACATGGTCGTCGATGTCGGCGGCGGCACCACCGAGGTCGCCGTCATCTCCCTCGGCGGCATCGTCACCAGCCTGTCGGTCCGCATCGCGGGCGATGATCTCGACCAGGCGATCGTCAGCTGGTTCAAGAAGGAGTACTCGCTGATGCTGGGGGAGCGCTCCGCCGAGGACGTCAAGATGACCCTCGGCTCGGCCTTTCCGATGACGAGCGAGCCGGACGCCGACGTGCGGGGTCGCGACCTGGTGTCCGGCTTGCCTCGCACGGTCAACGTGTCGAGCGCCGAGATCCGCCAGGCCCTCGAGGAGCCGCTGCACGGCATCGTCGATGCGGTCCGTACCACGCTCGACAAGACGCCCCCGGAGCTCGCCGGCGACATCATGGACCGCGGGTTGGTCCTGACGGGCGGCGGCGCCCTGTTGCGCGGCCTCGACGAGCGCCTTAGGCATGAGACCGGCATGCCCGTGCACGTCGCGCAGGAGCCCCTGCACTCGGTCGCGATGGGTGCCGGCAAGTGCGTCGAGGAGTTCGAGGCGCTGCACCAGGTGCTCGTCCAGGAATCGCGACGGTAGCGCCGTGCGCCCGCTGAGCCCTAGACCGCGTACCTCGCGTACGACCCGCATGCTCCGGGCCTCGCGTGAGCCGGGCCCGCGCCGGGAGGAGCCGCGCTCCGCCGCGCTCCCGGTCGCGCTGGTACTCGCCTCGCTCACGTTGATCACGGTCGACCGGTCGACCGGCGACGACTCCCCGCTGGAGCCGGCCCGCGCCGGCGCGGAGACGGTGCTGGGGCCGGTGCAGCAGGCGATGTCAGCAGCGACGCGGCCGGTGAGCGACGCCGGCGACTTCTTCACCACCGTCGACGGTCTGCGCGACGACAACGAGCGGCTGGCGGCCGACAACGCCGAGCTGCGTGCCCGGCTGGCCGCCACCGAGGCCGCCCGCACCCGGTTGGCCGAGTACGACGCGCTGGACGAGGTGGCCCGTGACAACCGGCTCGATACCGTCGAGGCGCGCGTAGTGGCGGTCGGACCGGCCCAGTCCTTCGCCCGCACGGTCACGATCACCGCCGGCAGCCGCGACGGCGTCCGGACCGACATGACTGTCTACGACGCCGACGGTCTCGTCGGGCGAGTACTGCGCGTCGGACCTACCACGGCCACCGTGCTGCTCATCGTGGACGCGGAGTCCGTCGTCGGCGGGCGGGTCGGCAGCACGGCGGAGCTGGCCTTCCTGCGCGGTGACGGCGACCTCTCCGGCGACGGGCGCCTCACCATGACCACCTTGGACAGCACGACCCGTCCGGTGGCCGGTGAGACCGTCGTCAGCTGGGGATCGCAAGGTGGCGTGCCCTACGTCGCCGGCGTTCCCCTCGGCACCGTCGAGGAGGTGCAGACGTCGGCTCGGGACTCCTCGGCCACCGTGTCGGTGCAGCCGTTCGCCGACTTCTCGTCCCTCGACGTCGTCGCGGTCGTCACCGGCTCACCCGGCAAGCCCGCACAGCCGTCGGCGTCCTCGGCGTCCTCGACGTCCTCGACGACATCGGCACCCGCCACGGCTCCCGGAACGCAGTGATGCGCGCCCTGCGGGCCGTCGGCGTGCTCGTGCTCGTCGTGCTGGTGGTCTGCCTGCAGCTCGGCCCCTTCTCGCAGCTGGCCCTCGGCGGCGTCGTCCCGGATCTCGCGCTACTGGTCGTGGTGTCCGCGGCGATCGCCCGTGGCCCGTCCTACGGAGCCCTGCTCGGGTTCGCCGCGGGTCTCACCCTCGACATCGCGCCACCCGCGGACCACACGATGGGCCGGTGGGCTCTTGCGCTCGCCGTGGTCGGCTACCTCGCCGGGCAGGTGCGCGACGACGCCGACCACAGCGTGATCGCCGCCGCCCTGGCCGTGGCCGCGAGCTCCTTCATCGGCACCTCGCTGTTCGCCCTGTCCGGGCTGTTGCTGCAGGACCCCGGTGTCGACCTCGCTTCGATTGCGCAGGTAGTGCCCCTGGCGGTGCTGTACGACCTGGCGCTGATGCCGTTCGTGGTGCCGCCGGCGCTCGCGTTGTTCGCGCGGACGCAGCCGCTGGCCGTGCGGTGGTGACGACGGCATGGGTCCGCTGAGCACCCAGTCGACGGACCGTCGTCGCCTGGTCGTGGTCCAGGTGCTGGTGATGTCGCTGTTCGTCACGCTGTTCGCGCGCCTGTGGTTCCTTCAGGTGGCCAGCGGCGAGGAGTACCAGCAGCAGGCCGCCAGCAACGCCGGCCGCGACCTGGTGGTCCAGCCTCAGCGCGGCCTCATCGTCGACGACATGGGCCGGCCCCTGGTGGCCAACCGCCTGTCCTGGGTGGTGACCGTCGACCGCGACCGCATGGCCGAGATGACCCCGCGCCGGCGCGCCGAGGTGATGACGTCCCTGGCACAGGAGCTGGGGGAGCCGCTGGCACGGCTGCAGTCACGCACCCGTACCTGCGGGGAGAACGGTGCTCCCGAGCCGCCCGTGTGCTGGAACGGGGCGCCCTACCAGCCGGTCCCGGTGGCCGACGATGTCAACCAGGCCGTCGCGGTGTCGATCCAGGAGCGCGGCGAGGACTTCCCCGGCATCACCGCCGAGCAGCAGTACGTTCGCGCGTATCCCAAGCCCTATGGGGTCAACGCCTCGCACGTGCTGGGCTACCTGTCCCCGGTGACCGCGGACGAGTACGACGCGGCACAGCGCACCGGCGACAAGAGCATCAACTCCGGCTCCACCGTCGGGCGCTCCGGGCTCGAGCGCCAGTACGACCAGGACCTGCGTGGTGTCCCGGGCAGTCACGGTCTCACCGTTGACTCCCTCGGCCGGGTCCTCGGAGAGGGTGAGGACGTCGCCGCCCGGCCTGGCGACACCCTGGTCACCAGCATCGACGCCCGCGTCCAGGGGCTGGTCGAGCGGGAGCTGCTCGGGGCGATCAAGGTAGCGAGGCAGACGGTCGACCCGGTCACGGGGCGCCGCTACGAGGCGCCGGCGGGCTCCGCGGTGGTGATGGAGCCCGACACCGGCCGGGTCATCGCCATGGCCAGCTACCCGACGTACAAGCCGAGCGCCTGGGTAGGCGGTATCACGTCGCGCCAGCTGGCCGAGCTCTACTCCACCAAGGGTGCCCAGCCACTGCTGTCCCGGGCCACCCAGGCACAGCTGGCCCCGGGGTCCACCTTCAAGCCGTTCATGGCGCTCGGGGCCCTGGAGAACGGCTACAAGCCACAGACGCAGCTGAACTGCTCGTCGTCGTTCACCGCGGGCAACAGGTCGTTCAAGAACTTCGAGTCGGGTGCCTACGGGTACATCAACATCGCCAAGGCGCTGCAGGTCTCGTGCAACACCTTCTTCTACCGCGTCGGGTACGACCTGTGGCTGGAGGCCGGCGGCGAGGACGCGCCGGTCGACACCGTGGACCCACTGGTGCAGGCGGCCCGCAACGTCGGCTTCGGCGCAGCGACGGGTGTGGACCTGCCGGGGGAGGAGGCCGGTCGGATCGCGGACCGTCGCTGGAAGATGGACTACTGGCGCGAGAACAAGGACTACTACTGCAGGATCGCCGAGGAGTCCGGCAGCGACTACCTGCACATCTTCGCCCGCGAGTTCTGCATCGAGGGCTACGCCTACCGTGCCGGCGACGCGGTCAACTTCGTGATCGGACAGGGCGACACCACGATCACACCGCTGCAGCTGGCGACGGCGTACTCCGCTCTCGCCAACGGTGGCACCCTGTGGGAGCCGCGGCTGGCCAAGGCGGTGCTGGGCGCCGACGGCTCGGTGGTACGCCAGATCGAGCCGGAGGCCGCCGGTCAGGTGCCAGTGTCGCGCCGCACGCTGCGCACTGTCGACTCGGCGCTCAAGGGCACCCCACGCGACGGCACGCTGGCCTGGAAGATGGAGGACTTCCCGCTCGACGAAGTCAAGCTGCGGGCCAAGACCGGCACCGCCGAGGTCTACGGACGGCAGACCACCTCGTGGCTCGCGACCTACACCAAGGACTACGTCGTGGTCAGCATGATCGAGCAGGCCGGCACCGGTTCGGGAGCTGCCGGTGATGCGGTGCGACGCATCTGGGAGGCCCTCTACGGCATCCGCAACGGCAAGGTGCATCCGCAGTGGGCGCTGATTCCGGGGACCACGCCGCCGGACCAGCTGCCGCGCTTCCAGGCCGACGGTCGGATCGACCCGCCGGACGGCATCGCCGAGCCGGCTGACGAGCGCACCAAGCGGGGGCGGCGGTGACACTGCTGGATCGTCCGCTGAACGCCCCGAGCCGACGTCCGGCACCTCGCCGGTCGAGCCGGAGCACGCTTCTGGCGAGCATGGACTGGCTCCTTCTCGGCAGCGTCGCTGCCCTGTGCCTGATCGGTTGCCTGCTGGTGTGGTCCGCGACGGTGCATCGCGAGGACCTGACCGGCGGAGCCACCGAGGCGTACCTGGTGAAGCAGGCGGTCAACGTGCTGATCGGCGCGGTCCTCGGTGGCGTCATCGCCGCCACCGACCACCGCTGGCTGCGGCTGTGGGCACCCCTGGTCTATCTCGGCTCCCTGGCAGGCTTGCTGGCGATCTTCTCCCCGCTGGGAGCCGTCATCAACGGCTCGCACTCCTGGCTGCTGATCGGTGGCATGTCGGTGCAGCCGGCCGAGCTCGCCAAGCTGGGCGTCATCGTCGGCATGGCGCTGGTGCTCGCCGAGCGGCTCGAGGCGGGCCGCCGCACCCGTCCATCGGACGCCGACATGGTGCCGGTGCTCGCGATCGCCGCACTGCCCGCGGTACTGGTGCTGGCCCAGCCCGACCTCGGCACGTTGATGGTGCTCGTCGCCACCGTCTTCGGCGTGGTGGCCCTGTCTGGTGCACCCCGACGCTGGCTCCTCGGACTGGTGGTCGCCGCCGTGGGTGTCGTGGCGCTGGCGATCGCCACCGGTGTCCTCGAGTCGTACCAGCTCGACCGGTTCCGGGCCTTCACCGATCCGTCGCTGGACCCGCAGGGAGCCGGATACAACACCATCCAGGCACGCATCGCCATCGGCAACGGCGGCCTGCTCGGTCAGGGACTCTTCGAGGGATCGCAGACGCAGTCCGGCTTCGTACCCGAGCAGCACACCGACTTCGTCTTCACGGTCGCCGGTGAGGAGTTCGGGCTGCTCGGCGCCGGTGTGGTGATCGCGCTGTTCGCGATGCTGCTGTGGCGGGCCCTGCTGATCGCACGTCGAGCCCCCGACGTCTTCGGCCGGCTCGCCGCCGTCGGGGTCATCTGCTGGTTCGGCTTCCAGGCGTTCCAGAACATCGGCATGTGCCTGGGCATCATGCCGATCACCGGGGTGCCGCTGCCGCTGGTGTCGTACGGCGGGACGTCCATGTTCGCCTCACTGATGGCGGTCGGGCTGCTGCTCAACGTCCACCTGCGCGCCGAGCGCTCGCTCGGGTTCGGAGTGGTCGTGCGCTCACGGCGTACCCGCTCGCGCTGGTGAGACCTCGCCACCACCGATCCCGCGCGTACGCTGAGCCGACTCAACTCTCGACCCTGGAGCCGACCCGCGATGCCAGTCCCGTCCGTGTTCGAGCAGCTGGAACCGCTGCTGCCCCAGGTCAGCAAGCCCATCCAGTACGTCGGAGGCGAGCTCAACGCCGCGAGCAAGGACTGGGACGCGGTCGAGCCAATGGTTCGCTGGGCCCTGATGTATCCCGACGCGTACGAGGTCGGGCTGCCGAACCAGGGCGTGCAGATCCTGTACGAGATCCTCAACGAGCGTGACTGGATTCTCGCCGAGCGCACCTACGCCGTCTTCCCCGACATGGAGGCGGTGATGCGCGAGCACGGCGTCCCTCAGTTCACCGTGGACGCCCACCGGCCGGTCGGGGCCTTCGACCTGCTCGGGGTCAGCTTCGCCACCGAGCTCGGCTACACCAACCTGCTCACAGCGCTCGACCTGGCCGGTATCCCGCTGCACGCAGCTGAGCGCGACGACACCCATCCCGTCGTCATCGCCGGGGGGCACGCCGCTTTCAATCCCGAACCCGTCGCCGACTTCGTCGACGCCGCGGTGCTGGGCGACGGCGAGGAGGTCGTGCTCGCCATCAGCGCCGTCGTACGCGAGTGGAAGCAGCAGGGATGCCCTGGCGGCCGCGACGAGCTACTCATGCGGCTCGCTCGTTCAGGCGGGGTCTACGTCCCCCGGTTCTACGACGTGGCCTACCTGCCCGACGGGCGCATCCAGCGAGTGGCGCCCAACCGGGCCGGTGTCCCCTGGCGCGTCGCCAAGCACACGCTGATGGACCTCGACGCCTGGCCGTACCCGAGCAAGCCGCTGGTGCCGCTCGCCGAAACCGTCCACGAGCGGTACTCCGTCGAGATCTTCCGCGGCTGCACCCGCGGCTGCCGGTTCTGCCAGGCCGGCATGATCACCCGCCCGGTACGGGAGCGCTCGATCACCACCATCGGCGACATGGTGCAGACGGGACTGAAGAACTCCGGCTTCGAGGAGGTCGGGCTGCTCAGCCTCTCCAGCGCCGACCACTCCGAGATCGCGGACGTGGCCAAAGGGCTCGGTGACCGCTACGAGGGCACCAACACCTCGCTGTCCCTGCCCAGCACGCGGGTGGACGCCTTCAACATCACCCTGGCCAACGAGTTCAGCCGCAACGGCCGGCGCTCGGGGCTGACCTTCGCGCCGGAGGGGGGCAGCGCGCGCCTGCGCAAGGTCATCAACAAGATGGTCAGCGAGGACGACCTGATCGCCACAGTCGCCGCGGCCTACTCCAACGGCTGGCGGCAGGTGAAGCTGTACTTCATGTGCGGCCTGCCCACCGAGACCGACGAGGACGTCCTGCAGATCGCCGACCTCGCCAAGCGCGTCATCGCCACCGGCCGTGAGGTGTCCGGCCGGGGCGACATCCGCTGCACCGTCAGCATCGGCGGTTTCGTACCCAAGCCGCACACCCCGTTCCAGTGGGCACCACAGCTCGACGCCGACACGACCGACGCACGCTTGGCGAAACTGCGCGACGCCGTTCGCTCGGACAAGAAGTACGCACGCGCCATCGGCTTCCGCTACCACGACGGCAAGCCCGGCATCGTCGAAGGGCTGCTCAGCCGCGGCGACCGGCGCGTCGGACGGGTCATCGAGGAGGTCTGGCGCGACGGTGGCCGCCTCGACGGCTGGAGCGAGCACTTCGACTTCGACCGCTGGATGGCCGCCGCCGACCGAGCGCTCGCCGACGAGCCGGTCGACGTGGCCTGGTACACCACCCGCGAACGCGACTACGCCGAGGTGCTGCCCTGGGACCACCTCGACTCAGGCCTCGACCGCGACTGGCTGTGGGAGGACTGGCAGGACGCGCTCGAGCCGGACGGCGCGATCGAGGTCGACGACTGCCGCTGGACCCCGTGCTTCGACTGCGGTGTGTGTCCCCAGATGGACACCGAGATCCAGGTCGGCCCAACGGGGAAGACGCTGCTGCCCCTGTCGGTCCTGTGACGCCGCGCCCGGGCCGCTGACGGCGTCGTGCCGCCGCAAGAAGTACCCAACCCACAGCTGCCGATCCAGCAGCGGCTGCGTGTGCGCTATGCCAAGCGAGGCCGGCTGCGTTTCACCAGCCACCGTGACTTCGGCCGTGCCTTCGAGCGTGCCGTGCGCCGAGCGGGCGTGCCCATCGCATTCTCGTCCGGCTTCAGCCCGCACCCGCGCATCTCCTACGCCGGGGCGGCGTCGACGGGCAGCGCCAGCGAGGCGGAGTATCTCGAGATCGCGCTCACCCGCCGGTGCGATCCCAGCGCGGTACGAGCCGACCTGGACGCGGCGCTGCCCGACGGCCTGGACGTCGTCGACGTCGTAGAGGTCGACGGCGGGTCGCTGGCCGAGCAGCTGGAGGCCAGCGTCTGGACGGTGCAGCTGCCCGGCGTCGAGCCGAGCGACGCACAGGCGGCCGTGGACCGGTTCCTCGCTGCGGAGGTCGTCGAGGTCGAACGCATGACGAAGCGCGGGCTACGGCGCTTCGACACCCGAGCGGCTGTCGTGTCGCTGGCCTGTGAGCCCGATGATGCCCGCGATCGGCATGAGTCCGACCGCCCATGTGCGATACTGCACGTGGTCGTACGACACGGCACGCCGTCCGTTCGACCCGACGACGTCCTCGCCGGACTCCGCGAGGTCGCCGGGCTTTCGACCTCGTTGCCGCCTGTTCAGCAGCGGGTGTCGCAAGGTCCGCTCGACCTGGTGACCGGCACGGTGGGTGACCCGTTCGCACCCGACCGCGACACGTTGACGCAGTAGCACTGCTCGATGTCGACCGCGGTGGGCTGCCGGGTCATTCGCTGACACATGGAGGGTGGCGTCGCGGCCCGCCCGGCACTCCTGCAGGGCGAGCGACACCAGGCTTGCGCCTGCCTCGGCTCGCCGGAGCAGGCACCGAACGGCCCCTGTGCGGCGCACGCGCCCGGGGGCAGAGGAGCGTTGATGCTCGACGACAACATCCCGAACGACACCCCGAAGGGCGCCCCGAACGAGGGAGCCGACACCTCGGCAGCTGAGCCTCAAGACGTCACTGGCGCCCCTGCTGAGGACTCCGGCGGCGCAGCCTCGACTCCGGCGGTCACTGCGGGGACCGGACCCGTACGGCGCCGCCGAGCGGCCGGCCGCCCGGCTGGTCCTCCCGCCGCGACGTTCTCCGCTGCCACGACGCCCACTCGTCTCGAACCGCCGGCTGTGGCTCCGGCGCCACCGGACGCGGGCGCCTCACTGGAGGCACCGGCTGACGCCGCGGACGACGAGGCTGTCGACGCTGCTGCACTCGACGTGACCGTCGACGCCGCCCTGGGGGCTCGCGACGGTGTCGCGCCCTTCGCTGCGGATTCCCCTCCAGCCGCGCGCGCCGTCACCGCGCCGGTGTTCCAAGCAGCCGACACCACACCGGCGCGTCCTCGCCGCCGGGCTGCCAGCCGGCCGGCCGGCAGTCCGAGCTCCCCGGCCCAGCCGTTGCCGCCGGCCGCGCCGGCCGAC
>DASQMN010000234.1:0-3926 GCA_035645475.1 Nocardioidaceae bacterium
GGAGGTCGCGGGTGGAGTGCCAGCGTACGGCCGCGGCGTCGGCCAGCACGTCGACCGTGGCGTCGGAGACCTTGCCTTCGCCGCGGCTGAGCAGGCTCCGGATGAATCCCTTGTCGCCCGTGCCGAACAGGTGCTTCACCATGCCGCGCTTGGCCTGCTCGGAGGTGCCCGGATCGGTCAGCAACCGGCGCAGGACAGGCTGGCCATCGAGCACCTCGACCACCGCGAACAGCTCGTCACCCAGCGTCCGCGGGTCTGTCCCGCCGGCCACCGAGGCGTCGACGCGGTCGAGCAGTGTCTGCTGGGAACGTGCCGAGCTACCCCTCATCAGGGCGCCTGGCCGTTCGGAGGGGTCGCTGCGTGTGCCCCTCCACTCGGGGCGGCCGCCGGTTCCGGCTGTGCCTGCGCCGGCGCGGGCGCCGAGGTACCCGACTCCTGCTGCTCGAGTTCGGCGAGGAAGCGGTCGACCGTGCGGCGCTGTCGTACCTCGTCCTCCAGCGACTCCCCGACGATGCGTCCGGCCAACGAGGTCGCCAGCGTGCCGACCTCGGTGCGCAGCTGCTGCAGCACCTGGATGCGCTCGGCCTCGATCTGCGCGTGCGCGGCCGCAGTGATGCGGGAGCTCTCGGCCTGCGCCTGCTGCCGCATCTCCACGACGATCTGGGCGCCCTGCTCGCGGGCCTCCTCACGGATGCCGGCGGCCTCGCTCCGGGCCTCGGCCAGCTGTGCGCGGTACTGCTCCAGTGCGGCCTTGGCCTCGGCTTGGGCCTCCTTGGCCTCCTGCATGCCGCCCTCGATGGCAGCCGTGCGCCGGGCGAAGGTCTGCTCGAACTTCGGCACGACGAACTTGCGGACCAGAGCCACCAGGATCAGGAAGACGACGATGGCGAGGATGATCTCCGCGATGTGCGGGATCAGCGGGTTGAGCTCTTCTGCTGCGAGCGGTCTGCGCATGACGAGGCCTTCGTTGGGAGCTTCGGTGGGAGCTTCGGTGGGGATGGTCAGCCGAGGACGAACGCGAGGGCGATACCGATGATGGCGAGCGCCTCGGCGAGGGCGAAGCCAAGAATCGCGATCGCCTGGAGGCGACCCTGCGCCTCAGGCTGGCGCGCGACGCCGTTGATGTAGGCCGCGAAGATCAGGCCGATGCCCACGCCTGGGCCGATGGCCGCAAGGCCGTACCCGATCATGTTGAGCGAGCCGTTGATCGTGCCTTCCATGGTGCTTCCTTTCGGTTGGTCCCCGGTCGGGGATCAGTGCTCCTCGGCCAGGGCCCCGGAGACGTACATGGCGGTCAGGAGGGTGAACACGTAGGCCTGCAGCACCTGCACCAGCAGCTCGAGGAAGCTGATCAGCACCGCCATGATCAGCGAGATCACTCCCACCGGCGCGTAGGCCAGGTTGCCCGAGTGCAGCAGCAGGTACTCCCCGCCGAGGGTGAACAGGATCAGCAGCAGGTGGCCGGCGAACATGTTGGCGAAAAGTCGGAGCGCCAGGGTCACCGGGCGCACCAAGATGTTGGAGATGAACTCCAGCGGCACGATGAGCAGCAGGATCGGACCGCTCACCCCGCCCGGCAGCGACTGGTGCTTGATATATCCGCCGAGTCCGTGCCGGGCGATGCCAACGCCGTTGTAGAGCAGCCAGGTCAAAGCGGCCAGCCCGTAGGCGTACCCCGATCGGGAGAACGTCGGGAACTGCAGCAGCGGGATGATGCCGTAGAGGTTGTTGATCAGGACGAAGAAGAACAACGACACCAGGTACGGCACGAACCGCATGAAGTCGCGGGAGCCGATGATGTCGCGGGCGATGTCGTTGCGGACGAAGCCGTACGCCTGCTCACCCGCGTACTGCAGACGGCCGGGGACCATGGCCTGCTTGCGCGAGGCGAGCACGAAGAAGCCCAGCACCAGCACCGCGGAAAGCACCAGCAGCACCATCGGCTTGGTCACGCCGGCAGCGATGGCGGGCAGCTCGAAGTCGGCCGGGCCCGGGGGCTCGAAGCCCTCGGCGGCGACTGCCACGGCTGCGATCCTCACTCGTTCTCCTCGTCGTCTGGGCGCAGGCGGGGGCTGGTCGGGCGATCCACTGTCGAAGGTGCCGGTGGGCCGGCGATCTGGCGCATCGCTGTGCCAGTCACCGCGACCGCTGGGAGGCGAAGACGACGTACAAGCCGAGGCCCGCCCCCAGCAAGATCCCCACGGGCGTCAGGAACGCGGTATCCCACCACGAGTCGAGAAACCATCCGATGCCGCCGTAGAGCAAGACGCCACCGCCGAGCCGACTGGCCGCCACCCACGGATCCTTCGACCGGCTGGGAGCCGCCGGCGGAATGTGCCCACCGGATGACGGGACCGAGTCCGAGGAGGGTGAGGGGTGAGGCTGGCTCATCGCGGTCCGGAGCGTAGCAGCCGGTCAGCCTGACGCTGCACTCGCCGTGAAGGGCCGAACCCGCCGCGCTCATCGCTGGCTCGCCGTGGCGTCGAGGTCGTAGGTCGGCTGCCGGTGCCGCGTCGCCGCCACGATCTGCACGACCGACCAGACCAGGGTGGCGACCACGATCGTGACCGCCATCGAGGCCCGGTGCAGCGGCCCGTCGAGCGCGCCGGCCGCTTCGAGCAGGACCAGTGCCAGCAGCAGCGCGATGAGCTTGGCGACGTACAGCGCGAGAGCGACCAGCAAGGTCACGACCGGTTCCAGGTGGCGGGTGCGGTCCAGCACCAGGAAGCTGGTGGCGAAGAAGATCGCGACGATCGCCGAGCCGGTCAGCGAGCCGGCCACCCCGGTCCCCCCCGCGGCCCCGTAGGACAGGGCGGCCGCGACGGCAGCGACTCCGACAGCGTTGAGCAGGCCGGTTCGCAACATGGCCGCTGCCGCAGTGCGCTGCGGCGAGCTAGGCGTAGCGGTCGTCATCGTGGCGGCCGTTCGTCGGAGTCGGGCGGTGCTTGTGAAAAATAGCACAAGCGGCGATAGCAGGTCCAACCGCCGGCGGTGTGCGTCACACCGTGCTGCGACCCAGCCGAGGCAGCACCAGGGCGAGGCACAACACGGCCACCGCCGCCGCCGCGACCGCCGCGGCGACCTGCCAACCGCTGGAGAGGCTGAGCGCCACCGTGCCGAAGGCGATCAGCGCTGCGAAGAGGTACATGACCACCACCGCCCGCCGCTGCGAGTGGCCCATCTCGAGCAGCCGATGGTGCAGGTGCTGCTTGTCCGGGCTGAAGGGTGAACGCCCGGCGCGGGTGCGCCGGATCACCGCCAGCACGAGGTCGACGAAGGGCACGAGCAGGACCGCCACCGGAAGCACCAGCGGGAGCAGAGTCGGCGAGAGCAGGTTCGCGCTTCCCGAGATGCCATCGATCGGCTCGGCGCTCGCGGTGAAGCTGCCGGTCAGGGTGATGGCCGAGGACGCCATGACCAGACCGATCAACATCGATCCGGAGTCGCCCATGAACATCCGGGCGGGATAGAAGTTGTGCGGCAGGAACCCCAGGCACGCTCCGGCCAGCGCCGCGGTGAGCATGGCGGCGGGTGTGGCGACACTCTGGTTGTTCTGGCCGGCCAGGACGTAGGCGAAGCCGAAGAAAGCGCTGGCGCCGATGCCGATGACTCCCGCCGCAAGCCCGTCCAGCCCGTCGATGAAGTTGACCGCGTTGACCGTACCGACGATCAGGAACACCGAGACGACGTCGGCCTGCAGTGGGTCGATGACGTTGAACTCATCGGACAGCGGCAGGTAGTAGAACCGCACGTTGAGTGCGACCACGACGCTCGCGGCCGCCACTTGGCCGAGCAGCTTGGTGAGCGCGTCGAGCTCCCAGATGTCGTCCACGACACCGACCAGGCAGATGACCGTGCCACCGATGAGGACCGCGCCGGCGTCCTCGACGAGGTCGGCGGCGGTGGTGGACAGGAACGGCAGGTGC
>DASQMN010000235.1:0-7563 GCA_035645475.1 Nocardioidaceae bacterium
TGGTGATCGCGGTGCCGACCACGCCAGGGAACGTCAGGCTGCCCCCGGTCACCTGCAGGCCGACGACCCGACCCTGCTTGTTAGCGTGCGTGCCGAGTGCGACGTGCTGCCACTCACCGCCCACCCGGTCCCACACCTCGACGCAGTCACCTGCTGCCCACACGCCCTCATGCCCGTGCACGGCCATCCGCTCGTCGGTGCGCAGGCCGCCGAAGCTGCCCAGCGGCAGACCGGCGGCCGCCGCGAGGTCGGTGAAGGGCCGCACGCCGATGCCCAGCAGGACGACGTCGGCGGCGAGCCGCTCCGTCGCGGTACGTACCGCCACCACGTGGCCGGCGTCGTCGGTCTCGAAGGCCTCGACGTCCACCCCTGTGAGCACCTGGATCCCGAGGCCCTCCATCACGCCGCGAGCCTGACGGCCGAGGTCGGGATCCAGTCGAGGCATCGGCTCGGGTGCGCGGTCGACAAGGGTCACCGCCAGGCCCCGCTGCAGGCACGCCTCGGCCATCTCGACGCCGATGTATCCGCCGCCCACGACCACGGCGGTACGCGGGCGTCCCGAGCCGGCACCCGTGCCGCAGAGCTCGGCCAGGACCGCGGCACCGTCATCGAGCGTCTGCAGCCCGTACACGCCGATCGCGTCCGCCCCGGGCACCGACGGCGCCAACGGCTTGGCGCCGGTGGCGAGCAGCAGGTCGTCCCAGCGCTCCCGGGTCACCTGGCCGGACCCGTTCCGGACGCCGACGGTGCGCCCGTCGAGGTCGAGGTCGATCACCTCGGAGCCCATCCGCACGTCGATGCCGGCGCCCCGGTGCTCCTGCGGGGTCCGTACGACCAGGGCGTCGGGTCCGTCGACGTCACCGGAGACCCAGTACGGGATGCCGCACGCCGAGTACGACGTCCACTGCCCGCGCTCCAGCACGAGCACGTCCAGCGCGTCACCGGCGCGCTTCTTCGCCGCGGACGCGGCGGTCATGCCGGCAGCGTCGCCTCCCACCACGACCAGTCGGCGCACCATGAGGGCAGCGTAGGCGCGCTCACACGTCGGCGTGCTGACGTACCCAGGCGTGCATCGCGATCGCCGCTGCCGCGGCGGCGTTGATCGACCGGGTCGACCCGAACTGCGCGATCGAGTGCACCTCGTCGCAGGCCGCGATGGCCTGCTCACTGAGGCCAGGTCCCTCCTGGCCGAAGACGAGGACACAACGCAGCGGCAGCGCGGCATGCTCCAGCGGCCGGGCACCCGGTCCGTTGTCGATCCCGACCAACGGCAGCTCCCGCTCACCGGCCCAGACGCGCAGCGCGGTCAGGTCGGGGTGGTGCTGCAGGTGCTGGTAGCGGTCGGTGACCATCGCGCCGCGCCGGTTCCACCGCCGTCGACCCACGACGTGAACGGCGGCCGCAGCGAAAGCGTTGGCGGTGCGCACCACCGACCCGATGTTGAGGTCGTGCTGCCAGTTCTCCACCGCCACGTGGAACGGGTGACGGCGGGAGTCCAGGTCGGCCACGATCGCGTCGAGTCGCCAGTAGCGGTAGCGGTCGACCACATTGCGGCGGTCGCCGTCGCGCAGCAGCTCGGGGTCCAGCCGCGGGTCATCGGGCCACGATCCCTCCCAGGGGCCGACCCCGACCTCGGACGCGTTCGCGATCCACTCATTGTTCACCGATGGGTTCTCAGGACCTGGCGGCCGCACAGCCACCCCTCCCGTACGCTCAGTGTGTGGATCTCGCTGTCGGCCTCGACTGGCTGGACCCAGCGACCCTGCTCAGCGAATCCGCGGGTGCGGCCCTGTGGATCGCGCTAGGGGTCATCTTCGCCGAGTGTGGCCTGCTCGTGGGGTTCTTCCTGCCCGGCGACACGTTGCTGTTCACCGTCGGGCTGTTCGTGAGCCAAGGCCTCATCGACTACCCGATCTGGTGGGTGTGCCTGGTGCTCACCGCAGGTGCCGTGGTCGGCAACGTGGTCGGCTACGAGATCGGCCGGGCCGTCGGCGCACCGATCTTCGACCGGGGCCAGGGCAAGCTGCTGAACCCGAAACAGGTGGAGCGCACCAGCGCCTTCTTCGAGCGCTACGGCGGCCCGGCCATCATCCTGGCCCGGTTCGTACCCGTCGTTCGTACGTTCATCACGGTGACCGCGGGAGTCGCCCGGATGGACCGCCGGATCTACCTGTTCTACAGCACCCTGGGCGGGATCCTGTGGGTCTGGGGCATCACGATGGTCGCCTGGCGCGTGGGCCAGGTGCCTTTCGTCCAGGACTTCGTGCAGCCGAACCTCGACCTCATCATCTTGAGCGCAGTCGCCATCTCGATCCTGCCGATGGTGGCGCACTTGCTGCGAGAGCGTCGCTCCAGGCGCCTCGAGGCCGCGAGCGCCGCGACCGGCACCCAGCCGATGACCCAGCCGGTGGCCCAGCCGATGACCGGGCCGGCCAGTGGGCCCGTCAGTGGGTCGGTCAACGGGTCAGGCACTCCGAGCACGGTGCCGGACACTCAGCTCGACCATCAGCACGACCATCAGCACACCGACGCCGGTGCCACCTCGGTCGAGCCCGGCGACCGCGTTCCCCGCACTCCGGCCTGAGCCGGCCGCGTCAGTCCAGCGCGAGCTCCTGCGCCCCGTACGCGGCCCGATACTCCAGCCCGGCACCCTCCACGGCTTCCCGCGCACCGGTGGCCCGGTCGACGATGACGGCCACGGCGACGACCTCGGCCTCGGCCTCCCGCAGCGCCTCGACCGCCTGCAGCACCGATCCGCCGGTGGTGGAGGTGTCCTCGACGGCGAGCACGCGTCGCCCGGTGACGGCGGGCCCTTCGATGCGGCGTTGCAGCCCGTGCGCCTTGCCCTCCTTCCGCACGACGAACGCGTCGAGGTGCCGCCCTGCGGCGGCCGCCGCGTGCAGCATGGCCGTCGCCACCGGGTCGGCCCCCAGGGTCAACCCGCCGACCGCGTCCAGCTCGAGGTCGTCCACCAGCGCCAGCATCACCCGTCCGACCAGAGGTGCGGAATGCGCATCGAGGGTGATCCGGCGGAGGTCGACATAGGAGTCGGCCTGCCGGCCGGAGGACAACGTGACCCGGCCGCGCACCACCGCCTTGTCGACGATCTGGCGCAGCAGGTCTTCCCGGTCGCTCACGCACGCCAGGGTAGGGAGTGCTGCCGCCTACTAGGGTCGCGGGGATGAAGCAGCTGGCAGCGCGCGTGAGCGAGATCGACACCACGATCTTCGCGACCATGTCGGATCTCGCGTTGCGTACCGGGTCGGTCAACCTCGGTCAGGGGTTCCCCGACACCGACGGCCCCGACGAGGTACGCGAAGCGGCGGTCGCTGCACTTCGAGCAGGACGCAATCAGTACGCACCAGGAACCGGTGTGCCCGAGCTGCGCCGAGCCGTCGCCGACCACCAGCGGCACTGGTACGGCATGCAGCTGGACCCCGACAGCGAGGTGGTCGTGACCACCGGCGCGACCGAGGCGGTGGCCGCTGCGCTGCTCGCGCTCGTCGACCCCGGCGACGAGGTGATCGTGCTCGAGCCGTACTACGACTCCTACCCCGCGGGCATCGCCCTCGCCGGTGGGGTGCGCCGCGCCGTGCCGCTTCGCCAGGCCGACTTCCGTCTGGATGTCGGCGCGCTGCAGGCAGCCGTCACGCCCCGTACGACAGCGATCCTGCTGAACACCCCGCACAACCCGACGGGCACGGTGCTCGACCCTGCGGAGCTGGCCGCGGTGGCACGGATCGCGGTCGAGCACGACCTGCTGGTCATCAGCGACGAGGTGTACGAGCACCTGGTCTTCGACGGCCGCAGCCACGTCCCGATCGCGACCCTGCCCGGAATGGCCGAACGTACGCTCACCGTCTCCAGCGCCGGCAAGACCTTCAGCTTCACCGGCTGGAAGGTCGGCTGGGCGGTGGGCCCGGCGCCGCTGGTGCAGGCGGTCACCAAGGCCAAGCAGTTCCTGACCTACACCTCCGGCGCGCCGCTGCAGCCGGCCATCGCCATCGCGCTGGGCCTGCCCGAGGGGTACTACGCCGACGCGGCGAGCTCACTGCAGGCCCGACGCGACCAGCTGTGCGCCGGCCTCACCAACCTCGGCCTGGAGGTACGCGTGCCGGAAGGCACCTACTTCGCCACCACCGACGTACGCGCGCTCGGGGCGGACGACGGGATGCAGTTCTGCCTCGACCTGCCGGCCCGGGCCGGTGTCGTCGCGATCCCGCACTCGGTGTTCGCCGACGACCCGGAGACCGGCCGGTCGCTGGTGCGCTGGGCGTTCTGCAAACGCCCGGAGGTGCTGGACGAGGCGCTCGATCGCCTGCACCGCGCTTACGGCTGACCCTGCCCGGCGGTCAGGCCGTGCTGCCCTCGTACCCGCGCATGGCGAACCACTGGCGCACCTGGCCCAGGCTCAGCAGCACGATGACGGCGATGGCGCCGAGGGTCCACAGCAGCGGGAACGCGGCACCGAAGCCGATCAGCCCGAGCACCGCAGTCGGAACGGACAGAACGATGAGCGCTATCCGCGCCCACCCCCGACCGCGCAGCACCAGAGCGGCCAGCACGATGCCGAGCAGCGCCAACAGCGCGAAGAACAGCGCACCGAGGCCCACGAACGTCACCACCGTGTCGATGTCCCCACGGTCGAACGTGTTGCGGAAGTTCTGGTCCTTGAGCAGCTCGTCCTTGATGCCGTCGCGGGCAGCCAGCACGCTGACGCCGGCGATGAGGCTCGCCAGCAGCGCGAGCCCCGACAGCACGAACGTGATGACCGCCGCCGCCGTCACCGCCCCAGGGCGAGACATCGGCGCGCTGCCGTAGCCGCCCTGGTCGTAGCCCGACTGGCCGTAGGCGTAGGGCTGGGCGCCATAGGGCTGGCCGTACTGCTGCGGCTGGCCGGAGGCCTGGCCGTACTGGCCGTACTGCTGTGGCTGACCCGACGGCTGCCCGTACTGCGGCTGCCCATACTGCGGTGGGCCGGACTGGCCGTACTCCGGCTGAGCGGGCTGCTGGCCGTATGGCTGTGGGGACTGCGAGGGCTGCTCGTACGACGGTGGCTGGCCACTGGCGCCCGGCCAGCGCGGCGGCTCGCTCGTTGCCCCTGGCTCAACCGGGCGCGGGGTGGGATCACCGTCGGGCGGTGGGGCTGGGTGCGACATCGGGGCTCTTTTCGGGGAAGAGGGGCCAGGCGGATGCATAGGAGCGCCTGGTGCGGGCGATACCAGTTTGAACCAGGTGCGTGCGGGCGACGTCCACAACAAGACAGCGCACGCTATCCCGGCGGCGGCGATGAAGACACCACCGAGCCCGAGCAGGGGCGCCGCCAGCGGCGACGAGGCAGCGAGCACGGTGAGTAGCACGCGCGCGCCGGCGTGCCCACGGGCCACCCACCCGGCAGCCAACAGAGCCGCAACCGACGCCGCCGCGACCGCGATGAGCGTGTAGCGCACCGCCTCCAGCACCTGGCCGGCATCGAGGTCGCGCGTCAACGACGAGCCAGCAAGCCCTTCCTGCAGCTGCTGACGCTGGTTGGGGGATCCCCAGTCGCCCAGGGTGGTCGCGACCGCGATCAGCACGACCGTCGAGAAGCACCACGCCAGCCTGCAGGCCCAGACCACCTGAGGTGGTCGGGCCGGCAGGCTCGGCGCGGAGGTGCTCACCCGACCAGTGCATCACGGTCGACTGGTCCCCCAGCCGATTCGGTGTCCTGCGCCGCGTCGACCTCGGCCGCGGAAGGCGCCCGCCGGACGCTCAGGCCCGACGAAGTGCCCTCCAGCTCACCGACGCCACCGTCGGTCAGCACGTCGACGGTCACGACATCACCGTCTCGCACCTCCCCGGCCAGCAGGAGCCGCGCGAGGCTGTCGCCGATCTCCTTCTGCACCAGGCGACGCAGCGGGCGCGCACCGTACGTCGGGTCGTAGCCGGTGATGCCGAGCCACTCACGAGCCGCGTCGCTCACTTCCAGGGTGATGCGTCGTACGGCCAGCCGACGAGCCAGCGCGTCGATCTGCAGGTCGACGATGCGGGTGAGCTCCGCGGTGCCGAGGGCGTCGAAGGTGACGACCTCGTCGAGCCGGTTGAGGAACTCCGGCTTGAAGGTGGAGCGCACCACGCTCATCACTGCCGCCCGCTGGGCGTCGGCGTCCATGCCGGGGTCGGCGAGATAGATCGAGCCAAGGTTGGAGGTGAGCACCAGCAGCACGTTGCGGAAGTCAACGGTTCGGCCCTGCCCGTCGGTGAGCCTGCCGTCGTCGAGCACCTGCAGCAGCACGTCGAAGACGTCGGGGTGCGCCTTCTCCACCTCGTCGAGCAGGATCACCGTGTACGGCCGCCGGCGCACCGCCTCGGTGAGCTGGCCGCCTTCCTCGTGCCCGACGTAGCCGGGAGGGGCGCCGACGAGCCGGGCGACCGAGTGCTTCTCGGCGTACTCGCTCATGTCGATACGCACCATGGCGCGCTCGTCGTCGAACAAGAACTCCGCCAGCGCCTTGGCCAGCTCGGTCTTGCCCACGCCGGTGGGACCGAGGAACAGGAAGGAGCCGGTCGGCCGGTCGGGGTCGGAGATGCCGGCCCGGGCGCGACGCACGGCGTCGGAGACGGCCACCACGGCGGCCCGCTGGCCGATCACCCGGTGGCCGAGCTCGTCCTCCATGCGCAGGAGCTTGCCGGTCTCGCCCTCGAGCAAACGGCCCGTGGGGATGCCGGTCCATGCGGCGACCACCTCGGCGACCTCGTCGGCCCCGACCTCCTCGCGCACCATGAGGTCGGCCGGCGACTCCGCCGCCTCCGCCTCCGCGACCTCCCGCTCTAGCTGGGGGATATCCGCGTAGAGGATCCGTGATGCCGTCTCGAAGTCGCCCTCACGCTGGGCACGCTCGGCCTGTACCCGCAGGCCGTCGATGCGTTCCTTGACCTCACCGACACGGTTCAGGCTCTGACGCTCGGCCTCCCAGCGCGCCTCCAAGCCGCGCAGCGTCTCCTCGACGTCGGCGAGCTCGGTGCTCAGCTTGGCCAGCCGCTCACGGCTGGCCTCGTCGGTCTCGCGCTCGAGGTGCAGCTGCTCCATCCGCATGCGGTCGACCGCTCGGCGCAGCTCGTCGATCTCGACCGGTGAGGAGTCGATCTCCATGCGCAGCCGGCTGGCGGCCTCGTCGACGAGGTCGATGGCCTTGTCCGGCAGCTGCCGACCGGGGATGTAGCGGTGGCTGAGCGCGGCGGCGGCGACCAGGGCCGCGTCAGCGATCTGCACCTTGTGGTGCGCCTCGTACCGCTCCTTGAGCCCGCGCAGGATCGCGATGGTGTCCTCGACCGTCGGCTCCCCGACGAGCACCTGCTGGAAGCGGCGCTCCAGAGCCGGGTCGGACTCGATGCGCTCGCGGTACTCATCCAGCGTGGTGGCACCGATCATGTGCAGCTCACCCCGGGCGAGCATGGGCTTGAGCATGTTGCCGGCGTCCATGGCGGAGTCGCCTCCTGCTCCCGCGCCGACAACCGTGTGCAGCTCGTCGATGAAGGTGACCACCTGTCCGGCCGCGTCCTTGATCTCGGTGAGCACGGCCT
>DASQMN010000236.1:0-9253 GCA_035645475.1 Nocardioidaceae bacterium
GTCGAACATGCCCGCCTGGCAAGCGGCCGGGACGTGCTGCTCCTGCTGACCAACGACGGCGCAACCGAGTTCCGCCTGATGGAGGCGCCACTGGCGACCCCTGGACGCGAGCACTGGCACGAGCGAATAGCCGAGAACCCCGCCGAGCGCGTGCATGCGGTCGAAGCCTTCGCTGACGCGCTGGTTCTGTCGTTGTGCCGCGACGGCAGCCCGTGCCTGCGAGTACTGCCGCTCGAAGGCGACGGCGACGGTGGCTTGGACCTGGCGCCGACGCTGCCTGCGGGCAGGATCTCGCTCGGCCGCAACGAGATGTGGCACACCGAGTCGGTGACGGTCGTCGAGGAGTCGTCCATCTCGCCGGCCACCTGGTGGGACGTGAACCTGCGCACCGGCGCGCGCACGCTCCGGCATCGGCAGGAGGCGCCAGGGCAC
Organism: Nocardioidaceae bacterium; assembly: GCA_035645475.1. Lineage (GTDB taxonomy): Bacteria > Actinomycetota > Actinomycetes > Propionibacteriales > Nocardioidaceae > DASQMN01. Next base: position 433 of record DASQMN010000236.1, read on the forward strand.
GAGCCGGAGCTCTACGTCACTCAGCGCGAGGAGGTCGTCGGCCCCGACGGCACATCCGTGCCGTTCACGCTGACCCGACACCGTCAGACCCCCCTGGACGGCAGCGCGCCGTGCCTGCTCTGGGGATACGGCGCCTACGAGTCCTGCGACGACCCGGAGTTCGACCCTGCCCTGACCAGCCTGCTGGACCGGGGCGTCGTCCACGTGCACACGCACGTGCGCGGTGGCGGTGAGCGCGGCCGCTGGTGGTGGCTTGACGGGCGGCTGGAGCACAAGCAGCACACGTTCGACGACCATGTCACGGTCGCCGAGCACCTGGCCGCCACGGGGATGGTCGACCCGGTCCGGATCGCGACCCGAGGACTGTCCGCCGGTGGCCTGCTTCAGGGTGCGGTCTTCAGCCAGCACCCGAGCCGGTGGCGTGCTGTCGTGGCCGAGGTGCCGTTCGTGGACGTCGTCACCACCATGCTCGACCCGAACGTGCCGCTCACCGTCAACGAGTGGGACGAGTGGGGCGATCCCCGCCGTCCCGACGACTTCGCCTGGATGCTCCGCTACTCGCCGTACGACAACCTGCCGGCCGCCGGCGACCGCCCGGATCTGCTCGTGACCGGAGCGCTGCACGATCCCCGCGTGCTCGTATCCGAGCCGGCCAAGTGGGTGGCAGCACTGCGGGCCAGCGACCCGGAGTGGGGTCCGAGGTGCCTGTTCCGGGTCGAGACGGGCGCGGGTGCCCACACCGGTCCCGCAGGTCGGTACGCGCACCTGGGGTACGAGGCGGAAGTCGCCGCCTGGCTGCTCCAGCGGCTGGGTGATGGCTGAGGCGAGCTCAGTTAGCGGAGGCCGGGGCCTTCTTGGCGGTCGTCTTCTTGGCCGTCGCCTTCTTAGCGGTCGCCTTCTTAGCGGTCGCCTTCTTCGCTGTCCGCCTGGTCGACTTCTTGGCCGGTCCCTTGGCGCGCTTCTCGGCCAGCAGCTCGGCGGCGCGGTCCAGGGTGATGGCGTCCACCTCATCGCCCTTGCGCAGCGTCGCGTTGTACTCGCCATCGGTGACGTAGGCCCCGAACCGACCGTCCTTGACCGAGATGGTCCCTCCGGAGACCGGGTCCGGACCGAGCTCACGCAGCGGTCCAGCAGCGGCGCGGCGACCGTGCTGCTTGGGCTGCGCGTAGATCGCCAAGGCCTCCTCGAGGCTGATGGTCAGCAGCTGCTCCTCGGACTCGATGGACCGCGAGTCGGTACCGCGCTTGAGGTAGGGCCCGTATCGGCCGTTCTGCGCGGTGATCTCCGCGCTGGTCTCTGGGTCGACGCCCACCACCCGCGGCAGCCGCAGCAGCTCCACGGCCTGCTCCAGGTCGACGGTGTCCAGGCTCATCGACTTGAAGAGCGACGAGGTGCGGGGCTTGGCGCTCTTGGGTGCGTCCGGGGGCAGCAGCTCGGTGACGTACGGGCCGTATCGGCCGTTCTTCGCCACCACGGGAAGGCCGGTCTCCGGATGGTTCCCGAGCTCGATCTCGGCTCCAGCCGGGTTGGCCAGCAGTTCACGCGCGCGCTCGAGGGTGAGCTCGTCGGGTGGCAGGTCGTCGGGGACGTTGGCCCGGGTGCCCTCGGCGTTCTCGACGTAGGGGCCGTACCGGCCGACCCGCACCGCGATGCCCTCGCCGAGCTCGAAGGTGGACAGCGCTCGCGCATTGATGTCGCCCAGCTCGCTCACGAGCCGCTTGAGCCCCGCGTCGTGATCCTCCTCCGCGCCCGGACCACTCTCCGGTACACCGGTCCCGCGCCGCGGCTCACTGTCGCCGTCTCCGAAGTAGAACCGGCGCAGCACCTCCTGGGAGTCCTCGCGGCCTCCGGCCACCTCGTCGAGCACGTCCTCCAGCCGCGCGGTGAAGTCGTAGTCGACGAGCCGGGAGAAGTGCTCCTCCAGCAGCCGGGTGACTGCGAACGCGAGCCACGCGGGCACCAGCGCCGTGCCCTTCTTGTAGACGTACCCCCGGTTGAGGATGGTGCCGATGATCGCGGCGTAAGTGGACGGCCGTCCGATCTCTCGCTCCTCCAGCTCACGCACCAGCGTCGCTTCGGTGTACCGCGCCGGCGGCCGCGTCTCGTGACCCGCGGGAGCGAGCTCGGCGACGAGCAGCCGGTCACCCTCGCTCAGATCCGGCAGGCGGGTCTCGCGGTCGTCGAGGTCCGCGTCAGGGTCGTCGTGGCCCTCGACATAGGCCTTGAGGAACCCGTGGAAGGTGATGACCCGACCGGATGCAGCGAACTCGCAGTCCTCACCGCCCGCGGTGCGCGCACCGAGCCGCACCTGCACCGAGCTGCCTCGGGCGTCGCGCATCTGCGACGCCACGGTGCGCATCCAGATCAGCTCGTACAGCCGGAAGGCGTCCGAGCTGAGACCGGTCTCCGCCGGAGTGCGGAACTGCTCACCGGCCGGGCGGATGGCCTCGTGCGCCTCCTGGGCGTTCTTGACCTTGGAGGTGTAGACCCGAGGCTGCTCCGGCAGGTAGTCGGCGCCGTACAGCTCGCGCACCTGGGAGCGCGCCGCGTTGATCGCGCTGTCGGAGAGGGTGACGGAGTCGGTGCGCATGTAGGTGATGAATCCGTCCTCGTACAGCCGCTGCGCCACCTGCATGGTGCGAGCCGCGCCGTAGCCGAGCTTGCGAGACGCCTCCTGCTGCAGCGTCGTGGTGCGAAACGGCGCGTACGGCTTGCGCGTGTACGGCTTGGCCTCAACCGAGCGGACGGTGAGCACCTCGCCCGTGAGCCCCTCGGCCAGGGCGCTGGCCCGCTGGGCATCCAAGTGGACGACAGCAGCAGCGTCGCGCAACGTGCCGGTCGAGCCGAAGTCACGACCCGTGGCCAGCTTGACCCCGTCGAGCGCGGTGAGCCGGGCCGGGAACCGGCGGGGGGTGGCCTCGACACCGGCGTCCACCGTGGCCTCGAGGTCCCAGTAGGCGGCCGACCGGAACGCCATCCGCTCCCGCTCCCGGCTCACCACCAGCCGGGTCGCGACCGACTGGACCCGCCCCGCAGACAGGCCGGACATGACCTTCTTCCACAGCACCGGGGAGAGCTCGTAGCCGTAGAGGCGGTCGAGGATGCGCCGGGTCTCCTGCGCGTCCACCAGGTGCTGGTCGATGCTGCGTGGGTTGTCCACGGCAGCACTGATGGCCTGCGGAGTGATCTCGTGGAAGACCATGCGCTGCACCGGAACGCGCGGCTTCAGCTCGTCGTAGAGGTGCCAGGCGATCGCCTCGCCCTCGCGGTCCTCGTCGGTGGCCAGGTACAGAGCGTCGGAGCTCTTGAGCAGCTTGCGCAGCTTGGCCATGTGGCTCTTCTTGCCCGGCGGCACGACGTAGACCGGCTCGAAGCCGTGGTCGACATCGACGCCGAGCCGCCCCTTCGGCGTGCCTTTGAACTCCTCGGGCACCTCGCCGGCGTTCTGCGGCAGGTCGCGCACGTGGCCCAGTGAGGACTCCACCACATAGTCGGCTCCCAGGTAGCCGGCGATCGTGCGCGCCTTGGACGGCGACTCGACGATCACGAGTCGCCGGCCGTTGCCGGTGCCGTTGATGGCCACGCAGTGACTCCAGACTGAGAAGGGGGCGACGGTTGACAAGGTGGCCGCGCCGCGGCTCACGGTAGCCACTCGACCTGAAGTACGACGAAGCGTTGCGATTTCCGGCTGGAAGCCCGGGGTCAGCCGATGCCGGTGGTCAACGGTGCACGGGCGCCAGGAAGCCGTCGGCGACCAGCTGGCGCACTCGTGGCAGCAGCGAGGCAACCAGCGCTGCCGGCGCGGCGCCCTGCAGGTCGGCTATGGCGGCGATGATGCGCCCGAGGCTCAGGTCGCCGTCGCAGGCTCCCACCAAGGCCGCTTCATCGGTCGACACCCGCTCGGCACGCCGTACTCCGGTGCCCAGGCGCAGCACCAGGGAAGCCGGCTCTGCGGCGCCGGGCTGACCGACCTGCTCCTGCGTCATGTGCTCGGCCTGGCGGAGCCGGGTGGCCAGCAGAGCTCGGTCGTCGAGCCGGGCCAGCGCATCGACCCGCCGGAACCAGTCCGCGACTGCTGGGCCGAGGGGCTGCGTGATCTCGTACGGCCAGCTCTCGCACCGCAACTCAGGCTGCTCTCGGTCGGTGCGCTGCAGGCTCAGCCAGCCGAAGCCGACCGCCTCGATGCGCTGCTCGGCGAACCACGCGAGCCAGGTGTCGTAGCGCCGGGCGTACTCGTCGGCGTCGGTGATACCCGCGTCGGCGAGCCACATCTCCACGTACGTGGGCAGGTCGGTGACCTCCCGCTGCAATACCCAGGCGTCGCAGCCGCTGCTGCTCAGCCACGCCTCCAGGCGCTCGGTCCAAGGCACGTCGCAGGTGTGCGCCCAGTTGGCCAGCACCTGGCAACGTCCGCCGGGAGTGAGGTGCGCGGGCGACTGCCGCACGATCTGCTCGACGACGGCGTCGCCGGGCAGGCCGGAGTCTCGGTAGACGAGGCGCTCACCGGTGGCCGGCGAGATGACGAACGGCGGGTTCGTGGCGATCAGGTCGTACTGCTCGCCGGCGACCGGCTCGTACAGGCTCCCCTCGCGCAGCTCCACGGACACGCCGTTGAGCGCTGCGGTCAGCCGGGCCAGTGTCAGGGCTCGGCGGTTGACGTCGGTGCCGACGACGCGGGTGGCGTGCGTGGACAGGTGAAGCGCCTGCACACCGGAACCGGTGCCGAGGTCGAGCGCACTGACGACCGGTTCCCGCACCACGAGCTGCGCCAGCGAGGTCGCCGCCGACGACACACCGAGTACGTGGTCCGGGCGCATCCGCCGGTTGCGCCCGTCCAGGCCCGGGGTCAGGTCGGCGACGACCCACCAGTCGTGCTCGTCGTCGGCGTACGGGCGTACGTCGACCGCCGCAGCCACCTCACCGACCGAGCGCTGGAGCACGCCGGCGACGCACAGGCGGTCGACCAGTCCGGGTAGTGCCCGCTCCGCCGCCTCGGCCGGCACCGGGGCCTGCAGGGTCCACAGCCGGGTGAGCGTCGACAGGGCGGAGCCGTCGCCGGTGGACTGCAGGGCCGGCACGGTGCGACCGCGCTCGAGGGCCCGATAGGCCGAATCTCCCAGCAGCCGGTGCACCGCGTCGACGGTCCAGCCGGCAGCCGACAGCGCCGTACGCCATCGCTCGACCTCGGCGAGGCCGAGCGCGCTCATGGCTGGTGGCGCCACCGTCGTCGCTCGACCGGCGGGCTGAGGGCCGTGGCCCTGCGGTGCGTCGCTGCGGGCGTCCATCGGTCCCCACACTAGGACGGCGATACCCTCCCCAGTGCTGTCGGTGCTCACGTGCCGACGAGGCTCGTCTCGTGCCACGAGCCGGAGCCCGACCGATCCCCGACCACGCGTGCATGCTGGAGAGACCGCCTTCATGATCCCGCCCTCATGACGCCTGGCGTGAAGAGCGTCTACCTGCACATCGGCGCTCCCAAGACCGGCACGACCTATCTGCAGGACGTGCTGTTCCGCAATCGGGCCGCCCTGGCTGACCAGGGACTTCTGGTACCCGGCGGGAGCGCGTCGGCCCACTACGAGGCTGCCCTCGACCTGCGGGCACTCGCCTTCGGTGGCTATCGCGACCCGCGCGCCGAGGGCGCCTGGGCCGAGCTGGTCGAACAGGTCATGGAGTGGAGAGGTCGGGCAGCCGTGATCTCGCACGAGCTGCTGTCCGGCGCCGACGACGAGGCGATGGCCCGCGCGATCGCATCTTTCGCCGATCCCGCCGGCGGCACCGAGGTGCACGTCATCTACACCGCCCGCGACCTCGGCCGACAGGTGCCGGCCATGTGGCAGGAGTCGGTGAAGAACGGTCAGGAGCTGCCGTTCGGGACGTACCTGCGGCGCCTGTCCTCGCGCAAGCGGCGTGGCCGTGCCGCGCGGATCTTCTGGCGCCAGCAGCACCTCGTCGAGGTGTTGCAACGCTGGTCCGCGCACGTACCCGACGAGCGTGTGCACGTGGTGCTGGTGCCGGCTCCGGGGCAGCCGAACGACGTGCTGTGGCGCCGGTTCGCAAGCGTGCTCGGGGTGCAGACCGACGGGCTCGACCTCGCGGTCGAGCGCACCAACGTGTCCCTGGGGCTTGCGGAGGCGGAGCTGCTGCGACGGGTCAACGTCGTGCTCGACGACGACCTGTCGTGGCCCGACTACGGGCCGACGGTGAAGTTCTGGTTCGCCGAGCAGGTGCTCGCCGAGCTCACCAGCGGCCCTCGCGCCGCCGTACCAGGGTCGATGCACCGCTGGCTGGAGCAGCAGGCCACGCAGATGACCACAGCGCTGGCCGAGTCCGGGTGGAACGTGGTGGGCGACCTGAGCGACCTGCACCCGGTCGTGACCGACGAGACGGGCGCCGGGCAGGCGCTCGACCCGCCACCGGCTCCAAGCGCGGCAGGCCACGAGCCAACCGGGCCATCGAGCGCCTCGGTGGTGCGGACCGATGAGCCTGTCGACTCTGCGGACTCTTTGGACCTGCGGGACCTGGACGAGTCGGACGAGTCGGACGACGACGCGCCGCTGGACGCTCAGCTGGAACCGACGGATGCCGAGGTGCTCGCCGTGGCTACGCAGGCGCTGGGGGTGCTGCTGCGAGAACGCGCTCGGATGCTGGGCAAGCGCGGCGCCGGACCCCGGCCTCCGCAGACGCTCCCGCACCGCGTCCTGTCCGGGGCCGCACGGGCTCGCCAGCTGCTGCGCCGGCGGTGGGTGGCCATGCGTACCAGGGACCAGTCACCGGGCACGTGACGAAGCGGTCCCGCCGCTCGCCACCAGAGGCGCTCGGCGGGACCGCTCAGCCGGCGGTGCAGGTGTCAGACGGGAACAGGCGCCACGTCGGACTCGATGGCGGTGGAGCGTCGCTTGGAGACGACTACCGCGGCCACGATGATGGCGAGCGCCACGAGGGCGATCAGGGTGCGCAGCAAGGTGCTCTTGTCCTCCCCGATGCTGAGCTGCACGATCGCCGGTGCGATCAGCAGGGCCACGAGGTTCATCACCTTGAGCAGGGGGTTGATCGCCGGTCCGGCGGTGTCCTTGAACGGGTCGCCGACGGTGTCGCCGATGACCGTGGCCTCGTGGGCCGGTGACCCCTTGCCGCCGTGGATGCCGTCCTCGACCAGCTTCTTGGCGTTGTCCCAGGCACCACCGGAGTTGGCCAGGAACACGGCCATCAGCGTGCCGGTGCCGATGGCTCCGGCGAGGAAGCCGGCCAGCGGACCGACGCCGAGGCCGAAGCCGACGGCGACCGGCGCCATGATCGCTAGCAGGCCGGGGGTGGCCAGCTCACGCAGCGAGTCGCGGGTGCAGATGTCGACGACCTTGCCGTACTCGGGCCGGCCGGTGCCCTCCATGATCCCGGGAATCTCACGGAACTGGCGGCGCACCTCGTACACCACGGCAGCCGCGGCGCGGGCCACCGCGTTGATCGCCAGCCCGGAGAACAGGAACACGACCGCGGCACCGATCAGCAAGCCGACCAGGACGTTGGGGCTGTAGACGGTGAAGGCGAAGGACAGGTCGTCACCGCTGATGGTGGTGCGGGCGTCGTTGACGGCTTCGCCGATCGCGTCGGTGTACGAGCCGAACAGCGCGGTCGCGGCGAGCACCGCGGTCGCGATCGCGATGCCCTTGGTGATGGCCTTGGTGGTGTTGCCCACCGCGTCCAGCTCGGTGAGGATCGCCGCTCCTTCCCCGTCCACGTCGCCGGACATCTCCGCGATGCCCTGGGCGTTGTCGCTGACCGGTCCGAAGGTGTCCATCGCCACGATGACGCCGACGGTGGTGAGCAGGCCGGTGCCGGCCAGCGCGACCGCGAACAGCGAGACGATGACTGACCCGCCGCCGAGCAGGAACGCCCCGTACACGGCAGCGCCGATGACCAGAGCGGTGTAGACCGCCGACTCGAAGCCGACCGACAGGCCGGCCAGGATGACCGTCGCCGCCCCGGTGAGTGAGGAGTTGCCGACGTCCTTCACGGGGCGGAACTTGGTGTCGGTGAAGTAGCCGGTCAGCGACAGGATCACCGCAGCGAGCACGATGCCGATCAGCACGGCCACGATGGCCACCACCCGCGGGTTCACGTCGGCACCCTGGATGCCCTCGGGCAGATCGGCGAAGGAGCTGGGGAGGTAGATCAGCGCCGCGGCCACTGACAGCGCGGCCGAGATTCCGGCGGAGATGTAGAAGGACCGGTTGATGGTGCGAAGGCCCGGCTCACCGGCGCGAGGGCGGGTGATGAAGACACCGATGATGGCCGTCAGCGCACCAATGGCCGGAATGATCAGCGGGAAGACCAGACCCTCCGGGCCGAATGCTGCGCTGCCGAGGATCAGCGCGGCGACGAGCATGACGGCGTAGGACTCGAAGAGGTCGGCGGCCATGCCGGCGCAGTCGCCCACGTTGTCGCCGACGTTGTCGGCGATCGTCGCGGCGTTACGCGGATCGTCCTCGGGGATGTTCTGCTCGACCTTGCCGACGAGGTCCGCGCCGACGTCGGCTGCCTTGGTGAAGATGCCGCCGCCGACCCGCATGAACATCGCGAGCAGCGCGGCTCCGAAGCCGAACCCCTCCAGCACCCGGGGGGCGTCACCCTCGTACATGAACACGACGGCGGCGGCGCCAAGCAGGCCGAGACCCACGGTGGCCATGCCGACCACGCCACCGGTACGGAAGGCGGTGCGCATGGCGGTGTCGCGGTCGAGGACCCGTGCGGCCGCCGCCACCCGGACGTTGGCGCGGGTGGCGAGGGCCATCCCGGCGGCGCCGATGAAGGCACTGAACCC
>DASQMN010000237.1:0-2865 GCA_035645475.1 Nocardioidaceae bacterium
GAGTTTCCCAGCCCGAAGTCCAAGGACGTGTAACGGTTGCAATCTTGATTGCAACCGTTACACGTCTTGGAAGGTCAGGGGGCGTAAGGCCGTGACAACGGCGACAGCACCCGCAGCGCGCCATGAGCGCGCACCCACGTAGGGTCCAGGTAGGCAATAGCGGTTGAGCTTGGTCGCCACCATCGTGACCGGCCAGGCCCCATATGCCCCAACGACTTCGGCTCCCCATCCCGGTCGAAGCCTACGCCGCTACTGACGAAGCCTCAGCGTACGTCGGACAGCGCGGTGCTCATGTTTGAGCCATTGCCCGCGTTTCGTAGAACTCTAGTTCCTTCTGGACAGAAATGCCTCTGCGCTTCTGCATGTGAGCGACGAAAGCGACGGCGAAGGGAATCAGGATGGATGTTGTCACTGTCGCGGCGGCGATCTGAGCGGTAGCGACCGCTTCGATCGCCTTGTACGTCGGATCGACCAGTGCGAGGGCGGCGGGGGTGGCGATGGCGTTTCCGGCGCTCGTTCCCTCCGCCATTCCTGCGATCACGTTTCGGACCTCACGGGGGCGACGGTGCACTGCGTGGAGGAGCCACAAGAGCGCCATGGCTACTGACCCGGTCAGGAATACCGTGGCGAGACCGAGAATAATGCCCTGCAGGCCGCTTTCCACGAGTGTGCTGAAGTCGATGCTCCGCCCGACGACGAATCCGAGGAATGGAATGAGCAGGACCTCTCCAACGCTCAGGAACTCGCGTGCCGTCTTCGAGAGGTTGCCCAGGATGAAGCCGAGTGCGAGCGGCAGGACGAGGCCGATGAGGTCCTGTAGCGGGAAGGCTGCTAGGCCTGCGACGCCGAGCGCGATCATGGTGATGAAGGGACCGTCGTTGAGGGCGAGCACTGCGACTGCGCCACGGTCGGTCCGGTTCCCGTATTGGCCAGTCAAAGCCGCGTAGAGCGCACCATTGGAATTCGTCATTGCGGCGATGATGGCCAGGGGTGTCAGGCCCAAGAGCACGCCGCCGGGGGCGAAGAAGGCAACTGCGAGTCCGACCGCTATGCCCACCCCCGCTTTTGCGACGAGGATGGTGATACCTTTTTCGAGGGTGGGCCCTGTGCTTCGTACGTTGAGCTGGGACCCGAGGCAGAAGAAGAATAGCCCGAGTAGTGCAGCCGTTCCGTCCCTGAAGAGCGCAGTGGTGAAACTTCCAATATCCAGTACCTGCGGGAAGAAGGTATTGATGATCGCACCGAGGAACAGCGGTATGAGCATCAGAGCACCGGGAATGATGCTGAGTCTCTGTACCCAGTCCTTCCTGGCGCTGGCCTCTTCTACGGGGCGCGTCGATCCTTGAGCGGGCGTAGACCCTGGTCCTGTGCTCGCATCTGCCATGACGCTTGCCTTTCTGAGTGACGTTGATGAGAGCTTGTCCGCCGTTGCGGTCCGCTCGACGATCGTTGGATTACGCTGGTGAAAGGTGAGGGAAATCAGGTGCGCGCGATGGGTCCTGAGCACACCTGACCCGGAGCACTGCCCTAGGGGGCAGGCGGCTCAGCGCCTGTCGGGCGCCTGGTAAACGGAGTCACCGCCGAAGGCCGATGTCAGCGAGCAACGGTGGTGCCGCGTGGTCGGGTCGACTTCGGGTATTAGCCAAGGTTCGGAACGAGCAGCACCTTCCCGGCATCGCCGGTGAGCAGTTCGACCGCGGCCTCTGCCTCGTCGAGGGGCAGGCGGTGGGTGATCAGCCAGTCGAGGTCGATGCGACCCGACTGCAGCAGGAGCAGCAACTGCTCCCAGGTGTCCCAGAGCCGGCGGCCGAAGATGCCGCGCAGGGTGATGCCCTTCTTGTTCACGTACGCCGCGATGTCGATCGCGGCCGGCTCGCTCGGGTGTCCGACCGTCACGAGCGTGGCCTCCCGCCGCAGCGCCTCTAGCAGCGGCGGCAGCACCCCGCGCACGCCGGAGACCTCGAACGCGACGTCGAAGCCGCCGCGCGGGCCGGCCAGGTCGCGGCACACGCCGACGACGTCGTCCGACGGGTCGAGCACCCGGGCGCCGATCGACTCCGCCTGCTTCCGGCGGAACTGGTTGGGTTCCACGGCGACGACGGCCGCGGCTCCCAGGGCGAGGGCGATCTGTGCTATGACCAGACCCACGGGCCCGCAGCCGTTGACCAGGACGTACTGCCCGGTCACGGCGTATCCGGACCGCTGGACGGCGTGCATGGCCACCCCGGCCGACTCCAGCAGGGCGCCGGTCTCAAGCGACACCGACTCGGGCAGCGGCACGCAGATGCCCGCGGGGACGGCGACGCGTTCGGCGAAGACACCGTCGATGTGCATGCCGAGGATGCCGGTCCGCTCGCAGGTGTGCGCGCTGCCGGTCCGGCACGGGTAGCACCGGCCACAGATGAGGTGGCTCTCCAGCGCGACCCGGTCGCCGGGGGTGACGTTCTCGACGCCCGCGCCCACGGCGAGCACCGTTCCGGAGCCCTCGTGGCCGAGGATCACCGGCGGGGTGAGGTTGAACGCCTGCGCCGAGGGCGTCCACTCGTAGAGCTCCCGGTCGGTGCCGCACAGCGAGGCGGCAGCCACCTCGAGCAGCACCTGCCCCGGGCCGGCGACGGGCTCGGCCCAGTCCTCGCGGACCTGGATGCCGCGCTCGGCTGCGTGCTTGACGATGGCTCTCATGGTGTCCTCCTGATCGATCGGTGGGTGTTCCGCGCGGCTCAGACGAGGCCGGCGAAGCGGCGGAAGAGGTCGGGGGGGCCGACCTGGCCGCCCTTGAGCAGCACGCGGCAGCCGGCGACGGCCGCCGCGTCATCGGTGGTGCAGATGGGTCCGGCGGTGACGAACTGCTCGCTGACGCGCAGC
>DASQMN010000238.1:0-9006 GCA_035645475.1 Nocardioidaceae bacterium
GAGCCCGCTTGCCTGGGCCGATGACCTGCTCCTCCTCGAGCAGGTCGTACAGACTGCGTGGGTACGGGGGGCGCGCACCGGCAAGCGGCTTCTCGAAATCGGCGCCGGATCGGGACTGGCCACTCGGGAACTGGTGCGTTCGGGCAGTGACGTGTTGGCGGTCGAGCCAGGACCGCAGCTTGCGCGCTTGCTCAAGGATGACGTTCCTGAGGCATCAGTGCGTCGTGCGCGTCTCGAGGACGTCGAGCTGCCGGACAGCTCCTTCGACTCGGTGGTGGCAGCGACGTCTATGCACTGGGTGAACCTGTCGGTCGCCCTTCCCAAGCTGCATGCGGCGCTGCGCCCCAGGGGCTGGCTGGCGGTCTGGCGTCATCGCTTCGGCGACAGCGTCGACACGGAGTTCCGGCGACGCGTTGAGCAAGTCGTTGCCGAGCGCGTGCGCCAGAACGTAGGCGAACGTCGGGCGGATGACCGGCCCACGATGGCCGAACTGACAACAGGCGCGTGGTTCGAGGCCGTGCGCACCGAGCAGTGGCGTTGGTCGATCGATCTCAGCACCGACCAGGTGCGCCGACTGTTCCGGACTTTCAGCGACTGGAGCGAGTCCGAAGTCGAGGCGGTTGCCGAAGCGGCCGACGACCTCGGTGGAGTGGTCACCGAGCACTACCGATCGCTCCTGCACCTGCTGCGGAGCGAGCACTACAACCTCAGTCGTAACCCCTGAGTACTCGGCCAACTGCGGCCAGAGCGTCTGTGTACTAGCTCGACAGCGCCGGCCGTGCGCCGAGAGCCGTCCACGGTGTGGGGGGGCCGCCGGCGAGGCGACGTGGCTGTGCTCGGCAGCGGTGAGCTCGTCCACCAGCTGATGGTGCACGACCAGCCTCGGCACGCTGGTTCTCGGGTACGAGCTCCTTAGTCAGCCGTCGTGACCTGTCGGCTCAGCCCGCCTTGAAGCGGCGCAGCCGCAGACTGTTGCTGACGACGAACACAGAGGAGAACGCCATCGCAGCTCCCGCCAGCATGGGGTTGAGCAGGCCAGCCGCGGCCAGTGGAAGCGCGGCGATGTTGTAGGCGAACGCCCAGAACAGGTTCCCTTTGATCGTGGACAGCGTGCGCCGGGCCAGCCGGATGGCGTCCGCAGCAACCCTCAGGTCCCCCCGGACCAGGGTCAGGTCGCTGGCCTCGATGGCCACATCGGAGCCGGTGCCTATGGCCAGACCGAGGTCGGCTTGGGCAAGGGCGGCGGCGTCGTTGACACCGTCACCGACCATGGCGACGACCTTCCCCTGCGCCTGCAGGCGCTTGACGACGTCGACCTTGTCGGCGGGCAGCACGTCGGCGATGACAGCGTCGTCGTCGATGCCGACCTGCTGGGCCACGTCTCGGGCGGTCGCCTCGTTGTCGCCGGTCAGCAGCATGGGTCGCAGGCCAAGGGCCCGGAACCGTGCGACGGCCTCGGGTGAGGTCGACTTCACGGTGTCGGCGACGACCAGCACACCGCGCGCTCGACCGTCCCAACCGACCGCTACGGCGGTGCCGCCGCGGGTCTGCGCGTTGGCGAACGCCCGCTCGAGGTCCGGGGTGAGCTGCTGCGACCACTCCTGGAGCAGCCGCGGTCGGCCGACGAGCACTGCGTGGCTGGTGCCGCCCTCCGCGCCGCTGATCAAACCCTGGACGCCGAGTCCTTCGAGGTTCGCGAAGTCTTCGACGACGGGCATGGAGCCGTACTCGCGGCGTGCCGCCTCGGCGATGGCGCGAGCGATCGGGTGCTCGGATGCGTCCTCGAGTGCGCCGGCGTAGCGGAGGACGTCCGCGGCTGACTCGCCGTCGGCCGCGATCACGTCGAGCAGGGACATCTCACCGGTGGTGATGGTGCCGGTCTTATCCAGCACGATGGTGTCCACCCGGCGAGTGTTCTCGAGTACCTCGGGACCCTTGATGAGGATGCCGAGCTGTGCGCCGCGGCCGGTGCCGACCATCAGCGCGGTCGGGGTGGCCAGCCCAAGCGCGCAGGGGCACGCGATGATCAGGACCGCGACGGCGGCGGTGAAGGCGACCGGAAGCCCGTTGCCGGTGCCGACCCAGAACCCCAGGGTGCTCACGGCCAGGACGATGACGATGGGCACGAACACGCCGGAGATGCGGTCGGCGAGGCGCTGAGCGTCGGCCTTGCCGTTCTGGGCGTTCTCGACCAGGCGCGCCATCTGCGCGAGCTGGGTGTCCGACCCGACGCGGGTGGCACGTACGAGCAGCCGCCCGCCGGCGTTCACCGTGGCTCCGACGACCGAGTCGCCGACGCCGACCTCGACGGGCACCGACTCTCCGGTGAGCATCGAGGCATCGACGGCCGAGGTGCCTTCCTCGATGACGCCGTCGGTCGCGATCTTCTCCCCCGGGCGGACCACGAACACGTCGCCCGGGGCGAGCTGATCGGTGGGGATCCTGGTCTCGACACCGCCACGAATGACTGCGACGTCCTTCGCCCCGAGATCGAGCAGCGCCCGCAGGGCGGCACCGGCGTGCCGCTTGGAGCGGGCTTCGAAATACCGGCCGGCCAGGATGAAGGTGGTGACCCCGGCAGCGGCCTCGAGGTAGATGTTGGCCGCGCCGTCGGTGCGGGCGATGGTCAGCTCGAAGGGGTGCGTCATTCCCGGCACACCGGCGGTTCCGAGAAACAGTGCGTAGAGGGACCAGCCCAGCGCTGCCAGCGTGCCCATCGAGATGAGGGTGTCCATGGTGGAGGTGCCGTGCTTGAGGTTCATCCACGCGGCCCGGTGGAACGGCCAGGCACCCCACACGACCACGGGAGCTGCCAGCGACAGCGACAGCCACTGCCAGTACGTGAACTGCAACGCGGGCAGCATCGCCATCGCGATCACCGGAACTGAGAGCACCGTCGAGATGATCAACCGTTGACGCAGCGACTGTGTGGGGTCGCTGTCCGCACCGCTCACCGCGGCCGGTCTCGAGGACGGGTCCTCGACGGCGACAGACTCACGGCGGGCCGGTAGCGAGGCGCCGTACCCGGCCGACTCGACGGCGGCGACCAAGGTGTCGGTGTCCACGTCGCCGCGGAAGGTGACCTTGGCCTTCTCTGTCGCGTAGTTGACGGTGGCGGCCACGCCGTCCAGCTTGTTCAGCTTGCGCTCGATGCGGTTGGCGCACGACGCGCACGTCATGCCGGTGATCGCCAGCTCCGTCTGAAACGGCGGCGCCAGGTCGGATGCCGCCTGTGCGGTCATGTCCTCCACCGTGCGCCCTTCTGCTGGTGTCAGCGACGTCATCGTCGATCCTCCCGTGTTCCTCGTGTCGCTCGGTACTCGCTGTCACTCAGTGGCTGTGTCGGTTCTCGGAGTGCCCGCCATCGCCGTCACCGCGGTCGCCGCCCGCGTCTGGGGCACCCTGACCGTCGGGGGCGTCGATGTCGGCGCCGGAACTGGTGCCACTGGTCTCGGCGGTGAGGGCAAGCGGCGCGGTACGCACCACGCCGTTGTGCCGGAAGTCGAAGAAGAGCCGGTAGCTGCCGGCGCTGGGAACCTCGGCGTAGAAGGTGACGTCCGGGCCCGGGTCGGTGGTGCCGTCGCCTGGATCCCCGTCGGGGTGCACGTGCAGGTAGGCCAGGTCCCCTTCTCGAAGCGCGACCAAGTGTCCGTAGGCCCCGAGGTAGGGGCTGAGATCGGTGACCGGTCGGCCACCGCGCCGCACGGTGAGGGTCAGTTCGGCCTCTTCGCCGGGGATGAGGTCACCCTCCACGGAGACGGTGTAACCACCGATGGATGCCTCAGGTCGATCACCGGAGGCCGCGACGGGCTGGTACTTCCCCGCTACGTCGAGGTCGGCCCCGAGGGTGAGCGGGCTGCCGTCGGAGGGCGCCATGTCGGTGAAGATCCGCCACTGGCCTGGTCGCAGGTCCAGCTCGGTGCGCCAAGTGCCGTCGACATCCATCACCGGATGCACATGCTGGTAGCCGGTCGCGTCCCGTCGCACCGCGATGAGGTGGAGCTGCTTGGCGTGCTTAACCTCGAACTCGGTCACCGGAGCGCCCACGGCATTCAGAACGCTCAGCGCGATCGGTACGTCCGATCCGGCTGCGAGGGTGGTCTGATGCAACCGCAAGGTGTACCCGTCCTGGGAGACCATGAGCCCCCCGGGCGTGAGCGCACCGGCCGCCACTTTGCCCTCTTCGTCACCATGGTTGCCGTGACCGGCGTTCGAGGGGCCGGTCTCCGCGTGCCCGTCCGCGGCATGACCGGGGTCGCTGCTCATGTCCGAGTGGTCTGTGGTCTCATCGACGTCGAGGGTGGGGCCTGCCGCCTGTCCGATGCCTGCGGCGGCGCCGAAGGCAAGGGCCAAGCCGGCCGCGAAGCCCGCGACCTTGGTGGGGGTTCTCATGCGAGCTCGTACCCCGCTTCTTCGACGGCCGTACGCACGTCGTCGCGGCTGACGGTCCGGTCGCTGTCCACCCGCAGCTGACCGGTCTGCAGGTCGACGTCGACGTCGCGGACGCCGTCCAAGGCGGTGACCTCCTCGGTGACCGAGGACACGCAGTGTCCGCAGGTCATCCCGACCACGGTGTACTCAGACGCTGCCACTGCCTTGTCCATCGCCCTTGGGTCCTTTCGTCAGCCCTGCCACGGTTCGTCTGGCTGGCCACACGGGTCCGATATCACCGGAGGCCGATCCAGCTGACCTTACTTTACCCTATGGGGGTATGGGTAAGTAACCCATGCACGACCGCCGGACCTGTGCGCGTGCGTGCAGCTACCTCCGAGACAACATGTTCGGGTCAGTCGCCCTTCAACGCGCCTGACTGGCGCCTCGATCCGATCGCGACGCCGGTGACGCTTCGCCTGCCTGCTGTTGTCTGGTCCGCCGGGTGGCATAGGCGCGCTTGTTCTTGATGTGGTTGCCGCAGCCGGCCATGGAGCACCAGCGGCGCGTCTGGTTGCGGGAGGCGTCGTAGAAGGCCCAACGGCAGGTGTCGCGGGCGCAGACCTTCAGCCGGTGCCAGGTGTGGTCTTGCTCGCATCGGCAGATGGCATCAACGAGCTGGGTCAAGGCCTCTTCGGCAGGGCCACCGTGTGCTGATACGAGCCGGTGCGCGCCGTCGGTGAACGCCAGCCGCACCGGAAGCTTGGCCAAGGCGGCGTTGTACTCCTCGAGTGCTGTGTGTTCGCCGCTGTGGCCGGCGTGACCGAGCAGGATGGTGCGCAGTCCCTCGCGTACGGCGAGGGCCGTTGCCAGGTGCCGGGAGCTCAGCCGAGTGTCGGCCGAGAGGAGCTGGTGTGCGGCGAGCCAGTCGCGCAACTGCTCTGAGGTGGCCAGCGACTCGGCGTTCAGCTGCGGTTCCCGCGTGTTGACGAAGTCACGCAGGAGTCGCGCGAGCGTCGGGATTGCCTCGTCCTCACTACTCATGGCTCTCCTTCAGTTACACCAGCGTAGCAGTTTGACAGGTGTGAAGGTGGGGCCGCAGGATCGTTGTCACACCACTCAAGACTGTTTAGTAGTGTGACAGGGAGCTAGCGGATGAGCACGCAGCCAGCGGCGGGGGCCATCTCGGGGGCCAGGGCCGTGGTGGTGCTTGGTCTCCTCACAGCGCTGGGACCCTTGTCCATCGACCTGTACCTCCCCGCGTTCCCGGTGTTGCAGGCAGACCTCGATGCCAGCGACGCGATGGTGCAGGCGACCTTGGCGGGCATGACCATCGGCCTGGGGCTGGGGCAGCTGGTGGTGGGGGCATGGAGCGACCGGGTCGGGCGCCGTCGGCCGCTGCTCATGTCAACCGGGCTGCATGTGCTGGCAACACTCGCCTGTGCGCTTGCTCCCACGGTCGAGGCTCTGGTCGCCCTCCGGGTCGTGCAGGGGATGGGTGCGGCCGGCAGCGCCGTGCTGGTGCTGGCGATCGTGCGTGACGTGGCAGAGGGCCAGACCCTCGTTGTGCTGCTGTCGCGGGTCACGCTCGTGACGACGACGGCTCCGCTGCTGGCCCCGGTCGCGGGAGCCGAGCTTCTGTCGATCACCGGCTGGCGAGGTGTCTTCGTTGTCCTGGCCGTCGTGTCGACCCTGGTGCTGGCCTCGACCGTCTCGGTGGTTCCCGAGACCGCGGACCGAACGTCGACGGTGGCTTCGCTGCGAGCCCGGGTCGCGGCGGTCTGGGCCGACCAGGGGTTCCGGCGGGCGACGCTCGTGGCGAGCATGACCTACGCCGGCGTCTACGCCTACGTAGCTGCCTCCCCGCTGCTGCTTCAGCAGGTGTACGGGCTCTCAGCCCGTGCCTTTTCGCTCATTTTCCTGTGCAACTCCGTCGGTCTGGTCGCCGGTGTTCAGATGGCGTCGCTGCTCGCCCGGCGGTTCGCCGCCACACGGGTCCTGGCCGGCTTCACGGTCGTCACCGTGGCGGCCGCGGCGTCGATTCTTCCGCTGCAGAGCGCGGGAGTCGCGGCGGTGCTGGTGTGCCTGTGGCTGTTCGTGGCCGCCTGCGGGGGATGCTTCCCCTGCGCGGAGGCGCTCGCGCTGGGCGGCCAGGGCGGCCAGGCAGGCACCGCAACCTCGATCCACGGCTTCGCCACCTTCACCATCGCCGGATTCGCCTCGCCTGTCGCCGGCCTCGTCGGGATCACGAACGCCACCCCGGTGGCCCTGGTGCTGCTGGCGACCTCGCTCACCTCCCTGCTCGGCACCGGCCTGCTCCTGCAGGCACCTCGCACGCCCGCCGATCGAGTCGCATCGGTGACGGCCGGCACCTGACCGCTGACCCGGGCCGAGGCGGCACGGCCGAAACACGGTTGACGTGCTTGGGAGCCGCGCACCGAATGGTGACGTGAGGAGACTGCGCACCGTCGTGCTGGTCGAGGGCGACAGCGACCGGATAGCTTTACGCACGTTGGCGAGGCGCGGCGCTCGGGACCTGACCGCCGAGGGCATCGCCGTGATCGCAATGGGCGGGATCACCAACACGCGGACAGTGGCGTTGCACTACGGTCCACGGGGGCTCGGCCTCCGGCTCGCTGGGCTCTACGACGCCCCCGAGGAGGCCAAGCTCCAGCATGGTCTGGCTGCGGCGGGCCTGGGCTCTGCCGCCGAACCTGCGGCGCTCTCGGAACTCGGGTTCTACAAGTGCTCGGTGGACCTGGAGGACGAGCTGATCCGGGCGCTCGGCATCGAAGCCGTCGAAGCAGTGATCGAGGCGGCGGGCGAGACACGATCGCTGCGGCTCTTGGCGGGCATGCCCGCCCAACGCGGGTGGCGGCGCGAGGCGGTCTTGCGGCGCTTCATGGGTGCGCGCTCCGGACGTAAAGCTCGCTACGCGGAGCTCCTCGTCGATGCTTTGGAGCCCGACCGTGCACCGGAGCCATTGGCTGCCGTGCTCGCCCGTATCTGAGCAGGATCGCTCGTCCAGCGGGACGCGACCTTCCTGCGGCCCTTGCTAAGAGCGTCCGCGTCAGACGGTCGGACCTGGCGGTGCCGAGGTGGTGCCGGCACGGCGACATCTCGGTGAAGGTGACGGTGACAACGGCCAGCGCCAGGACAGAGCCTTCTAGCGCACGCTCGGACGCAGCATCATCCGCACGGCGGCAGCCCGTGCTCGCACCTTGTCATCGAGCGCTCTGGCCCACTCCGGCCATTGCGCACCTGGCTGTTGTCGCAGGTGTGGCTGCAAGCGAATCAGGTCCTCCAGCGCAGAGGCTCGCACAAGCAGGGGCACCCAGCTCAGCTCCTCCGCCGTGACCGGCCGGACCGACCGATAGCCGGCGAGCATTGCCGCTGGAATCCCCCTCGTCCAGTCGAGTCGACCGGTCTGATTTCCCCAGTCGCGGAGTGCGAACGCGACGTCAGAAATGAACCAGCCAACTCGGACTTCGTCCGGGTCAACGAGCACCATGCCCGCTGGTGTCACCACGACGTTGTCTGGCTCCGGGTCGCCATGGAGGACTCCGTACACCTCCGCGTGTCGAGGCAAAACCCCCAGGGGGTCACGGACGGCACTGAAAGCCGCTGCCACCTCGTTGTCGAAATCGTCGCAGAAGCCTTCGGCAGTCGGGAAGCCCGACGACGAGAGCTCGACGCGATGGAGGCCAGCGAGCGCTGCTCCCCAGCTATGGGCTGATGCGGTTCCGAGAGTCGACTCCTTGAGCGACTCGCCCTCGGCCACTGTCAGAGCTGTGACGACATAGCCGGCGACTCGCTCCACGAGGCGACCACCTCCCGACGGAACCGCGTCCACGAACGGCGCGCCGACGCGCCGCCATCCCTGAGCAGCCCGAGCTCCCCGCTCGAGCACGGCCACCGAGTCGGCGCCCACGGGCCGCATCCGCACCACCACCCGTGGGCCATCCCCCTTCGGGCGCGCCACAAAGACGTGGCAGGCACTCGACCGAAGGAAGACGGGGCGCTCGAGGTTCCAACACTCCGCCGCGGCGTCGGCGATCGGGCTATGCCACTGGTCGTCGAGGGTCTCGGCGAAGCGGACCAGCTCGTCGATCAACATCACCGCCGGATAGTGACTCCGGAGGCGCGCATCCGCCAAGCGAGTTTTGAGCGCAACTGTGACGCGCCGCGGTGCCCTTGGGTGGCGGATCAGCGCGCTTTCCCGGACGCCGGGGGCGCCGAATGGAGAGTGCGCTTCCGGACGACCACAGCTGGCGCTCTGCCGTCAGTTGCGCGGCCGAAGAAGGTGCGTCTTTTCCACCGCGACTGTGCCCGCTTCGTTCCTCTGCGGTCTATGGAGGTTCTGGTCAGATGTGTCGGATCACGGTGTGACCGTTCGTGGAAGGGTTGACGGGTCACCACGCGCCGTTCCCTATCGGCCACACTCTCCTCTTGGAGACATCTTGAAGCTTCTGCTCACCTCAGCGGGTGTGGCCAACGCCAGTATCCGCGACTCGCTCGTCGAACTCCTTGGCAAGCCGACCGCTGAGTCCACCGCGCTGTGCATCCCCACTGCGCAGTACGGGCATCCCATGCTCGGTCCGGGAGAGAAGGCCTGGCAGTTCATCAGCGGCAACT
>DASQMN010000239.1:0-1651 GCA_035645475.1 Nocardioidaceae bacterium
CTCGGGTCCTCGAAGCGGGCATGACACCGATCGTCTGTGTCGGGGAGGGACTCGAGCAGCGGCAGTCCGGTGAGCAGGTCGCCCACTGTCTGGCCCAGCTCGACGGCGCACTAGCCGGTCTCGACCCGGCGCAGGTAGCCGACCTGGTCCTGGCGTACGAGCCGTTGTGGGCCATCGGCACTGGCGAGGTGGCGACACCTCAGGATGCGCAGGAGGTAGCCGCCGCCCTGCGGAGCCGCGTCGGTGAGTCGCACGGCGGGGATGTGGCGGCGGGGGTGCGTATCCTGTACGGCGGATCGGTGAAGGCAGCGAACATCGCCGGACTGATGGCACAACCTGACGTCGACGGTGCGCTCGTCGGTGGGGCGAGCCTGCAGGCAGACGAGTTCGCCGGCATCTGCCGCTTCTACCAGATGCCCGCCACGCTGCCGTCCCCCTGATACTCGACCCGGAGAGGAGCACCCGTGGAGCTCGCCTTCTCGATTCTGTTGATCCTGACCAGCCTGCTGCTCGTGCTGCTCGTGCTGCTGCACAAGGGTCGCGGCGGTGGCATGTCCGACATGTTCGGCGGCGGTGTGTCGAGCGGACTCGGTGGGTCATCGGTTGCCGAACGCAACCTCGATCGCATCACCATCGCCATCGGCCTCATCTGGGTGCTCTCCGTGGTGGCGCTGGGTCTGCTGATGAAGATCAACAACGGCTGACTGTTCGGGCGTGCCCACGCCTGGGGACGACGGCAGAAAACGCATCGGTCTGGCTTAGGATGGCCTCTCGATCAGTTCAGACACGTGTTCGTGGGCGATCCGGTCGATTTCATCCGACGAACGACTGCACGAGGAGAGCGACGTGGCTGGTGGTAGCGCCATCCGGGGCAGCCGGGTAGGGGCAGGCCCGATGGGGGAGGCCGAGCGAGGCGACTCCGCTCCCCGCCAGCAGGTGTCGTACTTCTGCGCCAAGGGTCACCACACTCAGCCCAGCTTCGCCGTAGAGGCGTCGGTGCCGGACACGTGGGACTGCCCACGCTGCGGACTGCCGGCCAACCGCGACCTGGACAACCCGCCGCCTCCTCCGAAGATCGAGCCGTACAAGACGCACCTGGCCTACGTGAAGGAGCGCCGCTCCGAACGCGAGGCGGAGGAGATCCTCGACGAGGCACTGAACACGCTGCGCGCTCGTCGCAAGAGCGGCGACGTCGTCTTCTGACACCGGTGCACGCTTGGTGGCGGGGACGATCAGGCCCGTCGCGGCACCACTCGGGTGCTACGCGCGGCCGAATGCCCATCACGTTGTCATAGCGGGGTCTGCCCTGCGACGGCCCGGCGCGTCGAGTGGTGCCACGTCGGCGATCAGCGCGTCGAGTGGTGCCGGATCGGCCACCGCACCCACCGACTGGTGCGGGATCGGCCACGTTCGACAAGTCGATCGCCGATGTGCCACCACTCGACGCGCCGGGCCGTCGCAGGGCAGAGCCCGCTATGACAACGTGATGGGCATCCGGCCGCGCGTAGCACCCGAGTGGTGCCCCGACGGGCCTGATCGTCCCCGCCAAGCGTGCACCCGGTGTCAGAAGACGACGTCGCCGCTCTTGCGACGGGCGCGCAGCGTGTTCAGTGCCTCGTCGAGGATCTCCTCCGCCTCGCGTTCGGAGCGG
>DASQMN010000240.1:0-7226 GCA_035645475.1 Nocardioidaceae bacterium
CTGAAGTGCTATCTGGAGGTGGTGCTCGATGCCGTCGACGGAGTGCCCGCCGCTCGGCTGGCCGCCGCCGCTCGCCTCGACGCCGTACGCCGGGACCTCGCGGACGCGTTGTCCTGACCGGCGAGGGGGCGGTCAGCGCGCTGCGTCACAGCAGCCACAGCGCAAGGATCGCCGCGGCCAGAAGCAGCGTGAGCGCCAGCTCGATGAGAGCCCACCGGCGCGCCACGTGCGGCCGACGCCGAGACACCTCGGCATGCTCGGACGCGAGGTGCCGGATGCGGTCGGCGACGAAGTCGGTGTACTCCGGGGCGTACACCTGGCTCGAGGAGCCGACGACCGTGGCGCCGCCCGGCTGACGGGCGACCCTCTGCGCCCGAAGCTCGGTGCGGGCGCTGCGGCTGATGGCCACGCCGTGCCAGACCCGGTCGTCGGCTTCGACTCGCAGCGTCTGCGACACCCGGACCGATTCGACGAGGTGCCAGGGCACCTCGATGTCGCGCAGCAGGTTGCGCAGCAGCAGGTGGTCCTCGTACGCGTGCACAGCCGGGCGCACGAGCGCCACCCAGCAGAACAGCGCAACGCCGAGAAGCACCGCCAGCACGTCGAGGGACTCCCGGAGATCACCGGCGACCAGGATCAAGCCGATCCAGACGCCCAGCGCGGCCAGCCCGGCCACACCCAGCACGCGCAGGCCAGAAGGGGCGAACCGCTCGAGCAATCGAGCCGACGAAGATGCCACGGGCTCATGCTGCCACCGCCGGGTCGGCGAGTCGTCGTGCTTGCGGGCTGGCGGCTGACCAGGCTCGGACGGGCCAGCCGCGCTCTACACTCGCCGGGTGAGCACAGCGACCAGTGACCTCGCGGACGCCACTGCCTCCCCCTCCGGCCTGCGACGTTTCCTGGACGGGCTGCCCGGTGTCGACCAGGTGGGCGCCGACGCCCGCGCGGCCGACCTGGGCACCCGATCCATCAAGACCGACTCCAAGCGCGCGGCGATCGACCTCGCCATCTCGATGATCGACCTGACCACCCTGGAGGGTCAGGACACGCCGGGCAAGGTGCGCTCGTTGGCCGCCAAGGCGATGCACCCCGACCCGGCCGACCCCGGCTGCCCGGGCGTGGCCGCGCTGTGCGTCTACCCCGACCTGGTGTCCACCGCCAAGGCGGCCGTCGCCGGCAGCGGCGTGCAGGTCGCGAGCGTCGCCACCTCGTTCCCCTCCGGCCGGGCCGAGCTGTCGGTGCGGCTCGCCGACACGCGAGAGGCAGTCGAGGCCGGCGCCGACGAGATCGACATGGTGATCGACCGCGGCGCCTTCCTCACCGGCCGCTACCAGAAAGTGCTCGACGACGTGGTGGCGGTGCGACAGGCGTGCCAGCGAGCCGACGGCTCCTCCGCGCACCTGAAGGTGATCCTGGAGACCGGCGAGCTCGCCACGTACGACGCGGTGCGCCGGGCGTCCTGGCTGGCGATGCTCGGCGGCGCCGACTTCATCAAGACCTCCACCGGCAAGGTGTCCCCAGCCGCGACGCTGCCCACCACCATGGTGATGCTGCGAGCCGTACGCGACTACCGCGACGCCACCGGAAGGATGGTCGGGGTCAAGCCGGCCGGCGGCATCCGCTCCTCGAAGGACGCGATCAAACACCTGGTGAGCGTCGCCGAGGTGGCCGGCGAGGACTGGCTGAGCCCCCGCTGGTTCCGCATCGGTGCCTCCAGCCTCCTCAACGACCTGCTGCTGCAACGAACCCGCATGCGCACCGGCCACTACTCCGGTCCCGACTACGTGACGGTGGACTGACTCATGAGCTTCCTGGACTACGCGCCCGCGCCGGAGTCGCGCTCGGTGGTGCACCTCGACGAGGCGTACGGGCTGTTCGTCGGCGGCGAGTTCGTCGACGGCGCCGCAGGCGAGCTGTTCGACACCCTTGACCCGTCGACGGAGAAGGTGCTCGCCCAAGTCACCCAGGGCACCGCAGTCGACGTGGACCGTGCCGTTCTCGCTGCCCGCCGAGCGTACGAGACGACCTGGGGTCCCATGTCGGGGCGCGACCGGGCCGCCTACCTCTTTCGCATCGCCCGCATCCTGGCCGAGCGCGCCCGCGAGTTCGCGGTGCTGGAGAGCATGGACAACGGCAAGCCGATCAAGGAGAGCCGCGACGTCGACGTGCCGCTGGCCAGCCAGTGGTTCTTCTACTGCGCCGGATGGGCCGACAAGCTGGCGTACGCCGGGTTCGGCATCGACCCACGACCTGTCGGCGTCGTCGGCCAGGTGGTGCCGTGGAACTTCCCGCTGCTGATGCTGGCCTGGAAGGTCGCTCCGGCGCTGGCCTGCGGCAACACGGTGGTGCTGAAGCCCGCCGAGACGACGCCGCTGAGTGCGCTGCTGTTCGCCGAGGTGTGCCAGCAGGCCGATCTGCCGCCCGGTGTGGTCAACATCGTCACCGGCGACGGCAGCACCGGGGCCGCCCTGGTGGAGCACCCCGGAGTCGACAAGGTCGCCTTCACCGGGTCGACCGAGGTGGGGCGACAGATCGCCCGCGCCGTTGCCGGCACCCCCAAGCGGCTGACGCTCGAGCTCGGCGGCAAGGGTGCCAACATCGTCTTCGCCGACGCCCCGCTCGACGAGGCGGTCGAGGGCGTCGTCGACGGCATCTTCTTCAACCAGGGCCAGGTGTGCTGCGCGGGTTCGCGGCTGCTCATCGCCGAGGCCCTGCACGAGGAGTTCATCGAGCGCCTGCGAGTCCGTATGCGCACGCTGCGAGTTGGCGACCCGCTGGACAAGAACACCGATGTCGGCGCCATCAACTCCGCTCAGCAGCTCGACCGCATCACCGCCCTGGCCGACGCGGGCGAGGCCGAGGGCGCTGTGCGCTGGTCGCCGGCGTGCGAGCTGCCCTCGCAGGGGTACTGGTTCGCGCCCACGATCTTCACCGGCGTGCAGCAGGCGCACCGGGTGGCCCGGGACGAGATCTTCGGCCCAGTGTTGTCCGTCCTGACGTTCCGTACGCCCGACGAGGCCGTGACCAAGGCCAACAACACTCCGTACGGCCTGTCCGCGGGCATCTGGACCGAGAAGGGCTCGCGCATCATGTGGATGGCCGACCGGCTGCGGGCCGGAGTGGTGTGGGCCAACACCTTCAACAAGTTCGACCCGGCGAGCCCGTTCGGGGGCTTCAAGGAGTCTGGATACGGCCGCGAGGGTGGTCGGCACGGGCTGGCTGGTTACCTTGCCTGACGCGACGTCGAAGTCCGCGCGGCCGTCGGTCCGGCGCACCGCCAAGCTCTTCATCGGTGGTTCCTTCCCTCGCAGCGAGTCGGGGCGTACCTACGCCGTGACCGGCGCCGATGGCGGGTTCCTGGCCAACGTCGCGCAGGCCTCCCGCAAGGACGCTCGGGACGCGGTGCGTGCCGCGCGAGCCGCCCAGACCGGCTGGGCCGGCCGCACCGCGTACAACCGCGGCCAGGTGCTCTACCGAGTCGCCGAGATGATGCAGGGCCGCCGCGCGCAGCTCGTCAGCGACGTTCGCGACGCCGAGGGCGGTTCGACGCGCGCTGCTGAGGATGCAGTCGACGCCGCGATCGACCGATGGGTCTGGTACGCCGGGTGGGCCGACAAGCTGGCCAACGTCGCCGGTGCGACCAACGCTGTGGCCGGTCCGTACGTCAACTTCTCGGTGCCGGTGCCGACCGGAGTGGTCGCCGTACTGGCGCCTGAACAGTCGTCGCTGCTCGGGCTGGTCAGCGTGCTGGCGCCCGTGCTGGTGCCGGGCAACGCGGCGGTGGTGGTGACCTCGCACGACCGCCCCCTTCCGGCGGTGACGCTGGCCGAGGTGCTTGCGACCTCGGACGTACCCGGCGGGGTCGTCAACCTGCTGACCGGGGACGCCGCGGAGATCGGTCCTTGGCTGGCCTCGCACGATGACGTCAACGCGCTCGACCTCACCGGCGCCGACGGCGAGCTCGCGGTGACCCTCGAGCGCGAAGGCGCCGGCACGCTCAAGCGGGTGCTCCGCCCTGGCTCCGACGACTGGCTCGGCGAGCAGCCGCTGCGCCGCATCACCGCGTTCACCGAGACACGTACGGTCTGGCACCCCGCCGGCGTCTGACGTCTCACCGGGCCGACGAGCATCCCGTACGACTGCTCAGGCGTCGAGCGCCGCGTACCCCGGCTTGATCACGTCGTTGATGAGTGCCAGCCGCTGGTCGAAGGGGTAGAACGCGCTCTTCATCGCGTTGATCGTGAACCAGCGCACGTCGCTCAGGCCGAGGCCGAAGGCGTCGGCGACAAGGGTCAGCTCGCGGGTGGTCGAGGTGCCACTCATCAAGCGGTTGTCGGTGTTGACGGTGACCCGGAAGCCCAGGCGGGTGAGCAGCCCGATGGGGTGCTCCTCGATGGAGGCCGCAGCCCCGGTCTGCACGTTGGAGCTCGGGCACAGCTCCAACGGCACCCGGGTGTCCCGGACATACGCCGCGAGCCGACCCAGCGTCACCTCGTGGCCGTCGACGTGCACGTCGTCGATGATGCGTACGCCATGGCCGAGCCGGTCGGCGCCGCACCACTGCAGCGCCTGCCAGATGCTCGGCAGCCCGAACCCTTCCCCGGCGTGGATGGTGACGTGCCCGTTCTCCCGGTGCACGTACTCGAACGCGTCGAGGTGGCGGGTGGGCGGGTGACCCGCCTCCGCGCCGGCGATGTCGAAGCCGGCGACGCCTTCGTCGCGATGGGCCACCGCGAGCTCTGCGATCTCCAGCGAGCGAGCCTGGTGCCGCATCGCCGTGAGGAGCTGACGAGCGACGATGGGGTGGCCCCGGTCGGCCGCCCGGCGGGTTCCCAGCTCGAAACCCTCGCCGACCGCGGCGACGACCTCGTCAAGGGTGAGATCGGCCTCGAGGTGCTGCTCCGGCGCGTACCGAACCTCGGCGTACACGACGCCGTCCGCGGCGAGGTCCTCGACACACTCCGCCGCAACCCGGATGAGGTGGTCGGCGCGCTGCATCACCGCGACGGTGTGCTCGAAGGTGTCGAGGTAGCGCTCCAGCGAACCCGACCCGGCCGACTCGACGAACCAGGACGCCAGCTCGTCGGCATCCTCGGTGGGCAAGGAGTGACCGGCCTCGGCAGCGAGGTCGACCACCGTCTGAGAGCGCAATCCCCCGTCAAGGTGGTCGTGCAGCAACACCTTCGGAGCTGCCAGGATCGAGTCAGGGTTCACCACGGCGCCATTCTCTCAGCGGGTGGAGCAGCGAGCACGCACGCCGGTCAGCCGACCACTAGGTTGAGCCGCATGCGCGTCTTCGAAAGCCCGGACGAGGTCGTGGCCGCTGTCGGTACGGATCTCGGCGCAAGCGAGTGGGTGGAGATCACCCAGGAGCGCGTCGATGCCTTTGCCGACGCCACCGGTGACCACCAGTGGATCCACGTCGACCCAGAGCGAGCCATGGCCGGCCCGTTCGCCGGCACCATCGTGCACGGCTACCTCACGCTGTCGCTGGTGCCCTGGCTCGGCTCGCAGGTGTTCACGCTGGGCGGGGACGGCGCGGCGCTGAACTACGGCACCAACAAGGTGCGCTTTCCCCAGCCGGTGCCCGTCGGCTCCCGTATTCGGACGCACGTGAGCGTGGCCGAGGCGCAGCAGGTGAGGGCCGGCACTCAGGTGGTCTTCCGCCACAGCATCGAGATCGAGGGCCAGGACAAGCCCGGCTGCGTCGCCGAGACCGTCGTCCTGCTGCTGTCCGGCTGAGGGAGCCGCCTGAGGAGACCAGGCCGCCCTATATGGCACTCGTGGGCCAGGCCTTGCCAAAACAGTTGAGTAAGCAGTCGGCCAGCGGTTGGCTGGCACGATGACTGACCGAATCCGCGTGGGGCACGCGAAGGACGCCCAGCGCTTCGTCGCCACCGATCAGACCGTTTGGTTCGCCGAGATCCCTGCGGCGCCTGCGGAGGTGCAGCTGATCGGTATCTCCGAGGAGCGACGTTTCGCCGCGGACGTGGATGGCTCCGACTCGGGCACCTACCCCGGCGTCTATGGCGTCTTTCCTCTGACGCTGGCCGTTCCCGGGCCGGACGGTAGCGCCCGGCAGGTACCGTGCGCCGGGCTGACCTGGGTGGGGGTGCATCCTGACCACCGGCGCCAAGGTGTGCTCACCGCGATGCTGCGGCATCACCTCGAGCAGGTACGCGAGGAGGAGGGGACCTCCGTCTCCGCGCTGCATGCGAGCGAGCCGGCCATCTATGGCCGGTACGGCTACGGCCTGGCCTCGCTGGAGCTGGAGGTGAGTCTCGGCAGGGGCACGACGTTGACCGCGCCGCATCTGGCGGACTCGGCCGCCGCGGTCTCCACGCAGTTGGCCACGGTGTCCGATGCCGACGTGCCGAAGCGCATGCGGGAGTGCCATCTCGCCAACGCAGACATGGGCTCGGTGGTCGGTGAGCTCGGCTATTACACCCGGGTCTGCACTCAGCTGCCGGAGGAGCTGCGTGACAAGGAGCCGTGGCGTGTGCTGTTCGCCCGGCGAGACGGCTCGGACGTCGGGTTCGCGATGTTCCGCCGCACGCACAAGTGGGAGCGTGCCCGGCCGGCCGGGGAGCTCTCGGTGTCGTTCCTCGTGGGGGATACGGCTGCACGCCTCGCCCTGCTGCGCCGACTGGTCGACTTCGACCTGATGGCGAGCGTCAAGGTCAGCACCGTCGGCGTCGACGACCCGCTCCTGCTGTGGGCAGGAGGTCCCAGAGCGACGTCCGACGTGGCCACCTACGACAGCCTGTGGCTGCGGCTCGTGGATCTACCGGACGCGTTGCAGGCCCGCGCGTGGAGCGCGCCGTGCGACGTCGTGGTGGATGTGGCTGACAAGGCCGCCCCATGGAACGAGGGCAGGTGGCGGATCCACGCCGACGACGGCGGCCAGGCCACCGTGCAGCCGACTACGGCGGAGGCCGAGGTCCGGCTGCCCGTGGAGGCACTCGGAGCGGCGTACCTCGGGAGCGGCAATCTCGTCGCCCTGCAACGCGCCGGGCTCGTACTGGAACGCCATCCGGGTTCCGTCGCGCAGCTGTGGCGTGCCATGCGCACTGACGTCGCCCCGACCGCCGCAGTCGGGTTCTGACCGAGGCCGAGTGACCCCTCGAGCCCGGGCGGATCGTTCAGGCCCTCAATCGACGGTCGGCAGCGAGATAGTGGGGCCAGTACCGGGCCCGCGGTGGCAGCGCAGGAAGAGTGGCCCGGCA
>DASQMN010000241.1:0-2664 GCA_035645475.1 Nocardioidaceae bacterium
CCGCTCGGTCTCCAGCTCCCGCCGGGTCCAGTACGCGAAGCCCAGTGCCTCGCCCGCGCTCTCACTGCTGCCTCGGCGTCGCAGCACGATGAGCGCTGCATCGTCGTGCTCGCTCGCCAGCACGAGGTCGGCGAACAGCTCTCCGACCTCGCTGCGACTCGGCACCTCGATCCACCCCAGGGCGGCGCCTTCACGCACCATCTCGGCGATCAGCGGGTGCAACTCCTCGACGAGCTCCGGAGAGCCGTCCACGACGTGCTCGAGCAGCACGTCGCCGACGGAACCTGCTGTCAGGCTCGGAGGATCGGTGCTCATCCTTCCCTCACAGTGCGGGGGGCCGGTGCTCGTACGGCGTGGACAGCACGATCGTGGTGCGGGTCGCCACGTTGGCATCGGCCCGAATCTGGGCCAGCAGGTCCTCAAGCGCCAGCGGGCTGGCCACCCGCACAAGCAGGATGTAACTCTCGTCCCCGGCCACCGAGTAGCACGACTCGATCTGCGGCAGGTGCCGCAGGCGATCAGGTGAGTCGTCGGGCTGGCTGGTGTCGATCGGCCGGATGGACACGAACGCGGTCAGCGGGAGGTCCACGGCGGCCGGGTCGACCCGTGCGGCGTACGCGGTGACCACGCCGCGCTGCTCGAGGCGTCGTACCCGTTGGTGCACGGCGCTGGTGGACAGCCCGGTCGCCTTGCCCAGGTCGGTGAACGACATCCGGCCGTCCTGGGTGAGCAGCCGCACGATGGTGCGATCGGTGTCCTCCACGGCCATGACCCTAGCGGTCGACCGACGCGCCTCCGGTGATGCTCGAACGCCCCTGCGCCGCCTCAGGACACGTCGGGCCCGGGCACCGGATCCCACTCCCGCAGGCAGTTCCCGGCGCAGGAGCTCAGCTCGGCTGTGCGGCGTCCCAGCTCGGCAACCACCGGGGCATAACGCGGGTCGTCTGCCACATTGACCAGCTGCCACGGGTCGGTGGAGTTGTCGTACAGCTCCTGCTCACCGGAGCCCGGATAACGCACGTAGGTGTAGCGGGCGGTACGGACGCCTCGATACAGCCAGTTGGTGTCCTCGGCCTCCGCCAGCGCAGGATCGGGCAACGGCTGGTCGCCTCCATCGACGCTCTCAGCCGGACCCGCCTGCAGCAGCACTGTGTTCCAGCCGCTGGCCGCATCCGAGCGCGCTACCGGGAGCAGTGACCTCCCGTCCGAGAGCCGGCCCGGAGTCGCCTCTGCTGCGTCCAGGATCGTGGGAGCGACATCGATCAGGGTCACCTGCTGCTGGCGCACCACTCCGGCGGGAACTCGCGCCCCCGCCATCAGTAGCGGCACCCGCACCGACTCCTCGTAGGGGAAGATCTTTCCGTGGTAGCGGTGCTCGCCGAGCAGGTAGCCGTTGTCGCTGGTGAAGATGATCAGGGTGTCGCTGTACTCGCGCGCCTCCTTGAGGTCGGCGACCAGCTGGGCCACGGCGTCGTCGACATCCTGCAGCGACTCCAACCGCTCCTGGTACAGCCGGGCGAGCTTGTACTCCCTCAGCTCAGTGATGGGGGGAAGGGCGCTGATCGCGAGCGGCTTGTCGCTGACGTCTGCCTCGTTGTAGCTCGGGGACGACGCCGACAGCAGCGGCGTCCCGGCGAACGTGCCGTTGTTGCGAGGCGAGGAGGTAGGCGGCACCCAGCGGTTGCGCTGACGCTGGCTGTGCGGCGCGAGCTGTGACTGCCAGATGAAGAACGGCTGTTGACCTGACATCTCAGTGATGAGGTCGCCGGTGATGTCGGCGTAGACGTCAGCCTGCATCTCGTCGAGGTGTCGCTCGAGGACACCGTCGCGATTGACGGTGAAGTCGTCGTAATCGTAGATGCCTCGGTAGGTGCCGTTCCAGGAGTCCCACCCAATAGGCGCGACCAGCGGGTCATCGTGCTGGTAGCCGTTGAGGTACTTGCCCAGGAACGCTGTTCGGTAGCCGGCTTGCTGGAGCCACACCGGCAGCGTGTTGTCGGGGTCGACCAGCGCCCGCGCGCCACCGAAGGGGCCGCTGTTGCTGCGGACGCCGTTGTTCTGCGCGTACTGCCCGGTGAGGATCTCCGCCCGCGCCGGGCAGCACAGTGGATGCGGTGACAAGGCGTTGGTGAAGCTAACCCCCCGTTCGCCGAGGAAACGGGAAGTCTTCGGCATCTTCGAGAGGTCAGCCAGGGTCTGGTCATCGGTGGTGACGAGCACGATGTTGGGCGTCGTGCTCGCGGCGGCGGCCGCTCGAGGCGCTCGATCCACCAGCGACGCCGTCGAGGTGGCCGCGGTATGAGGCACCACCAGGGCCGCCAGAACGGGCAGCAACGCCCAGGGCATGCGCGTGCGACGCAGTCTCATGTCTCGTCCTCCGAGTGGGCCGCGACAGGCGAGCAGCGACGTCAACCAGCGGCCACCGTAACGCCGCAAGCGCCGCAGATAGGGCTGATCGGACGCGCGGGACGGTCAACTCTCGAGCACAGCCAGCTCTCGTGGCCGGTTGTTCAACCGATCGACACCGTCGGCCGTACAGACGACGATGTCCTCGATCCGGGCACCCGAGCGGCCCTCGAGGTAGATGCCAGGCTCGATGGAGAACGCCATGCCTTCCTCCAGTACCAAGTCGTTGCCCGCGACGACGTACGGCTCCTCGTGGGT
>DASQMN010000242.1:0-3243 GCA_035645475.1 Nocardioidaceae bacterium
CGACCCTTGCCGGCGACGAGCTGGTGCGCCGGGTCGAGGCGACGGGGAGCTTCCGCCTGGGCCCGAGGCTGGTGGAGCTCGGCAATGCTGCGCTCGCACGAGTCGACATCCGCGAGCGCGCAAGGTCGCACCTGGAGGCGCTGACGCAGGCCACCAACGAGACGAGCACGCTGTCGGTGCCGTATCGCGATGGCACCATCACGGTCGACTTCGTGCAGAGCCCGTCCTCGGTGCGCAGCGTCGCCGAAGTGGGGCGGTCCAGCATCGCCCACGCGACCGCCACCGGGAAGATTCGGTTGGCGTACACCGACGCTGCTCTCCCGGAGGCACTTCCCGCGTACACCGCGAGGACGGTCACCGACCGGCACGAGTTGGAGAAGCAGCTGGCTTCGATCCGGCAGCGCGGCTGGGCTCAGGCGGTCGGCGAACGCGAGGAAGGACTCAACGCCATCGCCGGGCCCGTCCTGTCCCC
Source organism: Nocardioidaceae bacterium (assembly GCA_035645475.1). Classification (GTDB taxonomy): domain Bacteria; phylum Actinomycetota; class Actinomycetes; order Propionibacteriales; family Nocardioidaceae; genus DASQMN01. Next base: position 473 of record DASQMN010000242.1, read on the forward strand.
GACCGGCCTGACCGCGATTCTCGGCATTCAGGGCCCGGCTCAACGGTTCGGTGCCAAGCCCATGCGCGCCGCTGCCGAGGAGCTGCGTCGCCACTGCGACGCACTGTCTGTGCCTGCCTGACGGGGGCTCGAAGCTGAAGGGACGACGCGCATCGGCTGATGCAGCGCTCCGCCACCGGCTACAGATCACCCCCTTCCTCCAGCAGCCGGCGGATCTCCCGCTGCAGCAGACCCAGTCGTGCCTCCTTCACCAACGGCACCTGTCGCCTGCGGCGACGTACCTCGGCGAGGTCCACGTCCACGGTGAGCACCTGCTCGGTGTGCTGCTCGGCCTCCCCGACGACGTTGCCCCACGGGTCGATGACGTGCGAGCCACCCCAGAAGCGCAGCTCCCCCTCGACGCCCACACGATTCACGAAGACCACGTAGACCTGGTACATCCGGCCGTAGAAGTGCGTGATGTCATGCCAGTACTCGTGGGAGTCGTAATGCTCGGGGAAGCGACTCTGTGCGCTGGCGGCAGGCACGAGAAGAACTCGCGCCCCGTCCTGTACCGCAATGAAGGCAAGGTGCGGCTGCCAGGCGTCGTTGCACAGCAGAACACCCATCCGCGTGTCCGGTTCGACTGGGAACGCACGCATTGACGGGCCTGGGGTGAAGTGGTTGCGCTCCTCGAACGGCGCGTACGCCGGCAGATAGAGCTTGCGGTGCACGTGCCTCAGCTCCCCGTTCTGGTAGAACGCGGTGCTGTTGTACGTGTGGGGTCCCGACCGACTCGACTCGACGAAGCCGACCAACAGGCCGGCCGGAGCCGCCTCCCGGGCCAGTTTCTCGATCCGTGGGTCGTCGGGCCGCAGCGAGACATCGGCGTCCACGTCGCCGATCGAGTAGCCGGTGAGCTGCAGCTCCGGAAAGAGGATCAGGTCGGTGGTCTGTCGGGTCGCCGCAGCGATGGCACGCGACGCTCTGTCCACGTTCGCGTCGACGTCGCCGAGATCAGCGTCGACCTGCGCGAGTGTTATCCGCATCTGAACGCCAGTACGCCCGAGACGCGACCCCCTGACGTGGGAGGCACGTCGGCCGTCAACCGGCTCTCGTCGAGGCTCATGAGCACCTCCATCGCCGCAAGACAACGGGCTAACGCCGTCCCCTGCGGACTGTCCCACGCGCCGCAGCGCCGACACAAGGGTTGCTGTACGGCGCGGCTCAGGACCTGGGCACGCCTCCCCGCACATGACAATGTCGCGACATGTTCGCCTTCGCCGATCGCGCCGATGCCGGCCGACAGCTCGCGCAGCGCCTCCAACACCTCAGGGGCCAAGACGTTGTGGTGCTGGGTCTGCCTCGGGGCGGAGTGCCGGTTGCCTACGAGGTGGCCGTCGCGCTGGACGCGCCGCTGGACGTGATCGTGGTCCGCAAGCTGGGAGTGCCATCCCAGCCGGAGTTGGCGATGGGAGCCATCGGAGAAGGTGAGGTCCGGCTCGTGAACGGTGCCGTCATGGCGCACGCGGGGATCAGCGACTCTTCGCTGCAGGCGGTCGAGTCGCGGGAGCGTTCCCTCCTGGAGGCACGGGTCACTCAGCTCAGGCGCGGGCGCGAACGGGCCAGGCTCGACGGTCGCACGGCGGTCGTCGTCGATGACGGCATCGCCACCGGGTCGACCGCGCGGGTGGCATGTGAGGTGGCTCGACGCCTCGGCGCAGAGCGTGTGCTGCTGGCGGCGCCGGTCGCACCGGCACACCTGCGTCCGAAAGGAACCGGAGCCGACGAGGTCGTGTGCGTGTCGACCCCCGAGCGACTCGTGGCGGTCGGCCGTCACTACCGGGACTTCTCGGCTACGAGCGACGAGGAGGTGACGGCTCTTCTCGACGCGGCTGCACAGCGGCGTCAGCACTAGCTACGGCAGCTCCTGGCCGTAGCAGGCTTGCAGAGAGGTCAGGGACGAGTACACGAACTCGCCACCTTCGGGGAACCCGTTGCCGGAGGCGCCGAGCCCTCCGAAGGGCGGCTCCTGCTCCACGGCGTCGCCACGGCGGTTGACGCCCACGACGCCGGTGTCGAGACGGTCAGGAGCAGAGGCGATCCGATCGGGATCACGGGTGTGCACCGCAGCAGACAGGCCGTACGGCCCGGCGTTGGCCCGCACCCAGGCCTCGTCATCGGAGGTGAACCGTTCGAGCGAGATGACCGGTGCGAAGAGCTCGTGTGAGCCGAGCGGGTCACCTTGCGGCACCTCGCCGAGCAGAGTGGCTGGGAAGAACTCCTCACGGTCGCCGACTGTTGACGACGCGGTGATCCGCGCTCCGCGATGCTGAGCGGAGTCGACGGCGTCCCGGGCGGCAGCCACTGCACGAGGGGTCACCAGCGGCCCCAGGTCAGTGGCTGGTTCGGCCGGGTCGCCGACCTGCAAATCGCTGATCCGGTCGGCCAGCCCATCCACCAGCCGGTCGGCGACCGAGTTGTGCACGAGCACTCGTCGAGTGGCGGTGCACTTCTGTCCGTTGATGCTGGTCCCGGCGGCGATGATGCAGCCTGCGGCGTGATCGATGTCGGCATCGTCGAACACCAGGACCGCGTTGAGCCCTCCGAGCTCCAGAGCGCACGGGATCAGCCGGGGGGCGACCGTGGCCGCGACGGCCCGCCCAGTGGCCGTCGAGCCGGTGAAGTGAACGCCCCCGATGCGCTCGTCCTCGACCAGCGTCCGACCGCTGGCCCGGCCACCGATGACCGGCTCGAGTACGCCAGGCGGGAGCCCTGCCTCGGCCAACAGC
>DASQMN010000243.1:0-10514 GCA_035645475.1 Nocardioidaceae bacterium
GGGCGGCGGGCGCCCGTCCCCCCGGCGCCGGTGGGGCGGAGCTGCGACGGAGCGGTTCGCTCGACGCGGTGGCGGCCCTGCGCGAGGCCGCGCAGAGCGGCGTATCGGTGTGGCTGGCCTATCTGGACCAAGCCGGCACGCTGACCGAGCGCATAGTCGACCCGGTACGGGTCGAGGCGGGCCGACTCACCGCACACGACCACCGCAGCGGACGCACGCAGGACTTCGCACTGCACCGGGTCAGCCGGGTCGGCCCGGCCTGAGCTCTCGGTTCAGCGAGCGTCCACGGGGTTGCCGGCGAGCCGCGCCTCGGCCCGCTCCTGACGCGCCTGCAGACGGTGGCGGCGGCTGCCCAGTCGCGCGGCGGCAACCAACATCGACTGCCTTGCTTCGTTGCGGCGGGACACCCCGATCTCGCGGGCTTCCCAGTCCAGCACGCTGTGCATGTACTGCTCCTCTTCGATATGGCCCTGTAAGGGTCTCAGTTCCTGCTGTCTCTTACATAGTACGTGCCGGGTGTAAGAACTACATCTCGAAGCGCCTGTTACGTACGGCACGTCCGCGCTCATTCCCGGACCCCGTACGCTCGGTGGATGGACTTCGTGCGGTACGCCGAGCGAGCGGCCGAGCTCGTCAATGCCGACCTGGTCGACAGCGACGCGCTGCGAGCGCTGCTGAGCGGTGAACGCGACTGGCTCATTCCGCAGCTGAGTGACCGCGACGCCGGTTCTTTGCGCCGGCTCCAGCGAGGACTGCGGCCCGTCTTCGAGGCGTCCACCGCCTCGCAGGAGCAAGAGGTCGTTCGCCTGCTCAACGAGCTGCTCGGCCAGCACCCGATCACCCCGTACATCGCCGGACACGACTCGCAGTCCTGGCACCTGCACGTGTCGAACCGGGCGTCCAGCGTCGCCCAGCTGTTGACCGCCGAGGCGCTGCTCGGCCTGGCTACCCTGGTGACCGACCTGGGACCGCTGCGCATGGGCGTCTGTCATGCCGGTGGTTGCGACCAGGTCTTCGTCGACACCTCGTCGAACTGCTCCCGCCGCTACTGCTCCGAACGGTGCTCCTCGCGGGCCAACGTGGCCGCCTATCGCGCTCGCCGGCGAGCCGACCAGCCCACTGCCAAGGAAGGCGTCACCGCGTGAGCGAGGGCCCACTCATCGTCCAGTCCGACAAGACGCTCCTCCTCGAGGTCGACGGACCCGACGCAGCCGAGTGTCGTCGCGAGATCGCGCCGTTCGCCGAGCTCGAGCGCTCACCCGAGCACGTGCACACGTACCGGCTGACACCGCTGGGACTGTGGAACGCCCGTGCTGCTGGCCACGACGCAGAGCAGGTCGTCGACACGCTCCTGCGCTGGAGCAGGTACCCGGTGGCGCATGCCCTGCTGGTCGACGTCGCCGAGACGATGGACCGCTACGGCCGGCTCCGACTGGAGAAGCATCCGGTGCACTCGCTGGTGCTGGTCAGCACCGACCGCGCGGTGCTCGAAGAGGTCCGCCGCTCGAAGAAGATCGCACCGATGCTCGGCGAGCGCGTCGACGACGACACCGTGGCCGTGCACGCCTCCGAACGGGGCCACCTCAAGCAGATGCTGCTGAAGATCGGCTGGCCCGCCGAGGACCTCGCCGGCTATGTCGACGGGGAACACCACTCGATCGATCTGGTGGCCGAGGACTGGACGCTGCGGCCGTACCAGCAGCAGGCGGCCGAGTCGTTCTGGCACGGCGGCTCCGGTGTGGTGGTGCTGCCGTGCGGCGCGGGCAAGACGATCGTCGGCGCGGCTGCCATGGCGAAGGCGAGCGCGACGACGCTCATCCTGGTGACAAACACGGTGGCGGCCCGGCAGTGGAAGGACGAGCTGCTGCGCCGTACCTCCTTGACCGAGAACGAGATCGGCGAGTACTCCGGCGCGCGCAAGGAGATCCGGCCCGTCACCATCGCGACCTACCAGGTCGTCACCACCCGACGCAAAGGCGTGTACGCCCACCTGGAGCTGTTCGACGCACGCGACTGGGGTCTGGTCGTGTACGACGAGGTGCACCTGCTGCCGGCGCCGATCTTCCGGCTCACCGCCGACCTGCAGGCGCGCCGCCGCCTCGGGCTCACCGCCACGCTGGTGCGCGAGGACGGGCGCGAGGGCGACGTGTTCAGCCTCATCGGACCGAAGCGGTACGACGCACCGTGGAAGGACATCGAGCAGCAGGGGTGGATCGCCCCGGCCGACTGCGTCGAGGTGCGGGTGACCCTCAGCGACGACGAGCGCATGGTGTACGCGATCGCCGAGCCGGAGGAGCGCTACCGGCTGGCGGCCTCGACGCCGGCCAAGACCACGGTGGTCACCGACCTGATCGAGCGCCATGCCGGCGAGCCGACCCTGGTCATCGGGCAGTACCTCGACCAGCTCGACGAGCTCGGCGAGCGGCTCGGTGCGCCGGTGATCAAGGGCGACACCGGGGTGAAGGAGCGGCAGCGGCTGTTCCAGGCGTTCCGCACCGGCGAGATCTCGCTGCTGGTAGTCAGCAAGGTCGCCAACTTCTCCGTCGACCTGCCCGAGGCAAGCGTCGCGATCCAGGTGTCGGGTGCCTTCGGGTCACGCCAGGAGGAGGCCCAGCGGCTCGGCCGGCTGCTGCGGCCCAAGGGTGACGGCCGTACGGCCCGCTTCTACGCCGTGGTCGCCCGCGACACCGTCGACGCCGACTTCGCCGCCCACCGGCAGCGGTTCCTGGCCGAGCAGGGGTACGCGTACCGCATCGTCGACGCCGCCGACGTCTGAGGCGACAGCGCTCGGACCTGGGCCGCCCAGCGCGATCTGTCGACAATCCGGTAGCCGCAGCAGCACCGATGTCGATACATCCGTACGCGGCATAGCGGCCCGCGCGCGATCTATCGACATTCCGGCAGCCCGAGCAGCCCAGATGTCGATAGATCCGTACGGGTCGAGCTGACCCGATGACACGGCGGCCCGACGGGCGTACAGTCATCCGGCCCCCGACCACCCGCCGACCAGCGGAGGTTTCGTCGTGCCCGCAGACCACCCCCCCGATACCGAGCTCGTGGCCGAGCGCCGTCACCTCGCGCGCTCCCGCGAGCAGCTGCACCGCATGCGTCGCCGTACGGCCGCACTGGACGCCCAGGGCGGCAACGGCGTCTCGACCGAGTACCTCAAGGCCGCACTGTGGCACCGCGTCCGCGCGCTCGAGGACGACCCGGAGGTGCCGCTGTTCTTCGGGCGGATCGATCGGGAGGACCCAGCGCAGCCGCGAGCCGAACGCTTCTACGTCGGCAGGCGCCACGTCAGCGACGAGCACGGCGACCCGATGGTGGTCGACTGGCGGGCCGGCATCAGCCGCGCCTTCTACCGCGCCTCGACCACCGCACCCGACGGGGTGGGTCTGCGCCGGCGGTTCGGCTTCGAGTCCGGCGAGATGACGGCGTACGAGGACGAGCACCTGCAGGCCGGCCAGGCTCGTGACAGCGCCATCCTGCGCACCGAGATAGAGCGCCCGCGCGTCGGTCCGATGCGCGACATCGTCGCCACCATCCAGCCCGATCAGGACGACATCGTCCGCGCCGACCTGGCCACCTCGGTCGTCGTCCAGGGTGCGCCCGGCACCGGCAAGACCGCCGTGGGTCTGCACCGGGCGGCGTACCTGCTCTACACCTACCGCGACCAGGTGAGCCGGCAAGGCGTTCTCGTGGTGGGGCCCAACGACTCCTTCCTGCGCTACATCGCCGACGTGCTGCCGGCTCTGGGCGAGATCGAGGCCACCCATCGCAGCATCGCCGGCCTCACCGAGCGGGTACGCGTGCGGGCGGTCGATGACGCGGCACGGAGTCGCCTCAAGGGGGACGAGCGGATGGCGGAGGTCGTGCGCCGAGCAGTGTGGGCCCGGCTTCGCGAGCCCAACGAGGCGCTCGTAGTGCCCCGCGGCGCTCGCCGCTGGCGGGTACCTGCGTACGAGGTGGCCGAGCTCGTGGCGGGTCTGCGCGAGCGGGAGGTGCGTTACGGCGCCGGCCGCACGATGCTGGCGCAACGGCTCGCGCACGTCGTCCTGGTGAAGATGGAGAACGCCGGCGACTCTCCCGACGACCGGGTGCAGGACGCCGTGGCTCGCAGCGCCCCTGTCCGCGCCTACGTCGACTCGGTGTGGCCGAAGACGGACCCGGCCGGCGTGGTCTGGTCGCTGCTGTCGTCCGCCGAGATTCTCGCCACCGCCGCCGATGGCCTCCTCAGCGCCGAGGAGCAGCGCTTGCTGCTGTGGCCCAAGCCGTCGCGCTCTGCGGGCACCGCCCGCTGGACGCTCGCCGACGCCGTCCTGGTGGACGAGGCGGCAGACGCGCTGGACCGCACGGCGAGCACCGCCCACGTGGTGCTGGACGAGGCACAGGACCTCTCGCCGATGATGCTGCGGGCGGTCGGCCGTCGCTGTGCGACTGGATCGGTCACCGTGCTCGGCGACCTGGCGCAAGCCACGTCGCTGGTCTCCGTGGACGACTGGGTGACGGCGATGCGGCATCTCGGCAAGCCCGATGCGCGGATCGAGGAGCTCACGACCGGTTTCCGGGTGCCGGCCAGCGTCATGTCCTTCGCCACCCAGCTGCTCCCCACCATCGCCCCAGACCTGCGCGTGCCCCGCTCCGTACGCCCGGCGGAGCCCGGTGACCTCGCGGTCGTGAGCAGCGAGTCGCCGGTCGCGGACGCGGTACAGGCCATCCGCTCGGCGATGCAGCGCGAGGGCTCGATCGCCGCGATCGTCGCTGATGCCTGGTCAACACGCATGGCGCAGGCGCTGCTCGCTGCGGACATTCCGCACGCGATCCTCGGCACAGTCGGGGACGTCGATGCTCGCGTCGACGTCGTGCCGGCATCACTCGCCAAGGGCTTGGAGTTCGACCACGTCGTCCTGGTGGAACCAGCCGCCATCACGGCAGGGGAGCCGGACCGGATCGTCGGTCTGCGGCGGCTGTACGTATGCCTCACCCGAGCGGTCATGTCCCTGCGCGTGCTGCACTCCGAGCCGCTGCCGGAGCAGCTGGCGACCTGACCGAATCGAGCTCCGGCCTCGTAGGGCCGTCGTCGAGCCAGCGGTCAGACAGGTGGACCGGCCGGCGCCGGGGCATGACACGGGCAGTCCGGGTCGACCACCTGGATCTGCCAGCGCTCCGCGACGTCTGTCTCCTGTGTGCGCCACTGGGCGATACAGCTGCAGGCCGTTGACGACATCTGACCACCTCACCTACGAGAATGACTCCCGCAAAGCGCTCGTCCGGGGATCTGCGAGGCGTGTCGGTCACATGGAGACGCAACTGTTCACTCTCCGTGACCGTCGGTACTGGCTGCTGCTGCCAGCCGGACGCTGTCGTCGCGGCCACACCGGCGTCCGGCGCCGGGCAGTGGTGGATGCGAGGATGCCCCGGTGGATCTCACCGAGGAGCTGCGGCGCCGCTGGGTCAACACGCTGCCCGACGCCCTCGAGCTCGGCGAGGAGCTGATCGGCCGATACGCCGAACCGCAGCGCGTCTACCACGACGGCCGGCACCTGCTCGACGTTCTCGAGGCGGTCGACGCGCTCGGCGCCCTCGCCGACGACCCCGCCACCGTCAAGCTGGCCGCCTGGTTCCACGACGCGGTGTACCAGGTGGGGGCCGGCGACAACGAGGAGCAGTCGGCGCTGCTGGCCCAGGACAGGTTGCAGGGGCGGGTCCCTGACCCAGCTGCGGTGGCCCGGCTGGTACGCATCACCGCCACGCACGACCCCGGTGGGGACCGCGACGCCATGGTGCTGTGTGACGCCGATCTGGCCGTGCTGGGTGCGCCGGCCGGCCGGTACGCCCAGTACGCCGAGGAGATCCAGCGGGAGCACGCCGCCGTTCCGGTGACGACCTTCGGACGTGAGCGGGCCGCCGTCCTCCGCACGCTGCTGGAACGACCGCACCTGTACAGCACCGAGCCGGCACGGGAGCGTTGGGAGCGGCAGGCCAGACTCAACATCGCCCACGAGGTCAGCCGGCTCCCCGGCTGAGCCTGGTCAGCGCAGAGGTCGGTCCAGCACCTGCAACGTGCCCGCGCCGGCGTCGATACGGGCTCGCACCCCGAACGGCAGCGACCTGTTGTCAGGCACGTGCCCTACCGGCAGTCCACCGAGCACAGGCACGTCCAGAGGCGCCAGCCGCTCGGTCAGCACGGCGGTGATCTGGGCGGGATCGTCGCTGCCGTGGAAGACACCCAGCGCGATGCCGCGGACGCCGTCGAACCAGCCTGCCCTCAGCAGCGAGGTGAGCAGCCTGTCCACCTTGTACGCCGGCTCCGCGACGTCCTCGAGCACGACGATGCCGCCGGCCGCTGGACGCGAAGACGCTGAACCCAACGAGGCCGCGAGGACCGCCAGGTTGCCGCCGAGCAGGACCCCTTCGGCCGGACCGTCGGCTGCCCCCGCAAGCAGTGGCGTGCCGGCCAGCAGCGCCCGGTCGGCGTCGAAGAGCAGGTCACGCAGGGAGGACACCGTGACGTCGGGGGCCTCCCCCAGCGAAGCGACCACTGGGCCGTGCACGCTGACGACTCCCAGCTGGGCGGCCACTGCCTCGTGCAGCGCGCTGATGTCGGAGAAGCCGACGAGGATCCGCGGCCCGGCCGCGATCATCCGGTCCCAGTCGAGCAGCTCGATGAGCCGGTGCGCGCCGGAGCCACCGCGGGCGGCGAAGACGGCCCGCACCTCGGGTCGGCACCAGGCCCGCATCAGGTCGGCGGCCCGCTCGGCATCGGTGCCCGCGAGGTGGGCCAGCCGCGGATGCGTGCCGAGCACGTGCTCGCCGACGTGGACCTGCAGGCCCCACGAGCGCAGGACCGTCAGCCCGCGGTCGAGCCGGGCCGCCGGCACCGGGCCGGCCGGCGCCACCACAGCCACCTCGTCACCGCCTCGCAGCCGCGGTGGACGCAGCAGCCGGCTTCCCGGTCGGCGAGGACGCGGCGTTTCGGCCTTGCGCCGCCGTTGACCGGTACGAACGAGCGTCTCGACCAGCACGCGGCTCGGCACCGGTCGTGCGCCCGCGGCGACGAGGTCTTCGTACGCCCGCGCGGGCACGTCGTAGTGGTCGAGATGGAAGGCCCGGGCCGGCAGACCGGCGCGCTGGGCGAACTCGTGCAGCTCGTCGGTGCCCACGTCGCTGACCAGGTGGGACCACAGCGATCCCCAGGCCGGCCAGGTGGGCGGGTCGATGAGGAGGCTCACGAGTTCGCGTGGCCGGTCCGGCGGCCGATGGAGTCGTCCAGGAGGAGGCGCCAGGAGCGGACGAGGCCTGCGTCGACGTAGGAACGACCGAAGGTGCCGCCGGGGCGGACAGCTTCGGCGAGGTGCAGCTGGCGCACCCCGGACTGCACCAGCCAGGGCACGTGCTCCGCACGCAGCCCTCCCCCCGCCAGCACCAGCCGCGCGACCGCAGGGTCGGACGAGGCTCGCCGGCACAGGTCGTCCAGCCCGGCGTCGAGCCCGAGTGCCGAGCCGGCGGTGTGCACGGCGGTCAGCCCCGGCAGACCGACCAGCTGCCGCCACGCCCGGTCGGCGTCCAGCACCGAGTCGACCGCTCGCGACAGCGTCCACGGCGCGCTCCGCAGTGGGCTCACCAGCGCGTCGATGACCTGCAGGTCCAGCTCGAGGTTCGCGTCCAGGAAGCCCAGCACCACACCCTCGGCTCCCACGGCCAGATAGTCCGATGCCAGACCGATGAGCCTGGCCGCCTCTCCCCCGGTCGTGGTGTATCCATCGGACAGCCGCAGGACCACGCGGACGGGAAGGTCAGTGGCTCGTACGACGGAGGACACGGTGGCGGGCTCGGCGCTGCGCCCACCGTCGTCCGGGCGCCCGCGCACCTCGAGGCGGTCGGCCCCGCCGGCTTGGGCCGCCTCGGCGTCGGCGGCGTGCAGCACCACCACATCGAGCAACCCGGTATCGAGCGGCCCGGTATCGCGCCGCCCGACCTCGTGCGCCTCGACATCGTCCATCTCGGTCACCAGCGCATCATGCCCTGCGACAATCGACGTCGATGACACCCGCTGACTCCGATCCCGTTCCGGGGCCACAGACGGATTCCGCGCCGGACGACCCGCTCCTTGCGGCCCGAGCGCTGGTACTCCATGACCTCGCCGCACGTGGGCTCGCGCAGCCTCTCGTGGTGTCGATGCTGGAGCGGTCACTGAGCGAGCGACGCTGGTGGCTCTCGCAGTGGCCCGAGGGAGCCGCGTACGTCCTCGGGCTCGTCGCCCAGGACGTCCAGGACGCCGTGCAGGACACCATCGGCCGGTGGCCGCGATGCTCGTCGTGCGACTCCCTCAACGAGCACGACCTGCAGATCACCCCCGAGCTCGGCGACGACCCGCAGTGGGTGTGCGAGAACTCCGGCATCATCGTCGCCGCCGTCGGCCGGCTGACCTGACCCGTACCGGCGGACCGGCCAGATCGGGCGGCCTAGCGCGAGCGCCTGCGAAGGCGGAGCAGCACCAGCAAGGCGACGATCACTCCGAGCGCCGGTGCCGCATACCTTCTGGCCAGCACCGGCAGCACGGTGCTCAGCAGGTCGAGCTGCACCTCACCCGCAGGCGAGCCGGGGGTGAAGGTGCCGGCCAACCCCGGCTGCGGGCTCGGCTCGGCAGTTGCGGTTGACGATGCATCGAGCGCGGCAGCAGGTGGCGGTGGGTCTGAGGTCGCCGTAGGGGTGACGGCGGAGGCGCTGGCGGCCGCATCGGCGATCGGCGTCTCGGCCAGCGTCTCCTCAGCGCCGAGCTTCTCGCTCAAGCAGGTGACGAACTGCCCGAGCAGCTTGTCGCTGACGTCCTGCATGACGCCGCGTCCGAACTGCGCCGGCTTGCCGGTCACGCTCAGGTCAGTGTCGACGGATACCACCGTGCCGGTCCCATCCGCACTGAGCTGTGCCGTGACCAGGGCCGAGGCGGTGCCGTTGCCACGCTTGTCCTTGCCGCGGGCCTCGATGACCGCGCGGCCAGCCGCCTCGTCCCGCTCCTTCCAGGTGCCGGTGCCTGTGTACTGCATGGAAATGGGACCCAGCTTGACCTTGACCGTCCCGGTGAAGGTGTCGCCGTCCGTCGAGGTCAGCGTCGCGCCGGGAAAGCACGGGGCGACCTGTTCGAGGTCGTTGAAGGCCCGCCAGGTCTCCTCGACCGAGACGGGCACGGTGAAGCGATGGCTGAGCTGCATCGGCGCTCTCCTTGACGTCAGGCGTCAGGCGTCAGGCGCCTGCGGCGGCCAGTACCGCTCGCCGGGTGAGGACTCCGGCGAGATGGCGGCGGTAGTCGGCGTCACCGTTGAGATCGGTCGGCGGGTCGGTGCCCTCCGCGGCGGCCGCGCAGGCTGCCGCCACTGACTGCGCGGTGGCGGGCTGCCCCTGCAGAGCCTGCTCGACCGCGTGGGCACGGATGGGCACGGCGCCCATGTTGGTCAGGGCCACGCGGGCCTCGGCGATCGAGCCGCCTTCGGCGCGTACGGCGGCCGCTACCGCGACGATCGACCACTGCTGCGCCACCCGGGTGAACTTCTCGTAGTGCCCGCCCCAGCCGGTGTGCTTGGGGACGCGCACCTGGGTCAGGATCTCGTCCTCGCCGATCGCGGTGGCGAAGAGTCCCTCGAAGAACTCCGCCGCGGGGACGGTACGCCGCCCGCCCGGCCCGGCGATCTCCAGCTCCGCGCCGAGCGCGAGCACCGGTGCGGGCAGGTCCCCTGCCGGATCGGCGTGCGCGAGCGCGCCGCCGAAGGTGCCGCGGTGCCGCACCTGGGGGTCGGCCACGGTCTCCGCGGCCTCGGCCAGCACGGTCGCGTGCTGTCGCACCAACGGGCTGGACGCCACCTCGGAGTGCGGCGTCATGGCACCGATGACCAGGGCGTCACCGTCGTCACGGATGCCGCGGAGCTCGGTGATCTTGCCGAGGTCGATCATCACCTCGGGGGCAGCTAGCCGCAGCCGCAGAACGGGGATCAGGCTCTGCCCGCCGGCGAGGATCTTGACGTCGTCACCGGAGGTGGCGAGCAGCTGCAGGGCCTCCTCCACGGTCGTCGGGGCGTGGTAGTCGAAGGCTGCCGGGATCATCGGGCGCTCCCGTCTGCGCCGTTCGAGGACTGACCGGTGGGGTTGCCGCTGGAGTTCTGGCTCGACGCAAGCACCTCTGGACCCATCGCATCCGGCACCGCCGCCTCGGTCATCGGTCTGCCTTGCAGCGCCTGCCACACCCGATGCGGTGACAGGGGCATGTCGATGTCGCGCACACCGAGGTGGCGTACAGCGTCGAGCACGCCGTTGACGATGGCGGGAGTCGAGGCGATGGTGCCCGCCTCGCCGACACCCTTGGCGCCGAGCTGGTTGGAGATCGACGGCGTCTCGGTGTTGGCGGTGACGAAGCTCGGCAGGTCCGGCGCGCTGGGCACGAGGTAGTCGACGAAGGAGCCGGTGACCAGCGTCCCCTGGTCGTCGTAGACCGCCTCCTCATACAGCGCCTGGGCGATGTC
>DASQMN010000244.1:0-2816 GCA_035645475.1 Nocardioidaceae bacterium
TGCGCTCGACGACGTCACCAGCACTGGTCAGGACGACATCGCCCGGGAGCTCAACGCGCTGTCGGCGACGTCGGAGGTCGACTCCGAGCTGGCGGCGATGAAGCAGCAGCTCGGCGCCGGCAGTGCGCGTCCGGCCCTGGAGGACGGCTCGTCGCCGACCTCGCCGCAAGCCACGGAGCAGCCCGTGCAGCGGGAGGACCGGGCATGATCGTCCGCATCATGGGTGAGGGGCAGGTCGAGGTAGGGGACGAGCAGCTCGACGGGCTGAACGCGCTCGACGCCGAGGTTGAGTCAGCTGTCGCCAGCGGTGACGCCGAGGCGTTCACGCTCGCCTTCGGCGCGCTGCTGGATGCCGTACGCCGCTCGGGGACGCCGCTCGCCGAGGACGTTCTCCACGACTCCGACCTGATCCTGCCGCCGGCGGACGCCTCGATCGAGGAGGTCCGCGAGCTGCTCGGAGCGGAGGGACTGGTTCCCGACTGAGCGGAACGTCGCTGCGCCTTCCAGCGTTGTACTGGGGGAGCACGCCAGACAGCGCCGATCCACGGAGCTGCGGTCGCCGAGGAGGACGAGGCAGTCATGGCCAGGACGAGGTTTCAGAGCGACTCAGGTCTGACCTGGCGGATGGGCATCGTGGGGCTGCTGCTGGTGGCGCTGTACCTCGGCTTCGCTGCGTTCCTGATCAGCCAGTCCGGGCTGGCGTTCGGCTTCATCATCGTGATCGGCATGGCTTGGGGACAGTGGTACTTCTCCGACTCGCTGGCCCTCAAGGTCATGCGAGCGCGCGTGGTGACTCCCGAGCAGGCCCCTGAGCTGCACGGCATGATCGACCGGCTGGTCGCCCTGGCCGACATGCCCAAGCCGCGGGTCGCCGTTGCCGACACCGACCTGCCGAACGCCTTCGCCACCGGGCGCACGCCAGACCATGCGGTCGTGTGCGTTACGACCGGCATCTTGCGCCGCCTCGACGCCGAGGAGCTCGAAGGAGTGCTCAGCCACGAGCTGGCCCACGTTGCCAACCGCGACGTCGCCGTCATGACGGTGGCGTCCACGCTCGGGCTGATGGCGGGCTTCATCACCCGGTGGGGCTTGTACCTGGGCGGGGGCAACCGCAACAACAACAACGGGGTGCCAGTCTGGGTGATCGTGTGGCTGGTCAGCATCCTCGTGTACGTGATCAGCTTCTTGCTGACGCGTACGCTCTCGCGCTATCGCGAGCTGTCGGCGGACCGCTGCGGCGCCCTCCTCACCGGTCGCCCCTCCGCGCTCGCTTCCGCGCTGACCAAGCTCTCCGGCGACATGGCGCGCATTCCGACCCGCGACCTGCGTGCGGCCGAGTCGATGAACGCCTTCTTCTTCACACCCGCGATCAAGGGACGTCCGGTGTCGTCGCTGTTCGCGACCCACCCGCCCCTGGAGACCAGGCTCGAGCAGCTGGCGAAGGTGTCGGCGCAGCTGGGCCGGCCGCTCTGATGGGTCTGTGGGACTCGCTGCTCGGTCGCTCACAGCCGAAGGCTCCTGACCTCGACGCGCTGTTCGCGGTCCCTCAGGCAGCCCTCACCCTGGAGGCAGGAGCCGGCTTCCAGCCCACCGGGGTCGGCTCGGTCTGCTACCGCGAGAACGAGGGGGCAGCGTTCGCCAACGTCCAGGCAGACGTGCAGCAGCTGCTTGACGCCGACGGGGGCAAGCCGGTCGAACGCACCACCGACGGGTTCGGCTTCACCTGGCTGACCTGCCGCCAGGACCCGGGCAGCGTCACTGATCTCGTCACCGAGCTGCACGCGGTGAACCGGTCGCTGGAGGAGCAGGGCTTCGGCCCGTCACTGCTGTGCTCCGTGGTCGGCTTCGCCGACGCGTCCGGCCGCCCTCTCGGTCTGGTCTACCTCTACAAGCGGGGCTCGTTCTACCCGTTCGCGCCGCTGGGCGGCGAACGCCGCGACAACTCACTGGAGCTGCAGGCCCGCGGGCTGATCGCCTCCGACGTACCGCTGGAGCCTGAGCTGGGGCGCTGGATGGCGCTGTGGGGAGCGCCCGGCTTGAGCTGAGGATCAGGTTCGAGGTGCGGGTGCTGGAAGCGCCAGCATGCGGTCCAACGCCACCTTGGCCCAGTGCGCTGTGTCCGCATCGACGTCGATGCGGTTGACGACACGCCCGCCGACCAGGCTCTCCATCGCCCACACCAGGTGGGGCAGGTCGATCCGGTTCATCGTCGAGCAGTAGCACACGCTCTTGTCGAGGAAGACGACCTGCTTGTCGGGGTGCGCCTTGGCGAGCCGCTGCACCAGGTTGAGCTCGGTGCCGATGGCCCAGCTCGTACCGGGCTTGGCGGACTCCAGCGCGGCGATGATGAACTCGGTCGAGCCGACCAGGTCGGCCTTGGTGACCACCTCGTGGCGGCACTCGGGATGTACCAGCACGTTGACGCCGGGCACCCGCTCGCGTACGTCCTCCACCGACTGAGCCGTGAAACGCCCGTGCACGGAGCAGTGGCCACGCCACAGCACCATGCGCGCATCCCGCAGCTGCTCCGGCGTCACCCCGCCACCAGGACGGTGCGGGTCGTACACGACGCAGTCGTCGAGAAGCAGCCCGAGCTCGAGCACAGCGGTGTTGCGCCCGAGGTGCTGGTCCGGCATGAAGAGCACCCGTTCACCGCGCTCGAACGCCCACTCCAGGGCCGTACGCGCGTTGGAGGACGTGCACACGGCGCCACCCTCGCGCCCGCAGAACGCCTTGATGTCGGCTGAGGAGTTCATGTACGTGACAGGCACCGTGCTGTCGGCGAGGCCGGCGTCGGCCAGGACGTCCCACGCGTC
>DASQMN010000245.1:0-8342 GCA_035645475.1 Nocardioidaceae bacterium
TGCACGCTCACGGACGTATCGTCGCGCAGGCGGTGCGGCGGCCGCCCTCAGGGCAACCCTGAGAGGGCGAGCCGTTCAAGACCGGGGTGCGACTGGGCGGCATCCCTGATGTCAGCGGGGCCGGTCGGGCACCAGGCTCAGCAGCATGATCGAAGTCGAGTCTCTCACCAAGAAGTACGGCGCCTTCACCGCCGTCGACGATGTCACCTTCACCGCTGAACCCGGTCGGGTGACCGGCTTCCTCGGGCCGAACGGCGCCGGGAAGTCCACGACACTGCGCATCGTGGTGGGCCTGACGCCCGCCACGTCCGGCGCCGCGCGGGTTTGCGGGCGTCGGTTCGCCGACCTGCCGAACCCAGGCCTGGAGGTCGGCGTGCTACTGGACGCCTCAGCACAGCATGCAGGCCGCACCGGCCGCGAGATCCTGACCGTGGCGCAGAAGATGATGGGTCTGCCAGCCAGCCGTGTGGAGGACATGCTCGAGCTGGTGAGCCTGACGCCCACCGAGGCCGGCCGGCGGGTTCGGGACTACTCGCTGGGGATGCGCCAGCGCCTGGGCATCGCCACTGCCCTACTCGGTGAGCCCGACGTACTCATCCTCGACGAGCCGGCCAATGGTCTCGACCCTGCCGGGATCCGGTGGATGCGCGACCTGCTGCGCGGATACGCCAACCGCGGCGCGACCGTTCTGCTCTCCTCACACCTGCTGCACGAGATCGAGGTCATCGCCGATGACCTCGTGGTGATCGGCAACGGCAGGATCGTCGCCCAGGGGAACAAGACGGAACTGCTGCATGCCGCCGGCACGCTGGTCCGGACCCCCGACGTCCAAGCGCTCCGCCGTGCCCTCACCGACTCAGGCGTGCTCTTCACGCCGAGCACCTCGACTGGCGCCGTCGGCGCCCTGCGCGTCGAGGCGGAGCCCGAGCTGGTGGGACAGCTCGCACGCGCAGCCGACGTCGCCTTGGTGGAGCTCAGGGCCGCCGACGGCGCCGGCCTCGAGGAGATGTTCCTCGACCTGACCGCAGACACCTCACGCGAAGGAGTAGCCGCATGACAACGCTCGCCTCCGAGACCCTGGTGCCGTCGCGGGTGCGCACGGCGCCACCAGCACCGATTCCGCTGTCGCGCATCGTCGCGGTCGAGCTGCGGAAGTCCTTCGACACCCGGGCAGGCTTCTGGATGCTCGCGAGTATCGGGCTGGCGGCGCTGCTGGCCACCTCAGCGGTGATCGTCTTCGCGCCCGAGGATGAGCAGGTATACGACAGCTTCGCCGCCGCCATCGGTTTCCCGATGGCGGTGATCCTGCCGATGATCGCCATCTTGTCCGTCACCGGAGAGTGGAGTCAGCGCTCAGGGCTCACCACGTTCACGCTCGCCCCGCACCGGGGCCGAGTGGTGCTCGCCAAAGCCATCGTGGCCGTGGGCATCGCCGTCGCGTCGATGGCGCTCGCATTCGCCGTCGGTGCGGTGGGCAATCTCGTCGGGTCGGCCATCGCAGGTGTCGACACGGTGTGGGACATCGGCGTGACCGGGGCGCTCAACATCGTGCTGGCGAACATCCTGGGACTGCTGATCGGCTTCATGCTCGGAGTTCTGATCCGCAACTCTGCTGGTGCGATCGTGGCGTACTTCGTCTACTCCCTGCTGCTACCGACGTTGAGTGCGGTTCTGGCCGCCAACCAGGAGTGGTTCGCAGATGTGCAGCCGTGGGTCGACTTCAACTACGCCCAGGGAGCGCTGTTCAACGGTGACGCCCTGAGCGGGGAGCAGTGGGCACAGCTCGGCGTGACCTCAGTGTTCTGGCTGGTCGTTCCGCTGACCGTCGGCGTCGTCATGCTGCTGCGGTCGGAGATCAAGTAGGGCCAAGCCCTGTCCCCATCGGCCCTTCCCGGTTGATGGGGACACGCTTGTGTCCAGGGGAGGACCCCAGCCGCTCGGAGCTGTGTCGGGGCTCCCTCAGAGCAACCGCCGGTCCGACGCCCATCGCGTGAGCTCGTGACGCGACGAGAGCTGCAGCTTGCGCAGCACGCTGGACATGTGTGTCTCCACGGTCTTGATCGAGATGAACAGCTCGCGGGCCACCTCCTTGTACGAGTAGCCGCGGGCGATGAGCCGCATGACCTCCCGCTCCCGCTCGGTGAGGCGGTCCAGGTCCTCATCGACCGCCGCAACGTCGATGGAGCCCGCGAAGGCATCGAGGACGAAGCCGGCCAGCCGCGGGGAGAAGACCGCGTCCCCGCCTGCGACCCGGCGCACCGCTGACACCAGCTCCGCACGGGTGATGGTCTTGGTGACGTAGCCGCGTGCTCCGCCCCGAATGGTGGCGATGACGTCTTCGGCGGCATCGCTCACCGAGACCGCGAGGTAGCGGGTGTTCGGTGAGTGCCCGTGGCGCTGGCACTGCCGCATGACCTCGACCCCACCGCCTCCGGGCAGGTGCACATCCAGCAGCACCACATCGGGGTGATGCGCCGCGACCGCCGCGACGGCTTCGTCGACGTCCGCGGCCTCTGCCAGCACATCGACGGCGTCCCCGAGCTCGGAGCGCACCCCGCTTCGGAACATGGCGTGGTCGTCGACGATCACGACGCTCACGGCGGGAGGGGACCGGTCAGCCATCGCTGCTCTCCTTGTGCTCAGTCGGCCGCGGCCGCCGAGGTTGGCGCAGTCGTACCTCGGTGCCCTCGCCAGGTGTGGAGCGGATCTCGGCAGAACCGCCATGCCGGGCCATCCGTCCGACGATGCTGTCGCGGATGCCGTGTCGGTCCGCAGCCGCTGCTTGTGGGTCGAAGCCGACGCCGCGATCACGTATGAAGACGTCGACCGACTCCGCCGAGACCTCGGCGTACACGTCGACGTGGCCGGTGCCGGCATGCTTCGCGGCGTTGGTCACGGCTTCGCCAGCCGCTGCGACCACCGGACGCATCGGCTCGACCAGGTCGCAGTCGCCCACGGTCACCACCTCGACGGACACGCCATGAGCGTCCTCGACCTGAGCGGCGAGCAGGCGCAGCGCACTGGCCACGGTGCGCTCGTCTGTCGACTCCCCTGCGTACAGCCATGCCCGAAGGTCGCGTTCCTGTGACCGCGCGAGGCGGGCGACGACGGAGCCGTTGTCGGCGTTCTGCTGGATCAAGGCCAGCGTCTGCAGCACCGAGTCGTGCAGGTGGGCTGCGACGTCTGCCCGCTCCTGCGATCGCACCCGCTCGGCGCGCTCGGCGGAGAGGTCGGTGGCGAGCCGATAGAACCAGGGGCCGACGACGATGCCGAACCCGACCAGAGTCAGGAGTGCGGCGGCGGTGACGTCGCGCGCCATGGCGAACGAGCCACTGCGGAGGTTGAACAACGCCAGCGCGGCCAGCACGAGCGCCACACCGAGCGCGACCCGCGCATAGGCTGCCCAGCCGCCCCGGCCGAAGACCGCTCGTACCGGGTCGAGCCGACCGCTGGAGTCCAGCCAACGCTCCCGTTGTACCTCGTCGGCCTGGCGCCACAGCAAGGCGACTCCGGCCACTGCGATGGCCATCGGCCAGAAGACCGCGCCACGGCCGAGCACCGCCTGGATGAGCAGAATGGCCCCGAAGGCCAGCGCCATCAAGGCGATCGCCGGACCCGCATCCACCATGCGGCGCAGCGTTCCCGGGCGACGACCACCCCGGGTGGCGCTCGCCAGTCCCGGTGGCGCATCGTCGAACCGCGCGTCAGCCGGCAGAACGAGCCACAAGCCGGCGTACAGGGCGATGCCCAGGCCGCTCATCGCCGCGGTGACCACGAAACCAACCCGCAGCCAGAGCACCGGCACCGCGAGGTGGCGGCTCAGGCCCATGGCCACCCCACCGATCAACGGTTGCCGCGTGTCCCGGTACGCGCGGCGGACGTCGACTCGTGCGGTGCTCATCAGTACACGATCGTCACACAAACCATGGCGGCCAACCATGAGGTTCGACCCCGGTCGACCCCTGACCCCCCATGCCTGTGGTCGGGCGGATATCAGGGCCGTCCCCGATGGTGGCGCGGCCGTGGACGGCGCAGGCTCGACTCATGTCCACAAACCCTCCGGCGCCGCCACCCGAGACACCCACCTCGCCCCGGATCGACCCGGGCCCACGAGCCTCCCGCGAGGAGGTCCGTGATCTCGGCAGCCTCCGCAGGTCGAGCACCGACCGCCACGTCGCGGGCGTGGCCGGCGGACTCGCCAGACACCTCGACGTCGACCCGATCGTCCTGCGCGTCGCCTTTGTCGTGCTCATCTTCTTCGGCGGCGCGGGGTTGATCGTCTACGGCGCCTGCTGGTTGCTGGTGCCCAGGGAGGACACCGGGTCCGCCGTCGTGCGGCTCGATGAGCGCAGTCGCTCCGTGGTCCTCATCATCATCGGCGCGCTGGCAGTGCTGGCACTGCTCGGCGACGCCTGGGGCGGGTACGGCTTCCCATGGCCGCTGGCTGTGGTCGGCGTGGTGGCAGCTGTCCTGCTGAGCGTGGGCGGACGGGCGGCGAGCAACCAAGCCGCTCCTCCGCCCGGCGCGACTGCTTCCTACCCCTCGGCCTACGCTGCCACGGCAGGCGGCCATCCCGGGGACGCGCCTCCACTCGGTGGTTCGACCTCGCGCACTGCAAGGCGCACCAGCGATCCGCGTCGCAGGGGGCCGATCCTCTTCTGGTTCACGCTCGCGCTGGTGGCCTTCAGCGCCGGCCTGCTCGGCATGGTCGATCTCGCTGGTGTGGCGGTACCCGACTCGGCCTATGCCGCGCTCCCGGTCGGACTCATCGGCATCATGCTCGTGCTGGGTTCGTTCTTCGGCCGCGCCGGTGGGTTGATCCTCGCCGGTCTGGTGGCGACCGTGATCCTGGTGGCGGCAACGATCTCTGACCGGTGGGACGGCGACAACCTCCGCGAGACACCCACCTCGGCATCGGAGGTGAGCCCTGAGTACCGCATCGACGCCGGGGAGCTCGTGCTCGACCTTCGCAGCATCACCGATCCGGCCAACCTGGACGGACGCACGATCCGGGTCGAGGGCGGCGTCGGCTTCCTGCAAATCATCCTGCCCACCGATATGGACGCCCGGGTGGTGGCGCAGGTGGACGGGCCGGGCGACGTCGGCGTCTTCGGTGAGCACTCCGACGGAATCGATGTCGGCCTCACCCGCAGCTACGACGGCGGCGAGGACGTCCCCGCTGTCAGCATCGACGCCGAACTCGGAGTCGGCGAGATCGAGGTGACCCACTCATGAAGGAGAACAGCATGTTGCGGTCCGCGCGCCACCCGGTCAACATCGGCCAGCTCGTGATGGGTGTCGCCTTCCTCGGCCTCGTCGTCGTGTGGGCGCTGATCCAGAGCGACGTGGTGGGCGGTGACGACGTTCGCTGGCTGCTTCCGGTGCCCTGGGTGCTCGCCGGTCTCGCCGGGCTGCTCGCCACGACCCGTTCGGGCCGCGACTGGGAGCGCGCCGAGAACGAAGCGACGGCTCCGCAGCCGTCCGCGCCGGATGACACGCTCAGATACGACGCCGGCGCCGATGACGTCAACGTGCGCTGACCGCTCGGCGTATGCGCCCAGGACGCGGCTCAACGCTCAGATCGGCGCGGCAGCCGGACCTCGGAAAGCGGGTCTCCTGCGTCGATGAGCAGCCGTCCGGTCGGCGTCAGCGCTGCGGCGATCCGATCGAGCGCCCGCTGTCCTGCTGCCGGGTGGCGGCCATCCAACGCGCCCACCCGACATGCGAAGGCGAGATCGAATCGAGGTTCGCCCTCCGGCAACTCGAAGTCCTCGACGGCGATCTGCTGAAAGCTCAGCCGGCCGGCTCCGATCTCCGCCTGCGACCCCGCCACCGCAATGGCGATCGACTTGGCCGAACGGTCGATGGCATGCACATGGCCGTGCCCGACCCGCCGCGCGACCTCACGAGCTGCGGCCCCCGTGCCGCAGCCGATCTCCAGCACTCGCATGCCGTCCCGCAGGGGGAGCGCGTCAACGACGGTCTGCAGTCGTACGGACAGGCTTCTGCTCATGATTCTCCGGCCCTACTTCGGCGGGAGAGAGCGGGCGTAGGCGACGCCGTGACGCACCCAGCGGCGAAGGTGATCGTCGTTGTCCACCGCGCTGGCATCGACGTGCAGCCAGCCATCCATCTCGCGTCCGCGCATGCGGAAGCGGCGCACGTCGACCTCATTGACCAGCGACTCGGTTGCGGCGGGATCGACGCGCAGCAGCAAGCCGCCTTTGCTGCTGGCGCTCACTGCCAGATTGCCGTGGATCAGGAACGCCAGTCCACCGAACATGCGCCTCTCCGTCAGCCCGGGTTCGCTGACCAAGACGTCACGGAGTCGTTGCGCGAGCTCGACGTCGTGGGCCATGGGGACAGTCTCGCCGGTCACCAGCGGGACGGTGCCCTCAGGTCGTCGCGAAGAACTGCAGCGCTCGCTCCAGCACGACGTCCGGGCGCTCGTCCACGATCCAGTGCGAGGCGCCGTCGACGACGTCCAGTGCGAGGTTGTTCGCGTGCGCCTCGTGCTCGCCGAGGAACTCGGGACGTACGACGGGGTCGTCTGCCCCGATGAGCAGGCGCGTCGGTGTCGTCAGCCGGGTGCCCTGATAGGAGCCGCTGAAGATTCGGAGGGCTTCGGGCTGGATGAAGCGGCGATAGAGGGCGGATCCGGCGCGGGCTACGGCCGGATCACGCAACGGAGCTAGAAAGAGCTCCAGGTCCTCGTCGGACCATATGGCGGGGTCCGTTGCGAAATGGCGGAACAGATGCCGAGGGAGACGTTGGCGACCCTTGCTCAGTAAGCGTGGGCCGACGACGGGTAGGACGACAGCGATCTGGTACCACGCGTGCGGCAGCGTCGACACGAGTCCGGGGCGGAACCTGCTGTAGGGGTGCGGAACCGACAAGGCCAGATAACGCTGTACCCGCCGACGGTGGCTGAGGCAGAGATGGAAGCCCAGCAGAGCGCCCCAGTCATGAGCGATGACACGCACCCGATCGAGGTTCAGTACGTCCAGCAGTGCCACGACGTCGGCGAGCAGCTGGTCCCGCGTGTAGCCCCAAGGCGGTGCGTCGGTCCATCCGGAGCCGCGCAGATCAGGACAGATCACCCGGTAGTGCTCGGCCAGGCCAGGAATCACGTCACGCCACTCCCACCAGTGCTGCGGGAAGCCGTGGAGCAAGAGCACCGGCTCGCCGCGGCCAGCCTCCGCCACGTGCATCCGCAGTCCGGGTAGATCGACGAAGTGGTGCGCGACTCCGTCCAGATGTGGTTGAGCCGGAGGCCGGATATCCCTACGGGGCGTGCTCGAGGTGGCTGGCGTGCCGATGTCTCGCGAGGCAGAGGGCATGCGAGGACGCTACTACGTCCGTAGTGCCTTGTCACTACGTCTATAGTGCAACGTGACCTCAATCCGGGAGCGCACCTTGGATGCCGCCGTCGCGCTGGTGGGCACGGAGGGGCTGCGAGCACTCACGCACGCCCGCGTCGACCATCGTGCCGGACTGCCGCGCGGCTCGACGTCGAACTACTTCCGCACTCGCTCAGCCCTGCTCGCCGGCGTTGTGGACTTCATAGTCGAGCGGGAGCTCCCGCAGGTGGGTGCCGCCGTGTCAGTGGAGTCGGCGTCGTCATTCGGGAGCTCGCTCTGCCAGCTTCTCGAGTACGTGACGAGAGACAACCGCGACATCACCGCTGCCCGGTTGGTTCTCTTCATGGAGGCCAGTCACAACTCCGGGCTCCGTGAGGCTGTGTCACGTGGACGCACGGACATGGAGGCGTCGATGATCCGGGTGCTGGAGCGCCTGGGTGCGTCGAATCCGGCTACGGGGGCGGCAGCGCTCATGGCCACGCTCGAGGGCCTGATCCTGCACCGCATCGTGCGCCATGACGACTCCGACCCCCGGCCCGTGATCGAGCTGGTCGTGAGGGCTGCGCTGCAGTGAACACCGGTCCAACGCTGCCTCGGGATGTGATTGAAACCGCTGTCGCCGAAACCACCCAATGAACACTTGACAGTCGCACGGGGAGATAGCTAGAACTATCCAAGATGCGTTGGAGAGTTATGGGAGAGTTCGCAGATGCCGGATGACGCCGCCGCGCGGGTCTCAGAGATGCGTGCCACCGCTCATCCCGTACGACTGCAGATGCTGTCGCTGCTGACAGGCACGCAGCTCAGCGCCGCCGAGATTGCCCGCGAGCTCGCGATCACCCATGCCAACGCCTCCTACCACCTGCGCTTCCTGGCTTCGGCGGGCCTGGTGGTCGAAGCCGGCGAGGAGAAGATCCGCGGCGGGACCGCCAAGCGGTACCGACATCCCTGGGACGAGGCAGCCCCGTCCAGCAAGCGGTC
>DASQMN010000246.1:0-7190 GCA_035645475.1 Nocardioidaceae bacterium
AAGCAGCAGCGCGATGAGCAGCGGAGCCACGAACGCGAACTCGACGGCAACGGCGCCTCTGTCAAGGCCGAGCCGACGCCGACGGACTGGCCCAGCCTTGTCCGTGCGCATCTGAGAGCCTCCATAGTCGCCCGCAGCAGACAGGCATGGCGCAAGGATGGAGGGCAGCGCATCTTTCCAGGCCCCGATCACCGAGGCCTGACCCGAAAGGATGAGGGGTGGTCGGCCTTCCGTCGCCGCGGCTCACGCCCTCTCAATAGCGACGTTCGTCCCCGTGCACGTGTCGCCGCGAGCCGCGACCTCAGTTGTAGAGCGCCTCGACGTCGTCCCGGAAGTCGCGTAGGACGGCACCACGCCGGATCTTGGCCGTCGGAGTCAGGTGGCCGCTGTCCTCGCTCCACGCGGTGGGCAGCACTCGGAAGTGTCGGATCGCCTCGGCCGGCGACACCTGCTCGTTCGCCGAGTCGACGGCGGAACGGATATCGGCGAGCAGGTCCGGATCCGCGGCAAGGGAGCGAGGTGAGGTGCCTGATCCGCGCGTGGTGGCCCATTGGCGAGCAGCCAACGGGTCCAGCGTGATGAGCGCGGCGAGGTACGGCCGCCCGTCGCCGACCACCATCGCGTGGTCGACCAGCGGATGCGCGGTCAGGTGCTCCTCCAGAGTCGAGGGCGCCACGCGCTTGCCGCCGGCCGTCACGAGGATCTCCTGCGTACGCCCGGTGACTTGGACGAAACCCTCGGCGTCGATCTCGCCGAGGTCACCGGTGTGCAACCACCCGTCGACCGGGGCGTCCAGGGGGGAGTTCTCGCCACGCCAGTAGCCCGAGAAGATCTGCGGGCCACGGAAGAGCAGCTCGCCCTCGTCACTCACCCGCACGGTGGTGCCCGGCAGCGGTTGACCCACGGTGCCGATCCGGATGTCGTCGGGAGTGTTCACGCACAACGCCCCGGTCGACTCGCTCGAACCGTAGCCCTCGAGCACCGGCAGGCCGATACCGGCGAAGAGATGGGCTGACCGCTCGGCGAGTGGCGCACCGCCGGTGATGAGCCAGCGCGTGCGACTACCGATCCTGCGACGCAGATGCCGGTAGACGCGGCGCTCCCACGCGGCATGCCGGGCGCGCAGCAGAGGGGCGACTCGTCCCGCTGACCGGGCTCGGCTGTACGCGATGGCGGTGTCCGCGGCCCGCGTGAACAAGGCACCGCGGCCGCGGGCGTGCGCGCGTTGACCGGCCACGTTGACCAGAGACTCGAAGATCCGTGGCAGGCCGAGTACGAACGACGGCTGGAAGGACTGCAGGTCGTCGGCCAGATGAACCGTGCGGGAGCTGTGTCCGAGCCGGATGCCGGCGCGGACGCAGCCGACCTGCACGAGCCTGGCCAACACGTGCGGCATGGGCAGCACCACGAGCGTGGCTGCGTCGTCGGCTTCGAACAGCTCGGGCATGCACGACGTGACGGCGTCCAGCGCAGCGGAGAAGTTGCCGTGCGTCAGCACGCAGCCACGGGGTTTCGCGGTCGCACCCGAGGTGTAGACCAGCGTGGCCGGGTCCTCGGAGCGGACATAGCTGCGTCTCTTGTCCAGCCGGGCGTCGTCGATATCGACGCCGAGGCTCGCCAGGTCGTCCAGGCCACCGGTCTCGATGGTCCACACCCCGAGCAGCGCGACTGCCGCCGGCGCCTGCCGGGTCAGAGCCGTGCGCAGCTCGTCGGTCTCCACCACCGCCGCCACTGCGCCACTGTCGAGCAGCACCGAGTGCAGGTGGACGGAAGGGCTGGTGGCGTACACGGGCACGACCACCGCGCCGACCTCCCAGCAGGCGTAGTCCACCAGCGTCCACTCGTAGCGGGTGCTCGAGCACAGCAGGACCCGATCGCCTGCTGCGATGCCGGCGGCCAGCAGGCCGCGGGCCAGCGCGACCACCTCGGCGCGCACCTGTGCTGCGCTGATGTCGTGCCAGCCGTCGTCAGCCAGCCGGGACAGGCACACGGACTGCGGGTGGTCGGTCGCTCGGCGCACGAGGTCGTTGGCGAGGTTTCCGCCCGGGCTCGCTGAGGTTGCAGGCGGGTTGGTGAAGGTACGCAACCCCCGCTCCTCCTCCGATGGCTGATGGGCGACCGCACGTGCGACTCCGCGGGCAGGCTACCGTCGCGGGACCACGCCAGCGGCCGCTCGGCGGCGAGGAGCACGGACAGGAAAGGTGAGATGGCCGACCAGACCACCAGCGACCTCGTCGTGTCTGCCGACCCCGCTGCGGTGATGGCCGTGATCGCCGACTTCGACGCGTATCCGTCCTGGGCGACGGGGGTGCGCGAGACGGAGGTGCTGTCCACCGGCTCCGACGGCCGCGCCGAGCGGGTGCGTTTCGTGCTCGACGCTGCGCCTATCCGGGATGAGTACGTGCTCGCGTACGACTGGGACGGCGACCTCTCGGTGTCCTGGACGCTCGATCGAGCGAAGATGCTCAAGGCGATGGACGGTGCGTACGAGCTGACCGCGCTCCACGCCGGCTCGACCCGGGTCACCTACCGGTTGGCCGTCGAGGTGTCAGTCCCGATCATCGGCATGCTTCGGCGCAAGGCCGAGAAGGTGATCATCGACACCGCCCTCAAGGGTCTACGCAGGCGCGTCGAGTCGACGACGGCCTGACGCGTCCGGACGATGGAGCCTGGCAGGCTGCGAGGCACTCGACAACGCAGACGCCCGACGAAGGAGACGCCGTGACCCTGACCATCGGAGTGGATATCGGTGGCACGAAGATCGCCGCCGGTGTGGTCGACCAGAGCGGGACCATCCTGTCCGAGACCAAGGTGGAGACACCGGCCAAGGACCCGGATGCCATCGCCAGCGCCGTCTCGACGGCCGTTGAGAGACTGCGTCAAGAGCACGAGGTGATCGCTGTGGGCATCGGCGCAGCTGGCTTCGTGGACGCGGCCCGCACCACCATCCTGTTCGCACCCAACATCTCCTGGGTCGACGAGCCGCTCGCCAAGACCGTCTCCGCCCGGTGCGGCCTGCCGGTCGTGGTGGAGAACGACGCCAACGCCGCCACCTGGGGTGAGTTCAGGTTCGGGGCCGGGTACGACGTCGACGACCTGGTGCTGATCACCGTGGGCACCGGTGTGGGCGGTGGCATCGTGATCGACGGGGTCCTGCAGCGTGGTTCCTATGGCATGGCGGGCGAAGTGGGGCACCTGCGGATGGTGCCCGCGGGCATCCGCTGCGGCTGCGGCCAGTACGGTTGTTGGGAGCAGTACGCGTCTGGCACTGCCCTGGTACGAGCGGCCCGCGACCGCTGCGAGGTCGAGGACCCCGGCAGCGCGCACCTGATGGCGCTGGTGGACGGCGACCCGTCGGCGTTGACCGGGCCCATGATCACCGAGCAGGCCACGGCCGGCGACCCGCTGTCGGTCGAGCTGCTGCACGACGCCGGACGCTGGCTCGGGGAGGGCATCGCGACGCTGACCGCGATCCTCGACTCCAGCGTCGTCGCACTGGGAGGCGGTGTCTCGGCTGCCGGCGACCTGCTGCTCAAGCCGGCGCAGGAGGCGCTGCGCCGTAGCCTCACCGCGGTCACGCACCGGCCGATGCCGGAGCTGCGAGTGGCGACTCTGGGCAACACCGCGGGGCTGGTGGGCGCCGCCGACCTCGCCCGCACCCCTGCCCGCGGCGACCGCTGAGCCGAGGGACCGGCGGTGCTCGAGCGGTTGTCGATCGGCATCGACATCGGCGGTACCAAGGTGGCCGCCGGTGTGGTCGACGTCGACGGCGGGCTGCGTGAGCTGCTGCACCGCGAGACGCCGTCGGGCAGCGCCCGCGACGTCGAGGACACCGTGGCGTCACTCGTCGCCGAGCTGCGCCGGCGCCATGAGGTGGTGGCCGTCGGCATCGGAGCCGCCGGCTTCGTCGACTCGGCACGGGCCACCGTGTTGTTCTCCCCGCACCTGGCGTGGCGCCACGAGCCGCTGCGCGACGCGGTGCACCGGCGTACCGGCATGTCGGTGGTTGTGGAGAACGACGCCAACGCAGCCGCCTGGGCGGAGTGGCGCTTCGGTGCGGCTCAGAACGAGCCGGATCTGGTCTGCCTGACGCTCGGCACCGGCATCGGCGGAGCCCTGGTCCTGGGCGGTCAGCTGTATCGCGGCCGCAACGGCGTTGCCGGCGAGTTCGGCCATCAACAGCTGGTGCCCGACGGTCAACCGTGCGAGTGCGGCAACCGCGGCTGCTGGGAGCAGTACGCCAGCGGCAACGTGCTGCTGCGGGCGGCCCGGGCAGCGATCGAGTCCGGCGCGGCGATGGCGCGACCGCTGGCGGAGATCTGTGCAGGTGACCCGGACATCCTCACCGGACCCCAGATAACGGAGCTAGCGGAGCGCGGCGACCCACTGGCGGTGCAGCTCTACACCCAGATCGGCACCTGGCTCGGGGTCGGCATCGCCAACCTCGCCGCGGGCCTGGACCCCGGCGTGTTCGTCGTCGGCGGAGGCGTGTCGGACGCTGGGGAGCTGTTGCTGGCACCGGCCCGCGACGCCTACCGGCGCAGCCTCACCGGCGGTGGCTACCGGCCGGAGGCGCGCATCGTGCAGGCGCACCTGGGCAATGCCGCCGGCCTGATCGGTGCTGCCGACCTCGCCCGTTCCGCACGGCGCCGCCGGTCATCCCGCTCACGATCCAGCGGTCGCCGCCGAGCCCGCTGGTCGGCGACGATGACCGGCACCGCGGTGCCTCCCGATCGCTTCAGCCGCTGAGCGCCGGCTTGGTCACGCCGGGCTGCGCACCGAGCGGTAGCCGGGGACGAGCTCTTGGGTCAGCTGCTCGATGAACAGGCCGACGTCGGTGACGATGCCGCGCGCCTGGGAGGAGCCCCGGTCAGCCAGCTTGGTCACCGTGGCCGGGTTGATGTCTACACACACCAGCGGCACCGACGAGGGCAGGATGTTGCCGGTCGCGACCGAGTGCAACATCGTCGCCACCATCAGGCAGTACCCGACACCGTCAAGCCCGGCGCGCATCGCGCGCTGGCCCTCGATGACGTCGGTGTAGACGTCCGGCAGCGGCCCGTCGTCGCGCACCGAGCCGACCAGGACGAAGTGCTTGCCCTGCTGCACCATGGCGTGCATCACCCCGCCGGTCAGCACGCCTTGCTCGACCGCGGCCGCGATGGACCCCGCCTTGCGGATGGTGTTGATGGCACGGATGTGGTGCTCGTGACCGTGCTCCACTCCGCGGCCATGGGCCAGGTCCACGCCGAGCGAGGTGCCGTACAGCGCCGACTCGATGTCGTGGGTGGCCAGCGCGTTGCCGGCGAACAGCACGTCTACGAACCCAGCTTCGACCAGGGCGACCATCGCCGGCGCCGCACCGGTGTGCACGACACCGGGACCGCCCACCCAGAGCACGCGCTGCCCGGCCTCCTTGGTCGCGCGCATGCCGTCGGCCACCTGCCGTACCAACACCGTCTGCGGCTTCTCGCTGGAGACGGCGGACTCCATGAATCCGAACGAGTCGCTCGAGGCCTCCAGCTCCGGAGCGGTGACCCGCACGCCGGCGGCGCCGCAGACCAGCAGCATGCCCGCTCGCACGTCCGACATCGGGATCGTCTGAACGCGCGGGATGCCGTCGCGGTCCAGGACGACCAGCCCGCAGTCCATCTCGGGGTTGTCCACGACGAGCCAGCGACCGTCGACACGGACACGCGTCGGCAGGTTGGTCGTGGAGTAGAAGGAGTCGGGGAAGACGCCGTCGACCTCGGCCGGCTGCAGCACCGCCTCACCTGGGTCGGTGAGGTTGACCCCCTTGGTCTGCAGCCGCATCAGCGTGCGCTGCAAGGTGTCCTCGTCCGGAGCGCCCACGGTGAGTCGGGCGTACGACACGTCCTCCTTCTCATGCCCCAGGTCGAACCGGTCTACCACCCAGTCCCCGCCGTACTCGCGGACGTCCTCGAGCACCCGGGACAAGATGCCGGAGTCCATCAGGTGTCCGCTGATCTCGACGGTCTCGCTGTGCTGCACGGTGCAGGCCTCTCCTCGCTTGGTGGTGGGACGGGCTGGGTCAGACGACGGCGCCGCTGTCGGTGTCGCGCGGGTGGTTGTCCAGGCGCAGCACCAGCGTGACCACCCCGGCGACGAAGCCGACGCCGATGAGGCCGAGGACCCAGCGCGGCACGTACCAGCCGGCCAGCGTCAGAAGCACCATCCCGATCGGGGCGCCGAGCACGAGGAACCAGCACAGCACGGTCACCGGCTCCGGTCGCGGTAGCGGAGGAGGCGGGCCGGGGGAGAAGTGCTCCTCCTCGGCGCTCGGGGTGGCGGCGCCGGGCGAGGGCACCGGAGCAGCCGGCGGCTCACTGGGCCCCACGACGGCCGGTTCGTCGATGTCGTCGCCTGTGTCGGAGGCGTCCTGCGGATCCGGCCACGCGGGGAGCCCCGAACCCCAGCCCGGGCCCAGGCCGCCGACGATCCGGTTGAACTCCTCGTCGACTTCGTCAGGGCGCTCAGCGGACATGGCCGACACCTCCGGACACGTCGTTGGGATCTGCGAAGTGCCGCCCGCCCGCGGGGTGCGGCCCGAGGTGTTCGGCCAGGAACGACTCGGTCCGCGTGAAGATCAGCGGCGCGTCGTAGTCCAGCGTCGCAACGTGATAGCTGTCGCGCATCACCACCTGCTCTCGCACGGCCGAGGAGACACCCGACAGGACCAGTTGTGCCGACGAGGGATCAACGACGTGGTCCTCGGCGGAGCGGAACAGCAGCAGTGGTGCGCGGACGTCGCTGAGCCTGGCGCTGACGTCGCGCCACAGCCGGGTCAGCGAGTGCAGCGCCTGCAACGGAGTGCGGTCGTAGCCGTGCTCGACCACGCCGGGCTGCTTGATGTCGTTGCCGATGCCAGGCATCGACGCCTTCACCAGTCGGGCCAGCTGGACGAAGCGCATGCGTGGGTCGTTGCTGGCGACGGAGGGGTTGACCAGCACGAGCGCGTCAACCTCGGACGGGCGCTGCTCGGCCAGCCGGAGCGCGAGGCAGCCGCCCATGGACAGTCCGGCGACCGCAACGCGCGAGCACCGGTTGCGCAGCTCGGTGAGCGAACGGTCGAGCTCGGCGTACCAGTCGGGCCAGCGTGTGTGGTTCAGGTCCTGCCACGTGGTGCCGTGACCTGGCAGTCGCGGCACCCGTACGGCGTGACCGGCCTT
>DASQMN010000247.1:0-4407 GCA_035645475.1 Nocardioidaceae bacterium
GGCAGCGAGGCGAACGACCTCGCGTGGCGGATCGCATGCTTCGCGACCGGCAGCGCAGGCGGCATCGTCACCGACTTCGCGTACCACGGCGTCACGTCGGCGACCGCTGCTCTTTCGCCGGAGAGCTGGTCAGCTGATCAGCCCGCCCACGTGCGACGTGTCGATCCACCGCTGGTCCCGGCTCCCTCCCGCACTGTCCACTCAGCCGCCGCGGAGCTGGCCGCCGACGGCCACGGGCTAGCCGCCATGTTCGTCGACGGCGTGTTCACCAGCGACGGCATCCTGGGGCCGGCGCACGCCTGGACTGGAGCCGCAATGGCGGCCGTGCGGGCGGCCGGAGGGCTGTATGTCGCGGACGAGGTACAGGCTGGCTACGGCCGTACCGGCGACCACCTGTGGAGCTTCGCGGCCGGTCACCATGAGGTGGACCTGGTGACGCTCGGCAAGCCCATGGGAAACGGCTTCCCCGTGGCAGCCGTTGTGGGTCGCGCCGACCTGATCGACCCCTTCATGGAAGCAACGGAGTACTTCAGCACCTTCGGCGGAAGCCCCGTTGCCTGTACCGCCGCGCTCGCGGTGCTCGAGGCGGTCGACGAGCATGGGCTGGTGGCCAACGCCCGGTCAACCGGTGCCTTCCTGGCGGGCCTGCTGCGAGACCTCGCGAGCGATGAGCCCAGGCTCGCTCCCCCGCGCGGCTGGGGCCTGTCAGTGGGCGTGGACATCCGCTCCGTCGATGACGGCCTTCCTGCGCCCAGCACCGCCAGGGACGTCGTTGACCGTATGCGCGATCGCGGCGTGCTCATCGGCCTCACCGGCTCTGCAGGGTCGACGCTGAAGATCCGCCCGCCGCTGGTGTTCACGGCAACCCACGCCGAGCGACTGGTGTGCGAGCTCGAGGCATCGCTACGTGAGAGCAGCGGTTGACGGGGCAGGTACGGCCAGCCGGTCGCCAGCAGTGTTCAACCACACGACCCGGTCCCGGGATCGGCCGATCAGGCGCTGGGATGCTGGTTGATCGTCTCGCTGCCCCGTCTTGCAGCGCTGGGTGGCAGCATGCAGCTCGTGCTCATCGGGCTGGTTCTGGTTGTCCGGTTTCTCAGCGAGCTCGTCTTGCTTGCTACTTTCATCGCTTGGGGAGCTCACCGCGACGGGGTCGAGTGGCTGCTGGTTGGCATCGGGGCAGCCGCCGTCGTCGCCCTGATCTGGGGTCGCTGGATCGCACCCAAGGCGCCTCGGCGGTTGCCCGACCCGCGCCGGTATCTGATGGAGGTGGCGTTGTTCGCCGCCGGCGGGCTGGCTGCGTGGACGGTGTGGAGTGTGATACCGGCATTCGCCGGGGTGCTGGTAGCACTCGTGACGGCGTGGGCAGCGCGCGGCGCGGACGCCTAGACGCTCAGCTCGGGCAGGGTGTTGCTCGCCGACTGGTCCGCTCGTCCGCCCTCTCGCTGAGCCGATCCGTCGACTCGCCGCCGCTCCCGCTCACAGCGCCCGCTTGACGGGGCGCTGCATTGTGACGCACGCTCCGAGAGCGACAAACCCCTCATACGCCGACGAATCAGACGTCTCAGGCGTTCACCTTGCTGACAGTAGGAGTCCTCGACGTGCAGTTGAAGCGAATGGCGGCCGTGCTCGCCGCCTCGGTGATCGTGCTCGCAGCAGCGCCAGTGGCCAGTGGCTCCATGCCCCAGGCCGCCGAGCGGTCCGCGGCCGCAGCGGTTGCCGTCGAGACGTCGCCTGCGGACCGGATAGGCTCGTTCCAGGTCAAGTGCCGCTGGTCTCACTCGGCGCCCGATGACCCCATCGTGGCCCCGGGTCAACGCGGCGCAGCTCACCAGCACGAGTTCTTCGGCAACGTGTCGACGAACGCGCACAGCACCACGAGCAGCTTGAGCGGCGCGGGTACCAGCTGCGTCCGCCCCGAGGACAAGGCTGCCTACTGGGCTCCGTCGGTGTACAACGACGGACAGCGCGTACGACCCAACATCATGGTGTCCTACTACCGCACCGGAGCCTTGCGGGACCCGTCCGTCATCCGCGCGTTCCCGCGCGGCCTGCGGATGATCGCCGGGGACGGGCAGGCCACCAGTCCCCAGCCCACCGTCGTCACCCACTGGTCCTGTGCCAGTGACGGACCGACGGGCACAAGCCGCCCTCCGTCGACCTGCGGGGGCGAGCCACTGCGCCTGCGAATCGCCTTCCCCAACTGCTGGGATGGTCAGCGGCTCGACTCCCCCGACCACAAGAGCCACATGGCCTACTCCTACCGCCACGACCGGGCGTGCCCGCGCAGTCACCCGGTCGCGCTGCCGACCCTGAAGCTAGGGTTCCGCTACACGATCCCCGGCCCCCTCAACGGGGTGACACTGGCGTCCGGTGGTCAGCTCACCGGCCACGCCGACTTCTGGAACGCATGGGAGATGAACGCGCTCAGAGACCTGGTCGAGCGTTGCCTGCACGGTGCTCTGAGGTGCGTCGGTCCCGACCTGTAGCCAGTTCGACAGCCGGTGCGCTTCAGCCGGTGATGACGCTGACCACGAGTACGGCGTTCAGCGCGATGATCAACGCGGCCACGACTGAGGCGACCAGCGTGGTCACCGGGCGATTGACCAGCTGTCCCATCAGCGCACGCTGACGGGTGAGCAAGACCAGCGGGATGAGCGCGAAAGGGACGCCGAAGGACAGCACGACCTGCGACAGCACCAAGGCGCGGGTGGGATCGACGCCGATCGCCAGCACGACCAGCGCTGGCACGACCGTGATCAGCCGACGCAGCAGCAGCGGCACCTGGAGGCGTAGGAACCCTTCCATGACCACCTGACCGGAGTAGGTGCCGACGCTGGTGGCGGCGAGACCGGAGGCCAGCAGTGCCAGCGCGAAGAGGAGAGCCGCCACGGGCCCCAGCGCCTCTTCGAAGCCGGCGTGGGCGCCCTCGATCGTGTCCACAGGTGTTCCGGGACCCGCCAGCACCTGAGCGGCGATGACCAGCATGGCCAGGTTCACCAGTCCGGCGATGGTCATCGCAATCACCACATCGATGCGTTGGCTGCGCATGATCGCCGAACGCTGCTCCTCGGTCCGACGCTCGTAGCGGCCCTGGGTCAGGGCACCATGGAGCCAGATGGCGTGCGGCATGACGGTCGCGCCGAGCATGCCGGTGGCCAGCAGCAGGCTGTCCTGACCGGCGAGCCGGGGGACGGTTCCCTCGACCAGCAGGCCGACGTCGACGCCGCCGGTGACCAGGCTGTACGCGAAGCCGATGAGGATGATCGCCAGCATGCCGGTGATGAGGGCCTCGAACGGCCGGTGGCCGCGCCGTTGGAGCCCGAGCATGCCCAACGAGACGACGGCGGTGATGACTCCACCGGCAAGCAGAGGCGTCCCGAACAGCAGGTAGAGCGCCAGAGCGCCGCCGAGCACCTCGGCGATGTCGGTGGCGATGGCAACGACCTCGGCCTGTAGCCAGAGGAGTCGCCCCGTCGGGCGGGAGAAACGCGCCCGGCACAGTGCCGGCAGGCTCTCACCGGTGGCGATGCTGGCCTTCGCCGCGAGGTACTGGATGAGCATCGCCATCGCGTTGGCCACCAGCACCACCCAGACCAGCAGGTAGCCGTAGGTGGATCCGGCGGTGATGTTGGTGGCGAAGTTGCCGGGGTCGACATAAGCAACTGAGGCGACGAACGCTGGGCCCAGCAGCGGCAGGGGACCCCGGACGCGCGTCAACTTGGACTGCTCGACCGCCTGGTGCATCAGCGCGACCGGCTGTTCGGGCGTGAGCCTGTCAAGCCGCGGCGCGACGGCGGGCTCACGGCACTCATAATGCGGATCCTAAGGCGACAAAGCCGGACGGACCGGCCCGAACGCGATGTTCGGACCGGCCCGTCTCTGTGCAAGTGGTGCTCAGTGCTTCGCTGGATGCGTTGCTCAGTGCGAGGCGCTGGTGTTCAGCGCGCCGTTGACTCCCTCGGGGAAGAAGCCGCCGCGCTTCGCCATGCCACCGTCCAGGTAGACGATGTTCAGCACCTGGCCAGGGCTGCGGCTGAACGCGATGCCGTTGCTGTCGGTCGGCACGATGTTCGACGTCATGGGCCAGCCGATGCCCTCGTCCCGGTTGGATCGACCATCCAGGCTGTCCCGCGCGTTCGAGATCTTGCGCGCCTCGGCCCGAAGTCCGCGGTTGTACAGCGAAGAGCGGATGATACCTGCGTGGTAGGCCTCGACGGCGAGGATGCCTGCTGCAGCCTCCAGATAGGCGGCGTTGTCGATCAGCGGAGCCGCACCCTTGTATGCCGTGACGCCGACGTCCTCGAAGATGAACGCTGCGAGCAGGAAGTTGTTCTCGTTGGCGTACGGGTCGAACTGCTGGTTGGCACCGATCAGTCCGGCCGCACGAGCCGCAGCGGTGAAGCT
>DASQMN010000248.1:0-16780 GCA_035645475.1 Nocardioidaceae bacterium
ATCTCGACCGTGACATTCCCGAGCTCCTCCCCCTCGGCGGCATGACCGTCACGCACCTGGAGCGCTACTACGCACCGGCAGCGCCCAAGGCCTTCGCGGCGATGTACGAGGGCCGAGCGATCTGACGGGCAGCGGCAGCAAGGCTCAACTGGCCGGGGGCAGATGACGGCTGACGACATGTCTGGCCAGTTCTCGTGCCGGCTGGGTGGGGTCGGTGACCTCCCGCGCGAAGCTTGCGAGCGTGCCGTCATAGACGAGCACGAGCTCGGCGACCAACACGTCGGGCCGGTCAGCGCCAGCAGCGGTCGCGAGCTCGCGGAGCCGAGAGTGCAGCAATGTGGTGTCAGCATCCACCCACGCACGCGCCGGATGATCGACCGCTGGCAGCTCGGCAGATGCCGCAAGCACGGCACAGCCACGAGTGGAGCCGGCCCTCTCCCGGAACAGGGCCAACGCGTCGAGGACCGACAACAGTCGATCGACAGGGTCATGGGTCTTCGCCAGTACTTCGTCCCACACAGCGCGCCAACGGTGATGCCGTCGCTCCAAGTAAGCGGCCACCAGCGCGTCCTTGCCGGCGAAGTGCGCGTACAGCGTGGTAGGTGACGCACCGGCGCGTTGCAGGATCGAGTCGACCCCTGTGGCGGCGATGCCGTGCTTGTAGAAGAGGTCATCGGCTGCTGTGAGGAGCCGTTCCCGAGCCGAGGAGCTGGACAGATCAGCGCGCATGCCGCTAGTGTAACGATCGTTCTTGCAGTAACGATCGTTATGAGGTCGCCCGTGATGTCGTCGCCCACCGGGGTCAGTGGCTCCGGCCGCGCACTCATGACCGCCGGGTCAGGGCTGATCGCGGTCACCTACGGCCTCATCCGCTTCGGCTACGGATTGCACCTTCCTGCGTTCGCTGCCGAGTTCGCTCTCTCGCCCGCGATGGCGGGAGGCATCGCATCCGGGAGCTTCGGCGGCTACTGCGCCGCCGCTCTGCTGGCCCAGCGACTCATCAGCAGCGGTCATGCGCGCCTCACCCTGTGGGTCGCCTGCGCGCTTGCCGTGTCGGGCTCGCTGACTGTGGCAGCCGCCCAGACCTCCATGAGCCTCGGAGTCGGTGTCATCGTGGCAGGCAGTGCTGCCGGAGCCGCATCGCCAGCGCTCGTCGCCGCGGTGGCCACCACCGTTGCGCCGGCGGGACAGGATCGCGCTCAAGCGGTCGTCAACAGCGGGACCGGTGCGGGAGTCGTGGCCGGTGGCCTCGTGTTCGCGGCCCTGTCCGAGCAGTGGCGAGGCCTCTGGGCGGGCTTCGCCGTGGCCAGCCTCTTGGTCACCGCGGCAGTCGACCGACGAGCAGCGTGGCCGGCCGACGTCACCGATCTCCCAGCACGAGGCGTCGGGCAAGCGAGCACCCCCCTGCGACCCGCCGTGCTTGCGGCGGTGCTCGCAGGTGCAGGCAGCGCGGCCGTCTGGACGTTCGGCATCGAGCTGCTCACGGGCACCGGCGGGCTGCGACCGCCGACCACGGCAGTGCTCTGGTGCCTTCTGGGTGCAGCCGGCGTTCTGGGCGCCCTCAGCGGAGACCTCGTTCAGGTCTGTGGGCTTCGGTCGGCTTGGACGATCTGCGCCACCGTGATGGCCGGCGCGACGCTCGGCCTCGCCTGGCTGCCCAGCCACACCGCTGTCGCCGCAGCCGCCCTGGCGTCGTTCGGCGGTGCGTACATCGCTCTCAGCGGTGTCCTCATCGCCTGGGCCACACGCACCATGCCGCAACGTGCGGCTGAAGCGACCGCAACCTTGTTCATCGCGCTGACCGCTGGGCAGGCCCTCGGAGCCATCACCCTGGGTGTCGTCGCTGACCGCACGACACTCGCCGCCGCATTCATCATCGCCGCGGGCCTGCTGCTCGGCTCGCTCGCGGCTGTACGCCCCCAGGTCCGACTAGGTGCGGGCCGTCGTAGCCAGCTTGGCGCTGAGCCCGACGAAGCACACTGCGAAGAGGTGGCGTAGCCCGTCGACGATTCGTGGCCGATCGATGAGGTGGGTACGGATCCCTGAGGTGACTGGCCGAAGGTGCCGCCCGAAGCCCGGTCGAACTACGGGACCACAGCGTCCGCCTCGATCTCCACGAGCAGCGCTGGGTCGATGAGCGCACTGACCTCCAGCATGGAGGTCGCCGGGCGGATCGTGCCGAAGAACTCCCCGTGGACCCGTCCGACCTCCCGCCAACGGCTGATGTCCGTGACGAACATGCGGGTGCGCACGACGTTCTCCAGTCCCCCACCCACCTGTTCCAGTGCCTTCTCGATACGGCGCAGCGCCTCCCTGGCCTGTGCACCGATGTCACTGCCGCCCACCACGCCACCGCCTTCAGCAGCTGCAGTTGTCCCGGCAACGGAGACCCAGGGCCCCACCCGCACGGCCCGGGAGTACCCGACGACCGGCTCCCACAGCGCCCCCGAGGACACCAGCTGACGCTCCGTCATCGGGCCATCATGCTGCAGCGCCTAGGGTGGCCGGCCGAAAGCCCGCTCACCGAAGGACAGCCATGGCGGAGTACCCGCAGCTGCTGCACACCGTTTTCGACACCACCCGGCCTCGACAGCTCGCCGAGTTCTACCGTCAGCTGCTGGGGCTGCAGTACCGGCCCGGTGACGAGCCGGCCTCCGGTGGGGCACCGGACGAGGCGGACTGGCTCGTACTCACCGATGCCGACTCGGTACGGAAGCTGGCGTTCCAGCGGGTCGACCATCTGCCTTCCACCACGTGGCCCCGCCACGATGTCCCGATGCAGTTGCACGTCGACTTCAGGGTCTCGAGCTTCGCTGAGCTGACCAGGCAGCGCGAGCGCGCGGAGGCTCTGGGGGCACGACTGCTTCTTGACCGGACTGACGACGCCGACGAGCCGCTGTACGTCTTCGCGGATCCATCGGGCCATCCGTTCTGCATCTTCGTCGCCTGGACCAGGGGCTCGGTCTGACGAGCGGGCGACTGTCAGTCGAGGCAGAACTCGTTGCCCTCGGGGTCGGCCATCACGATGTGGCCCATGCTCAGCGGGGGAGATGGCTCATGACGCTCGAGCCGGGTGGCACCGTGAGTGATCAGTTGCTCGGCCTCAGTCTCCAGGGCCGCCATTCGCGCGTCCCCCGTGAGCCCGGGGGCGGCTCGCACATCGAGATGCACCCGGTTCTTCACCTGCTTGCCCTCCGGTACCCGCTGGAAGAAGAGCCTCGGCCCGACGCCCTCGGGGTCAACCGCTGCCGATGCGTCGTTGCGCCGCTCGGGCGGCACGCCCATCGCCTCCAAGGCCTGCTCCCACGACTCGAAACCCTCCGGCGGGGCTTGGAGCTGGTAGCCGAGCGCCTCCGCCCAGAAGGTCGCCATGACAGCGGGGTCGGCGCAGTCGAACGTGAACTGGACATCGCGACTCATCTCGGTTCGCCTCCCTGCCGGGTGCACCGGTCAGTGCTCGGGTAGCGGCGGTGGCACCCGCCGGCCACCTCCTGGGTCAGCTTCGGTCGGTGACGGAGCGGGTGAACTGCCCGCCTCGTGAGCGGTCGCCTCTTCTGGTCGGTCATGGATCGAGCGTCGCGCAGGTAGCGGACGAGACGCTTCCTCTTCCGCGATTGGTGCCACTTCGGGGCTCGACGGCCAATAGCGGGCCGATAAGGCACCACTCGACGTACCAGCGTTCCGACCTAGCACCACTCGAACGCCTCAGTCGGGCACGGCGTAGGCGTCACGCAAGGACGGGTAGTAGTCGTCCCACTTGTCGGTCACCTCGTCGCCGGCGATGACGGCGCCCATCCGGTCGAGGTAGTAGTGCCAGCCAGGGCCGATGTCGCCGGCGTCGTACGGTTCGGCCAGCCGCTGGACGAAGACGAGCGTGGTTCGGCTGCCCTCGGCGTCCAGGCAGACCGACAGGCGCCAGACACCGTCCGGGCCGGGCATGTCCACGACCAGCTGAGTCGGCGGTTCGCACTCCACGATGGTGACCGTCGCGGGCGTGCCGCTCTCGTCCTCGGCCATGACGAACTCGACGGTGCCGGTGTCGGGATCACCCGACACGGTGCCGAGCCAGCGGGCGACCCGCTCGGGCTGTGTCAGTGCGGCCCATACGTCCTCGACCGGGTCCTCGTAAATGCGTACGAACTCCAGCCGCATCCCTTCCTCATCGCGCAGCACCTGGCCGAGCGGTGTCGTCACGGTCATGTCGTCCTCCTGCCCCGGCGACCTCGCCGGATCTCGGTGTCCAGGGCGTCGAGGCGATGCGCCCACAAGCGTCGGTACGGCTGCAACCACGCGTCGAGTTCCGCGAGCGGCCGGGCGTCGAGGGCGTACACGCGCCGCTGCCCGTCAACGCGCGAGTGCACAAGCGCGGCCTCACGCAGGACCCTCAAGTGCCTGCTCACGGCCGGTCGGCTGATGGAGAACTCGTCGGAGAGGTCACCGGCAGCGAGCTCGCCGTCGCGTAGGAGCTCGAGGATGCGCCGGCGAGTCGGGTCCGCAAGCGCTGCAAGTGCGTCCACGACCAATATGTAACATCCAACTTACGTAACACGCAAGTTACAGACATCGAGGTGGGTCCGGCTTGACGCGCCCGACTCAGGAGCCGGAGCCCACCGGCGACGGCTGACGCAGCTCGACACCTTGTCTCTGCTGCGGTAGCGGCCCGGCGGGTGTGACGACGCCCTCGGCCAGCAACGCTCGGAATGCTGCAACGACGGCCGGGTCGAACTGGGTGCCTGAGCAGCGCACGAGCTCGGCGTCGGCTTCGTCATGCGTCTGGCGTGGGGCGTAGTGGCGGCGCGCGGTCATGGCCGCGTAGGCGTCGGTGACGGCGATGACCCTCGCCCCGACGGGGATGTCCTGCGCGGGAAGGCCGTGCGGGTAGCCGGCGCCGTCGTAGCGCTCGTGGTGGCTGGCCACGATGGCCGCCACACCGGGCGGCACAAGGCCGCGCATCATGTCGGCACCCGTCACGGGATGCGCTTGGAGCAAGGCCCATTCCGACTCGGCCAGCGGGGCGCGCTTCTGGAGGATGCTGTCGGGGATGTCGATCTTGCCGATGTCGTGGAGACGGCCGGCCATGCCGATCTCGGCTCGC
This sequence comes from Nocardioidaceae bacterium, assembly GCA_035645475.1. GTDB lineage: Bacteria > Actinomycetota > Actinomycetes > Propionibacteriales > Nocardioidaceae > DASQMN01. The sequence goes on from DASQMN010000248.1 coordinate 5,096, forward strand.
GTACGCGGTGGTAGACCGAGTGCCCCCGCTACCTGGCTGCTCCAGACCGCTACAGAAGTTGAGTGCTCGTCCGGGCTCAGCCGCCGGTCGACGATGTCCGCAACGAGCTCGAGCACGGCGAGAGCCGCGGGGTCCACGGCCAGTCCGACGCTGCCTTTAATCTCGTCGGTGGTCATCACGCGGTCTCGGCCACCTTCCTTCGCGGCGTACAACGCCCTGTCGGCTCGACGGGAGAGGCTGTCGTAGGAGTCACCCTCCTCCAACGTGGCCAACCCGATGGACACGGTGACACGCACACCCGGCAGCTTGGGATGCGCCGACGTCGGGTTGAGTACGACATCCGAGGTACCGACCGCCTGCCGGATGCGCTCCGCCACGTCGAGGACCTCGACTGCGTCGGTGTCATGCGCGAGGACAAGGAACTCCTCCCCGCCGGTACGGGCCAGGACATCGCTACCGCGAAGGGCGCCCGAGAGCCGTCGACCGACCTCGCCGAGCACTGCGTCACCCACGGGGTGTCCATGGGTGTCGTTGATCCGCTTGAAGTGATCGATGTCGATGGCGATGACACTCAGCGGGCGTTGTCCTCGCAGTGCCCGGTCCACCTCGATGGTGAGCAGCTCAGTGATGAATCGCCGGTTGTACAGGCCGGTCAACCCGTCAGTCACGGCGAGGCGCTCCTGCTCGCGTAGAGCGTCATCCAGCCGTGTCGTGGTGCGGTGCAGGTCAAGCAGGGACACGGCGAACCGCATCACCACGATGACCAGGACGATGAGGGCGGACACAACACTGTTCGGTGCGACGACGCCGTCATGAACGTCCCAGAGCAACAGCACCATCACGACCGCCACGCTGGCGACCACCGGAACCAGCGCGAAGTCCCGCCCGCGTTCCCGCTCGCTGGGAGCGCCCTCGTCGTGGCGCAGTGCCACCAGCAGCGCCAAGGACATGAGCACTGCCTCCACCTGCCAGCCGACGTTCAGCCAGCTGCCAGGCAGATAGGCGTGCAGGACCGTCGCCCAGGTATAGCCCGCGTCGGTCACTGCCGACACAGCGAACGCAGCAGCGATTCCCATCATCGGGAGGGGCACTGAGCGGTGCGAGGACCCCACAGCCAGCAGAGTCACGATGATGACGACACCGAGCATGGGGTAGGCGATGCCGGTCAGCGTCGCAGCGTCGAGCGCGCCGGTCAGCTGCGGCTGGATGAGTAGCTCCCAGCCGGTGAAGCCGAGTGCGGACGCGACGATCGCCGCATCCAGCAGACCACGCAGCGAGCTCAGGCGGCCAGCGGCGTGGAATCCGACGATGACGGCTACCGGAACGAGGGCGTAGCTGCCGAGATACACGGCGTCTGCCACGGAAGGGAAGGGTGCTTGCTCGTGCAGCACGTAGCTGTACGTGGCCCAGGTCAGGTCCCCACCGAGCCAGAGCACATTGCTCGCAGCGAGCAGCCGCCAGAACCAGCGCGGCTCGCTGCCCTTGCAGGCAACCCACACACTCAGTACCGCTGCCACGGCGATGGGCACGAGATAGACCAACTCGCCCAAGGCCTGCCGCGCCGCAGGCGAGCCTGCCGTCAACCAGGTCGCGCCGGCATACGCAGCCAGCCAGACAAGACCCAGGGCGGTGGCGCGACGAAGTACGACGTCGCGGTACAGCAGGGCCCGAGTGGCCCATCGCCGTCCTTCCTCGCGCTCCTGGACAGTCGCCAGGCCGGTCACCGTCATGTCGTCCTCAGATCCGGAATGACGCACGTGAGGCTGCGCTCGGTTGGCTCACGCGAACACCATCGGCCTCCTCCAGTCGGATCTGAGGAGTGCGGCCACCGCGCGTTATGGTCAGGGCCGCAGACTGGGCCAGTGCGCGTGGCAACCTTCAACGTCCTGCACGGACTGTCCCTGACCGATGGGCGGGTCGATCTGTCCCGCCTGGCTGCGGCGGTGCGGGTCCTGGACGTCGACGTCCTTGCCATGCAGGAGGTCGATCGAAACCAGCCGCGCTCACTCGGCGCCGACCTGACATCGGCGGCAGCGGAGGCGATGGGGGCGACGGCCTACCGCTTCGTGCCCGCCCTCATCGGAACACCTGGCGGCCGCTGGCAGTCCGCAACAGACAACGACCCAGCGAACTCGCCCGGCTACGGCATCGCTCTGCTGTCGCGCTACCGCGTCAGCGACTGGCAGGTCGTTCGCCTGCCCGGTTCGCCTCTGCCCGCGCCCATCCCGAGCATCGGGCGGATACCCGTTCGGCTGGTCCGGGACGAACCGCGGGTCGGTGTCGGAGCCCGCGTGCACACTCCCGATGGTCCGGTGCAGGTGGTGACCACACATCTCACCTATCTACCTGCCTGGAACGTGTACCAGCTGCGCCGGCTGCAGCAGGCGGTGGCTTCGGGCGACGACCCGCTGCTGCTTCTCGGCGACCTCAACATGGGACCGAGTGTCGCGGGATCGGCCACCGGCCTGCGCGCCCTGGCCAGCCAGCCGACGTTCCCTTCGTACGCTCCCCGTCGTCAGCTCGACCACATCCTCGCCCGTGGTCTCGGGGCGCACGGCCCTGCGGAGGCCATACCGCTGCCGTTGTCGGATCACCAAGCGCTCACCGTAGAGGTGTGCCTTCACAGCCGATGCCGCCTTCACCGCCCGTGAAGGACGCCGGCCGGCTGCGCATTGCCGGCCTAGCAGTCGAGCACGGCGTCGACGACTTCTACCAGGGAGTCGTCCCCGCGCTGGTCCCTCTGCTCGTGCTCGACCAGGCGTACACGCTTGCCCAGGCGGGCGGCATCGTGCTGGCGGCAACGTTGCTGTCGTCGCTGACCCAACCGCTGTTCGGAGCGATCGCGGACCGCCGGTCCGTGCCCTGGCTGAGAACCGCTGGGCTTGCCTGCGCTGCCGCCGGCATCGCGCTGACCGGGGTCCTCCCTTCCTATCCGCTGGTCTTCACAGCCGCGCTCCTGTCCGGGCTCGGGGTGGCCGCCTACCACCCCGAAGCGGCGCGCGCCGTCCGCCATACCGGTGCGGGGGACGTCGGAATGGGGTGGTTCACCTTCGGCGGCGTGGTGGGGTACGCGGCAGGACCGCCAGTGGCCACCGCCGTGCTCGGCACGCTCGGGCTCTCCGCCAGCCCCCTACTCGCCCTGCCCGCGCTCGCCGCCGTGGCCCTGACGCTCAGGCGTCGCCAGACGCGGACGTCAGCCCCGAGGAGCGAGGTACCGAGTTCGGGCATCAAACCGGCCGGTGCGGTGCCGGACGACTGGCCGAGATTCGGACTGCTCACCGTCGTCATCGTGCTCAGGTCGATCGCGTACTACGCGATCACCACCTTCATGACCCTCGAACTCATCGGGCGCGGAAACTTCGGGCTGGCGACCGCGGTGGGTGCACTCACCGCCTTCACCGCGGTGGGCGCACTCGGCCCTCTGGTCGGTGGGTACGTGACCCGCCGCTTCGACCGCGTCGTGGTCATTCTCGTCGCCTACCTCGCGGCGGCGCCCGCGCTGGCAGCGGTAATGGTCGCGCCGACCCCGCTGCTGGTGCTGGTTGCTGCAGCAGTGCTGGGCTTGGTACTGAACGTGCCACTGCCCTTGCTCACCACGCTGGGGGCGGACTACCTGCCCCAGCACACCGGGATGGCAGCAGGGATCACGCTCGGCGTCGCGGTCTCCGTGGGCGGTCTGTTCACTCCGGTGCTCGGCATGGTCGCCGACGCGAGCGGCCCGCGCGCCGTACTGCTCGGGACGATCGCTCTTCCCGCTGTCGCGGGAGCGTTGACCGCCTTCCTGCTGAGCCGACACCGCTCGCCCCAACCGCCGGACAGTTCCGGTGGCGGTCACGGCGGAGGGCCATACGCTCATGACGGGACCTCGTTCGAAGCCGGTCACCATGCTGTGTCCGGCAGCAGTGTGGCCCGTCGGTTTGACTGCTAGTCGCTCGGATCCGACCGCGGAGTGAGTGCCATTCTCGTCGGGCGTAGCGCTGTCGTTCCCGGGGTACCGACTCACCCGGCGCCTGGTCACCAGGTGCCCTGACAGGCCCGCAACCATCCTTCTCCGAGGACCTGATGACCGCCCTCCCATCGAGCCCGACCGCCGAGTATCGAGCTGGCAGTGTCCCTGACTTCACCGGATACCGCAGGCACCTCCCCGGACGGCCGAACGGCCGTCATGGCCGGCGCCTCGCCGCCTCCGTCGTGGTGATCCTCATCGGAGGCACCGCCTGCACGGCATCGCCGAGTGACAGTGCTGCCGAGGCGGAAAGCTCGTCAGGCCCCACTTCTTCGTCGACCTCTGCGTCGCCCGCGTCGCCTGCTGGTGCGGTGTCCGGGGCGAGCGTGGACTGGGCCTCGGTCGCCGACGAGGCTGAATCCAGCGTTGTCAGCATCTCGGTCAGTGGCGAATCGGGCTCCGGACAGGGCTCCGGTGTGGTCATAGACGATGACGGACACGTGCTCACGAACAACCATGTGGTGGCTCCGGCCGTCGACGGTGGCGGCATCCAGGTCGCGCTGAGCGATGCGCGGGTGTTCGAGGCCGCGGTCGTCGGCGCCGATCCGGACACAGACCTTGCGGTCGTGCAGATCCAGGCTGCTCCGGACGACCTGACCGCCTTGGAGTTCGGGAACTCCGACACGGTCGCGGTTGGGCAGCCGGTGATGGCACTGGGCAATCCCCTTGGCCTGTCGAACACGGTCACCGTGGGCATCGTCAGTGCCTTGGACCGGCCGGTGACCACTCAGAACGCCAGCTCAACCCCAGGTGAGGCGCCCACTCCGGTCGTGACCAACGCGATCCAGACCGACGCCGCGGTGAATCCAGGTAACTCCGGTGGGGCGCTCGTCAACGATTCCGGACAGCTGGTCGGCATCAACTCGTCCATCGCCACGCTTGGCGCGTCCGATGGTGGCCAGGGTGGCAGCATCGGGCTCGGCTTCGCCATCCCCTCCAACGAGGCGGAATGGGTGGCTCGACAGCTCATCGAGACGGGTGACGTCGACCACGCGTACCTCGGCGTCTCCCTGGAGAGCGCGATCGTCAGCGTGGACGGGGTAGCACGCCAGGGAGCCGGGATCACCGACGTGGCCGAAGGCACAGCCGCCGCCGAGGGGGGTCTGCAGGCAGGGGAGGCGATAACCCAGGTCGACGGTGAGACGGTACGAGGCGCCGACTCCCTGATCGCTCAGATTCGGGAGAGGGAGCCGGGCACTCGGGTGACCTTGACCGTCGTCAGCGAGGGCGGCGACACGCGTGAGGTATCGGTGGAGTTCGGCACCAGGGACGAGCCGTGACCCGCCGACGCCGCCCGGGGGGACGCCACCGCGATCAGGGCGCGGTCAGGTCTGGACCGCAGGCCCAGCCAGCTGCTGAGATCGACGTCTGATGCGCGCGAGCAGGCGCCGCAGCACGACTGTGTGACCGCCGCTTGTGATGACGAGCAGGCGGTAAAGGCGGCCGGGCACTCCAGGAAAGTAGGCCCGCGTCTCCGCCGCGATGCTCGACTGGCTCGCGCTGACCGGCCTCAGCCGGAACCTGAGTGTGTATGACGCGAAGTAGTGGCTGCCCTCGAGCAACAGAGTCGAACCGGGGACCGCGTCGACGACGCGAAAGCCCGGCATCGCCGAGCCGGAGATGAGGGGCCTCGGCCCGGACACCGCGGTGTCGGCGCAGCCGACCAGCCGCGCATACGTGGCGGCAGCGGTCCGACCGAACGCGCGGTCCAGCGTCTCGGTCAGGGCGATCCACACGGTGTCCGCTCCGGCCGCGACGAGTGCTGTCTGCTCGTCCACGTAGGGGAGCTCGGACATCGTCAACGAGCCGAGGTCCGCTGCAGCGAACTCGGTCGACTACTCAACCGCGGCCGGTGCCGACTCAACGCGGCGCAGCCGGTCACACAGGTTGATCAGCAGCTGATGCATCATCTCGGGGTACTTCTCGAGCAGTGCCTTGAACTGCATCTGGCTGATCGCCAGCGTCTGCATTCCCTCTTCGCCGGCTCTGACGTTGGCTGACCGAGGCTTGCCGTCGATGAGGGATATCTCGCCGAAGTACTCGCCCGGTCCGAGTGCAGCACGCGGAGAGCCGCTCACGTCGACTTGTGCGCTCCCGGCAAGCAGATAGTGGAACGCGAGCGCGCCCAGACCCTGCGCCGCCACCTCACGTCCAGGGGGGTGATCGACCGTGCGGGCTTCCTCCACAAGCCTCTTCAAGGCCCGCTTGGGCATGCCCGCGAACAGCGGAACCTGCCCGAGTCGACTCGCGAGCTCATCGCTCATCTGCCTACCTCCTGTCGGTGCGGCCACCCTATGGCTCAGTGTCGACCGATAGCCACGGGTGCGCGGTCACCGGACGCGGCAAATCGTCCATACCGTCACCGATGACTTGTCAGGACGGCACGGGTCCAACTTCCAGACAGCAGGCCTCCGTACGGGACGGGGGCCTCCGAACAGGAGCGGACAACATGACCACAGCATCGACCGACATTCAGATCCCACTCGGCGCGCCGTGCTGGATGGACCTGATCAGCTCGGACGTCGACAAGTCCGTGGCGTTCTACACGCAGCTGCTGGGCTGGCAGGCCCAGGAGGCGCCACAGGATCTTGGGGGTTACCGGTACTTCGAGAAGGACGGCAAGGCCGTCGGCGGATGCATGGCCAACGAGCCGGAGTGGCAAGCGCCCGACGGCTGGTCGGTCTACCTGAGGTCCGACGACGTACGAGCCACCGCCGCGGCCGCGGAAGCGCACGGGGGCAGCACCGTGATGGCACCCATGGACGTCGAACCGAACGGCAGCTTCGTGATCCTCCTGGACGCCGGCGGAGCCGCCATCAGCGCGTGGCAGCCCGGGACCGAGCTGGGCTTCGGCGCCTTGTACGAGGAGCGCGCACCCGTGCACTTCGAGCTGCACACCCGCGAGTACGACAAGGCGGTGCAGTTCTACCGCGATGTGTTCGGCTGGCAGCCTCAGGTGCTCGCCGACGAGCCTGGCTTCCGCTACACGACGTACTCGGACGCGACGAACCCTCGTGCGGGGATCATGGACGCCTCCGAGTTCCTCCCGCCGGACGCCCAGCCGAAGTGGTCGGTCTACCTGGGCGTCGCGGATGTCGACGCCACCCTGGAACACGCGGTCGAGCTCGGCGGCAGCGTCGTCGCGGCCGCTGAGAACACGCCCTACGGTCGCCTGGCAACAGTGGCGGACTCGACCGGCGGTGTCTTCAAGCTCCGTGGCTGATGCCTTCGTCCTCGTGCCCCTAGGCTTCGCGCATGGCTGCGGAGCCTAGGGCGCGGGTGGAGGACGTCCACAGCGTGGCGCTCGGCCTGCCGCACGTCACCGTGCAGCAGGGGCCCAAGAGCAATCCGGTCTACCAGGTGGGCGGAAAGTCGTTCGTCTTCTTCCGCACGCCACGCGCGGACGCCACCGATCCCCGGACCGGCGAGCGCCTGCAGGACGTCATCGTGTTCTGGGTGGCGACCGAGTCCGACAAGCAGGCCCTGGTGCAGGATCCGGCGTCGCCGTTCTTCACCACCCAGCACTTCGACGGTCACAACTCGGTCCTGCTGCAAGCGAGCCGTATCGGTGAGCTGACCCGCCAGGAGCTGGCTGAGGTGGTGCAGGACGCCTGGCTCGCCCAAGCCTCGAACCGCAGGAGGGCAGCCTGGCTTGCGGCCAACCTGGACGAGTAGCACCGCGTCCGCTCGCCTGAGGCGGTGTCGGCGCGACTAGGGTGCCGGAGTGAGCGACCGGCTGGTGTGGATCGACTGTGAGATGACCGGCCTCGACCTCGGCGCCGACGCGCTGGTCGAGGTGGCGGCTCTGGTGACCGACTACGACCTCGAGGTGCTCGGCGAGGGAGTCGATGTCGTCGTCAAGCCACCGCAGGCGGCGCTCGAGCAGATGGACGAGTACGTCCGCACCATGCACACCTCGTCCGGTCTGCTCGACCACCTCGCAGCGGGGATCACGTTGGCGGATGCTGAGCAGCAGGTGCTCGCCTACATCCGCGAGCATGTCTCCGAGCCGCGCAAGGCACCGTTGGCCGGCAACTCCGTAGGCACCGACCGCGCGTTCCTAGCCCGGGACATGCGCCAGCTCGAGGAGTTCCTGCACTACCGCATCGTCGACGTGTCCAGCATCAAGGAGCTGTCCAAGCGTTGGTACCCCAAGGCCTACTACGCAGCCCCGGCCAAGGCCGGCGGTCACCGCGCGCTGGCGGACATCCGCGAGAGCATCGAGGAGCTGCGCTACTACCGCGAAGCGGTCTTCGCCCCGCCGCCCGGACCCGACTCGGGTACTGCCCAGACCATCGCCGCTCGTCACCGGGGTGCACTGACCCGACCGGGCGATTGAGCCCCCGTCGCCACTGGAGGCTCCCGTCGCCTGACCGGGCGCCTGGACAGTGGCTGCGCCCGCCCGTCACCAGTGCGTGCTGTGACGGCCGGACTGGCTAGACTGCTGCCGCCGTACGGCGTCTGGCGTCGTACGCGTGGTGGGTGTAGCTCAGTTGGTAGAGCACCTGGTTGTGGTCCAGGTGGCCGCGGGTTCAAGTCCCGTCACTCACCCCATCGCCCCGCTTGCAGGTTCGCAGGCGGGGCTGCTTGTCGGGGCGACAGCGAACCCTGCTCGCCATTCGTGGCTGCAATGTCACCTGCCGGCATGCAGCCACTCGATGAGGTCACCGGGAGCCAGCTCCGCGAGGCGTGACCGGTAGCGCTCTCGGTCCGCGGGCGTCAGCACCTCGTTCGACGATCCTGACGTCCCCTTCCGGAAGAAGGCGGACTGATCCTTCAGCACTCCCGCCGGATCGGGCACCAGGGAAGGGGCGCGTGAGCGCATGTGCTCGAAGCCGGCTGCTTCCACCAGGAGCGGCCACCGGCCCGCCGGAACGTCGATTCCCAGTGTGGTGGCGAGTGTGCGCATCTCCCCGCTCAGGTCGGCGCAAAGGTCCTCGTAGCGCATCAGCACGACGTTGGCTGCGTCTCGGCGGCTCCACGCGTCGCGCAGATGCCACATCACTCCGGGCAGGGAGTCGAGGTTCTCCCGGGCATCGCAGTCAGCGTCGATCCACGACCGGAGCCAGTCCGTCAGCGCGGGTCGAGCTGCGTCGCCGGAAGGGGGCTGACCGGTCAGCTCGGCGATGCGTGCACGGTTCAGGTTGGCGGACTGGTGATAGAGCGACACGGCGGCGTCGAGCGGGTGCCTGGCCACGACGATGTAGGTCACGTCCGAGCGGCTGGGGATGCCGTCCAGCGGTGTGTGGGTCTTGATGAACCGGCGATGCGCCTGCGCTTCGAGGGAATCGAGGATCTCCCGGCGCGGGGTCACGAGCCAGTCCAACCACGGCGACAGCTGTGCCAGTGGGCGGGGCAGGTCGGGCGTCTGGAAGACGAGGAGAGCGCAAATCGTCTGCACCCAGGTGGTCCCATGCTTCGACCTCGTGCTGATCACGACGTCGCCGGTTCGGAACGCGAGGTCGGCCCATCTCTCGCTGTCCTCCTCCGGTGAGCGATAGCGGAAGGCAGGAGCGGCCACGTCGTTGAAGATATTCACCCTCCGTGTCGTGGTCACCCGCTCAGCTGAGCGGCACCACGTCAGCGGCGCCGAGCCGCGCCGCGTCGGCGGTCTCGTCGTCGGGCATCTGCTGGCTCTCCCGCTCCGCGGCTACCCGCTGCAGGTAGTGCTCCACCTCCGAGCGCCGCTGTGCTGCACTCCAGCCGAGCACCTGCCCCATCAGGTCAGCCACATCGGTGGCTGCCGCGACACCACGGTCGAAGCCCTCGATCGACAGCCGGGTACGGCGGGTGAGCACGTCGTCCAGATGGCGAGCCCCCTCGTACGCCGTGGCGTACACGACTTCGGCGCGTAGGTAGTCGGCGGACAGCGGCAGACGGTCGGCCAGCGACGGGTCGGCGGCGACAAGGGCCAGCACTTCATCGACCAGCGTCCCGTAGCGGCCGAGCAGGTGCTCGACCACCGACCCCGGCAGCCCGTGGCGACGAGCAATCTCAGCGCGCGACTTCCAGCAGGCGTCGAAGTCGACGGCTCCCAGCAGGGGAACCTCGTCGGTGCGCGACGCCGGCACCGCCCAGCCGGTGTCATCAGTGAGGCCCCGCGCCACAGCGTCCACCGCGTCCCTGGCCATGACCCGGTACGTCGTGTACTTGCCGCCTGCGACGAGCACGAGTCCCGGCACGGGCCGACCAACCGCGTGCTCCCGGCTCAGGGTCGAGGTCGCGTCGGACTCCCCCGACAGCAGCGGCCGGAGGCCGGCGTACACGCCTTGCACGTCCGCGGAGGTCAGCGGCCGATTCAGGACCGCGTTCACGTGGCTGAGCAGGTAGTCGATGTCACTGGCGCTCGCCGCGGGGTGTGCCTTGTCGAGGTCCCAGTCGGTGTCGGTGGTCCCGATGATCCAGTGGCTGCCCCACGGGATGACGAAGAGTACGGAGGTCTCGGTCCGCAGGATGATGCCGGAACTCGAGTCGATCCGGTCACGGGGTACAACCAGGTGCACGCCCTTGCTCGCTCGCACCTGGAAGAGTCCGCTCTCGTCGGCCAGCGCCAGCGTCTCGTCGGTCCAGACGCCCGTGGCATTCAGCACCTGCCGGGCACGAACCTGCAGCTCGCGCCCTGACTCCAGGTCGCGGGCGACCACTCCGACGACGCGCTCGCCCTCGCGGAGCAGGCCGGTCACGCGCGTGCGGGTAGCCACCAGCGCGCCGTGAGCTGCCGCGGTTCTCGCGACGAACAGGGTGTGGCGCGCATCGTCGACCTGAGCGTCCCAGTACTGCACCGCGCCGACCAGCGCGTCAGCTCGCAACCCAGGTGCCAACCGAAGCGCGCTGGTCCGGGTGTGGTGGCGGTGCCGTGGCAGCCCTCGCGATCGGCGCGAGACCGCGCCGAGGAGGTCGTACGCGGCGATGCCGGCACCGACGTACGCGCGCTCCCACGCGCGGTGCCGGAGCGGGTAGAGGAAGGAGACCGGCCGTACCAGGTGCGGCGCCAGCCGCTGCAGCAGCAGGTCGCGCTCGCGGAGGGCCTCGCCGACCAGCGCGAAGTCGAGCATCTCCAGGTATCGCAGTCCACCGTGGATCAGCTTGCTCGACCGGCTGGACGTGCCGGAGGCAAGATCTCGCGCTTCCATAAGCCCGACCCGCAGCCCTCGAGTGGCGGCATCGAGGGCGCTGCCGCAGCCGACGACGCCTCCGCCGATGACGAGCACGTCGAGCGGCTCGCTCACCATGCCGGCGAAGGCCTCCTCTCGGCGTTGCGGTGATAGGGCTGGCGCGGCCGCATCCGAAGTCTGGCTCATCAGTCGACGTCGACCCAGTCGAGGGTGCGGTCGACGGCCTTCTGCCAACCGGCGTAACCGGAGTCGCGTTGCTGATCCGTCCAGGTGGGCTCCCATCGCTGGCTCTCATGCCAGTTGGCGCGCAGCTCGTCCGTGTCGGACCAGAACCCGACCGCGAGTCCCGCCGCGTACGCCGCACCCAGCGCGGTGGTCTCAGCCACCTCCGGCCGGCTCACTGGTACGCCCAACACGTCGGCCTGGATCTGCATGCACAGGTCATTCGCGGTCACGCCACCATCGACTCTCAGCACCTCCAGATGCACCCCGGAGTCCTGCTCCATGGCCTCGGCGACCGCTCGGCTCTGATAGCAGATGGCTTCCAGCGTCGCCCGCGCCAGG
>DASQMN010000249.1:0-9017 GCA_035645475.1 Nocardioidaceae bacterium
GCATGGCACTGCGCCACCGCCCTTCCGGATCCGATCCCCGCGGAAGTCGCGGCCGACCGCGGACTCCCGTCGCTGCTGCAGACCCTCGAGCAGGTGCATCGCCCCACAACCCAAGCGGACTGGATGAGTGGCCGCGAGCGATTCCGCTTCGAGGAGGCCTTCGTGGTGCAAGTGGCACTCGCCAAGCGCCGCCACCTCACCCGCGCACAGTCGGCGGCACCCCGGCCCAGCCGTGTCGGCGGATTGCTCGACCGCTTCGACGCCCGCCTGCCCTTCGAGCTGACCACCGGGCAGCGAGCGGTCGCCGAGCAGCTCGCGGCCGACTTGGCGGAGCCTTCGCCCATGCACCGGCTGCTTCAGGGCGAGGTCGGCTCCGGCAAGACGGTGGTCGCGCTGCGCGCCATGCTCCAGGTCGTCGACGCCGGTGGTCAGGCGGCTCTCCTGGCCCCCACCGAGGTACTCGCGCAGCAACACCACCGCTCCATCCGTGCCGCGCTCGGAGACCTCGGTGAGGCCGGCATGCTCGGTGGCGCCGTCGACGGCACACGAGTCCGCCTGCTGACGGGGTCGCTCGGTGCGGCTCAGCGGCGTGAGGCGCTCTCCGATGCCGCGTCCGGAGCCGCGGGCATCCTCATCGGTACGCACGCCCTGCTCGAGGAGCGAGTCGCGTTCGCCGATCTCGGGCTCGTCGTCGTCGACGAACAGCACCGCTTCGGAGTCGAACAGCGCGCGGCGCTGTCACAGAAGTCCGGCGCCCTGCGGCCACATGTGCTGGTGATGACAGCGACACCGATCCCGCGCACGATCGCCATGACCGTGTTCGGCGACCTCGAGACTTCTACCTTGAGCGAGCTGCCGGCCGGGCGGCAGCCCATCCAGACCACGGTCGTGCCGTCCATGGAGCGACCCGAGTGGATGCAGCGTTCGTGGCAGCGCGTACGTGAAGAGGTGGCCCGCGGCCACCAGGCCTACGTCGTCTGTGCTCGCATCGGCGATGACGGTCCTGGGGACGACGACCGGGCCGACGGCGGGGCGGAGGAGCCCGATGGCGGCGATGACGCCGGTGCTGCGCACACCGGCACGGGCGAAACGAGCGACAGACGCGCCCCACGACCCGCCCGGGCGGCGATCGACGTCTACGCCCAGGTGGCCGCGGGTCCACTCGCGGGCCTTCGGATCGAGCTCCTCCATGGGCGACTGGCCCCCGAGGACAAGGACGACGTCATGCGCCGCTTCGCGGCCGGGGACGTCGACGTGCTGGTGGCGACCACCGTCATCGAAGTCGGCGTCGACGTCCCCAACGCCACCGTCATGGTGGTGCTGGATGCCGACCGGTTCGGGGTGTCCCAGCTGCATCAGCTCCGCGGCCGTGTCGGGCGCGGAAGCGAGGAAGGGCTCTGCCTGCTTGTCACCGACCTGCCGCGGGGACATCCCGGCCGCCGCCGACTCGAGGCGGTCGCTGCCACCACCGACGGCTTCGCGCTGTCTCGACTCGACGTCTCCTTGCGGCGTGAAGGCGACGTCCTCGGCACCCGACAGTCCGGGCGCCGGTCCAGCCTGCGGCTGCTGTCTGTGGTCGACGACGAGCGACTCATCCTCGATGCCCGAGACGTCGCCGCCGATGTGGTGGCCGCCGACCCGTCGCTGGACTCGACCCGTCCCCTGCAGGCCCTGGTCGACCAGCTGCTGCTGTCATCGCAAGGCGAGTTCCTGGACAAGGGGTGACCCGAATCGTCGCCGGTGAGGCGCGCGGCCGGCGTCTGCAGGTGCCGGCCGGAGCCGGTACCCGACCCACGGCCGACCGGGTGCGTGAGGCGATGTTCTCGGCGGTGGAGTCGGCGCGCGGCGGCTGGTCGGGCGCGCGCGTTCTCGACCTGTACGCCGGCTCCGGCGCCCTGGGTCTGGAAGCGTTGTCGCGCGGCGCCGATGTCGCCGAGATGGTGGAGCTCGCTCGGCGAGCGCTGGCCGCGCTCCGGCACAACGTCAAGGTGGTGGGGCTGCCGGGCGCACGGGTGGTGGCCGACCGGGTCGAACGGCATGTCGTGGGGCGACCCGGCGAACCGTTCGACGTGGTGCTGCTCGACCCGCCGTACTCCGTCGCTGACGCGGCAGTCACCGAGGTGCTCGGCAACCTAGTCAGGCGACGCTGGCTCACCGACGACGCGCTGGTGGTCGTGGAGCGGTCCACCCGCGGTGGACCGCTCACCTGGCCATCGGGGCTGGAGGCGCTCCGTGAGCGCCGCTACGGCGAGACCACCCTTTGGTACGGTCAGCCGGCCCCCGAGTCGCCGCCAGGTCAGCAGACGTCAGTCGAGCAGGCTGGGGAAGGAGCGAGCTGACCATGCGCACCGCCGTCACCCCCGGATCCTTCGATCCGGTGACCCACGGGCACCTCGACATCATCGCGCGGGCTTCCGCTCTCTTCGACGAGGTCACCGTCGCCGTACTGGTCAATCCGGCCAAGCGTGGACTGTTCTCCGTCGACGAGCGCATGGACATGCTGCGTTCGGTGACCGCCCACCTGGCCAACGTCAGGATCGACTCCTTCCAGGGGCTGCTCGTCGACTACTGCATGAGCCACCAGGTCACGGCCATCGTGAAGGGGCTCCGCGCGGTGTCCGACTTCGACTACGAGCTGCAGATGGCGCAGATGAACGCCCGGCTCAGTGGGGTGGACACCGTGTTCGTGCCCACCAGCCCGGAGTGGAGCTACCTGGCCTCCAGTCTCGTGAAGGAGGTCGCCGGTCACGGCGGCGACGTCGCCGGACTGGTGCCAGACGTGGTCTTGGACCGGCTCCTGGCCCGGCTGGCCGAACGGCGCGCAGCAGCAGGATGAGCCGCAGTCGGCGCGATTGGGCCGCACGCGCGCCCTCCCGTAGACTCCTCGACGGCCTTGGCCGACCCCCGACCTGACCTGCTGTGGAAGTGACCGTGACCAGCCTCGACCCAAGAGCGCCGCTCGTGCTCGACACCCGAGAGCTCGCGCGCCGCCCCGGCACCCAGCGCACCGTTCAGCGCACGGTTCCCGCTCCCGAGCAGCTCGGAATCGAGATCCTGGCCGTGCCCACCGGCAGTGACATCGCCCTCGACCTGAGGCTCGAGGCCGTGATGGAAGGGGTGCTGGTCAGCGGTACGGCCGAAGTGACCTTGACCGGGGAGTGCGCGCGCTGCCTCGACCGCATCGACGACGAGCTCGTGGTGGACCTGCAGGAGCTGTACGTCTACGACGACGGCGACGCGCTCGATGACGAGACGGCCCATATGGAGGGCGACCTCATCGACCTCGAACCGCTGCTGCGCGACGCCGTGGTTCCAACACTGCCGTTCAGTCCGCGCTGCACCCCCGACTGCCCCGGACTGTGCGTGGAGTGCGGCGTCCGGCTCGCCGACGACCCCGACCACGCTCACGAGCTCGCCATCGACCCGCGGTGGGAGTCGCTGCGCGGACTGGCCGGCGGCTGAGCGAGCACTTTCTGCAGCGCCACCGCAGCACACCTTTTCCCCGTACGCTCGGGCAGCCGCCCGAACCCAAGCACAGGAGCAGATCGTGGCCGTCCCGAAGCGGAAGACCTCACGCAGCAACACCCGGCACCGTCGTTCGGCCTGGAAGGCCACAGCGCCGCAGCTGGTGACCTGCGCCAACCCGGCTTGTCGCTCGCAGCACCTGCCACACCGGGCCTGCCCGGAGTGCGGACAGTACGGTGCGCGCGGCGAGCTGCGCCAGGTCCTCTGATCCTTGCTGCGGGTCCTGGCGGAGGCGAAGAAACGGGGGCTGAGCATTCGGGCGGCGGCGCCGATCTGCGCGCCGCCCTGGGCATCGAAGGGCTCGACGACGGCATCCTCGAGCTGGCGCTGACGCATCGCTCGTACGCCTACGAGCACGGGGGTCTGCCCACCAACGAGCGGCTGGAGTTCCTCGGCGACGCCGTGCTCGGACTGGTCGTCACCGAGACGTTGTACCGCTCGCACCCGGAGCTGTCCGAGGGGCGGCTGGCCAAGCTGCGCGCCGCCGTCGTCAACGCCCGTGCTCTGGCGGAGATCGGTCGAACGCTCGGCCTGGGTGCCTCGATCCGGCTCGGCCGCGGCGAGATCTCGACCGGCGGATGCGACAAGTCGTCGATCCTCGCCGACACCGTCGAGGCCGTCATCGGTGCTGTCCACATCGACCTCGGCTTCGAGGCCGCCACTGCTCTCGTCCACCGCATGGTCGACCCGTTGCTCGCGGAGGCCGCGTCCCTCGGCGCCGGACTGGACTGGAAGACCAGCCTGCAGGAGCTGTCCGCCAACACCGGGCTCGGGCAGCCGGAGTACCTCGTGAGCCAGGAAGGTCCCGACCACCTCAAGACCTTCACAGCACAGGTGCGGGTTGCCGACCATGTCTATGGGAACGGCAGCGCGCGATCGAAGAAGCAGGCCGAGCAGCAGGCGGCCGAGGCAGCATGGCGCGAGATCAGCGCCGATCTCCCTGACCCGCTCGAGCTAGACGACTGAGTCGTGCCGGAGCTTCCCGAGGTGGAGGTCGTCCGCACCGGCCTCGAGCGACACGTCACCGGCGCGCGCGTCGAGCAGGTCGTCGTGCTGGCCCCCCGTTCCGTACGCCGCCATCTGCCCGGACCGGACGACTTCGCCGCCGGGCTTGGCGGCCACACCCTGGGCGTGGCCCGACGGCGTGGCAAGTACCTGTGGATACCGCTGGACGACGGTGATGCCGTCCTGGTCCACCTCGGCATGTCCGGGCAGATGCTCGTGCAGCCGACGTCGGCGCCTGCGGAGCGCCACCTGCGGGTTCGGCTGACGCTGAGTGGCGGACTCGACCTCCGCTTCGTCGACCAGCGCATGTTCGGTGCGATGGCGCGGTCACCCGGCGGCGCGGAGCTGCCGTCGCAGATCGCCCACATCGCCCGTGACCCGCTGGATCCCGCCCTCGATGAGGCGACTCTGGTGCGCCGCGTACGCATGCGGCGCACCGGCATCAAGCGCGCTCTGCTGGACCAGACCCTGGTGTCCGGCATCGGCAACATCTACGCCGACGAGGCCCTGTGGCGGGCGAGGCTGCACTATGCCCGGCCGACCGAGACGCTGCGCGCAGCAGAGGTCACCCGACTGCTCGCTGAGGTACGAACGGTCATGAACGAGGCGCTTGCCTCGGGCGGTACCTCGTTCGATGCGCTCTACGTCGACGTCAACGGCCAGAGCGGCTACTTCGACCGCAGCCTGGCTGTCTACGGCCAGCATGGCCGCCCGTGCCCTCGCTGCGGCGCGGCCGTGAGGCGTGACCGGTTCATGAACCGGTCGGCGTTCACCTGTCCGCGTTGCCAGCCGCGCCCGCGCCGGGCCCGGTGGTGAGGCCGGAATCCCGGCGCGCAGCCTCCTGACGCACCTCTTCGGGGATCGTGCCGTCGGCATCGATCGGCGTCCAGGCCAGCGACCGCAGCCACTGCGTCCCGCAGCCCCGACAAGCGAACAGCAGGAGCTCCTCGACGCGCCGCCGGTCACGGGCGGGTGCCTCGCGCCACTGACACTCGCCCCGGCATGGCTGCACTCGCAGCTGAGGTGACGGCACCGTCACATGGTGCTGCCGGAATTGCGCGGGCGCCATCTCAACGCCGGGTACGCGCTGGTCAGCGGCCAGGTCGCCGCTACCGGGGCATCCGCGGTTGACCTCCCCGCCGTTGCCCTGTCACTCTGGACGACGGTCCACTCGCGGGCAACCAACCACGTTCATGGTCGGTGCGCGACTGCGACTCTCGCCGACTGCAGTCGCGGTGCGAGCGGCACTGAGAAGTGGCAACGGAAGGACATCGCATGGCAAAGGCGCTCATCGGCTACCTCCCCTCGAGTGGTTCCTCCGCCCACGAGGTCGCGCTGCTGCGCCGACGCGTCGCCGACCTCGAGGAGCTCGTCGCCCGCCTCACCGGTGAGAACGACGCCCTCGTCGCCGCGTACCTGGCTCTGCGCCCGGCCGAGGACGACTCGCTCCTCGCCCCCGAGCACGCCGCCGTCTGAGCGGCTCGGCCGCCTGCGTGCGGCGAGCCACCACGACTCGGCAGCTGCTCGACACTAGGCTCGCGGCGGCCTGTAGGCCTACGCCGAGGAGAGCCTGTGCACCTGAAGACGCTCACCATGCGCGGCTTCAAGTCCTTCGCCTCCTCAACCGTTCTTCAGTTCGAGCCGGGCATCACCTGCATCGTCGGCCCCAACGGCTCGGGCAAGTCCAACGTCGTCGACGCACTCGCCTGGGTCATGGGGGAGCAGGGCGCGAAGTCGCTGCGCGGCGGCAAGATGGAGGACGTCATCTTCGCCGGGACCTCCGAGCGCGCGCCACTGGGGCGCGCCGAGGTCGTCCTGAGCATCGACAACTCCGACGGCGCGCTGCCGATCGAGTACGCCGAGGTGCAGATCTCGCGCACCATGTTCCGCTCCGGTGGGTCGGAGTACGCCATCAACGGACGCTCCTGCCGCCTCCTCGACGTGCAGGAGCTGCTGAGCGACTCCGGCATCGGACGTGAGATGCACGTCATCGTGGGACAGGGCCAGCTGGACCAGGTCCTGCACGCGACGCCTGAGGACCGGCGTGGCTTCGTGGAAGAGGCTGCCGGTGTCCTCAAGCACCGCAAGCGGAAAGAGAAGGCGCTGCGCAAGCTGGACGCCACCGAGGGGCACCTCACTCGGTTGACCGACCTGCTGGGTGAGATCCGCCGCCAGCTGAAGCCGTTGGGCCGTCAGGCCGAGGTGGCGCGGCGGGCCGCAGTCGTGCAGGCCGACGCCCGCGACGCCCGTGCGCGCCTGCTCGCGGATGACCTCGTGACGGCCCGGGATGCCCTTGCTGCCGAGCTCGCGGATGAGAACGAGGTGCGCGAGCGACGCCATGCCGTCGAGGCCGCGCTGGCCGCTGCTCGGTCGCAGGAGTCCGCCGCTGAGCACCGCGAGCGGGAGGCGACGCCACGCCTCGCCGCTGCCACCTCCGCGTGGTACGACCTGGCCAGCGTGCGGGATCGGCTCACCGGCACGGTGGCGCTCGCTGCCGAACGCGTCCGGGCCAGCGCCGAGCGCACCGCCCCGGCGTGGACGGGCACCGACCCCGACGCCATCGCGGCCGAGGCCGAACAGGTCCGTAGCCGGGAGCACCAGCTCACCGCGCAGGTGGACGCCGCCCGAGACACGCTCGAGCAGATGGTGGCGCGCCGCCAGGCGGCCGAGGGCGAACACGCCGAGGAGGAGCGCGCCGCAGCCGCCTCGTTGCGGGCCGCCGCCGACGCTCGGGAGGGGTTCGCACGCCTCGCCGGACAGGTGGAGGCCGCGCGCAGCCGAGCCGCGGCCGGCGACGAAGAGCTGGAACGGCTCTCCCGGGCGCTGGCCGAAGCCGGTGCCCGAGCCGACCGGGCCACCCGGGACTTCACCGCCCTGGAAACCGAGGTGGCCGGCCTGGACGCCGGGGAGAGCGGGCTGGACGCCGAGCACGAGATGGCTCAAGCCGTGCTCGGCGACGCGGAGGACCGGTTGGCAAAGCTGCGCGAGGAGGTGCAGGGCAGCGAGCGCGAGCGAGCGGCCCTGCGCGCGCGACGGGAGGCGCTCGAGCTCGGCCTGGCACGCAAGGACGGTGCGGGAGCGCTGCTCGCTGCGACCGAGGAGGTCTCCGGAGTCTTGGGCACTGTGGCCGCGCTGCTCAGTGTGCGGTCCGGCCATGAGCAGGCGGTGGCCGCCGCACTGGGGTCCGCAGCCGATGCCGTCGCCGTCCAGCGGTCCGGCGACGCGAGCGCTGCCATCGGCTGGCTGCGGCAGCATGAGACCGGCCGGGCCTGGTTCGTGCTGGCCGATGCTCCTCCAGTCCCTGCCGCCGTGCAACGGCCGGGAGTGACCGCCGTAGCAGACCTCGTCGAGGTGCCCCCCGAGCTGTCCGCCGCGATCCAGCGGCTGCTCGGTGATTACGCGCTGGTCGAGGACCTGGAAAGCGCTGAGCAGCTTGTCGACAGCCATCCCGACCTGATCGCGGTGACCCGTTCCGGTGACGTGCTCGGAGCTGCGGTCGCCTCAGGTGGCTCGGTGAGCGGACCCAGCCTCCTCGAGGTGCAAGCGGCCGCCGACGAGGCACGTGAGCAGCTGGCCGCTGCGAGCGCTGCCGCTGACCGCGCTCGGTTCGAGCTGGTCCGAGCCGAAGATGAGCGCGATGAGGCCCGCGCCCGGGTGGACGTCGCGCTCGCGCAGCTACACGAGTCCGACGCTGCCATGGCCGCCGTCGCCGAACGGCTGGCGCAGCTGGGTGCGCTCGCCAGGTCAGCGCGGGAGGAGTGCACCCGGCTCACCCGAGCGCAGGAACAGGCCCAGGCAGGCCGGGACCGCGACGCGACGCTATGCCTGGAGCTCGAGCAGCGACTGGCTGCTGTCGATGCCGGCGAGGTCGTCGAGGAGCCGGACACGGCCAGGCTGCAGCGACTCGCGGAGGTGGCGAGCGCGGCGCGCTCGGCGGAGACCGACGCACGACTCGCACTGCGTACCGCTGAGGAGCGTGCTCGCGCGCTGGCTGGACGCGCCGATCAGCTCACCCGCACCGCCCGGGCGGCACGAGAGGAGCGCGACCGCGCCGTACGCCGGCACGAGCAGATGCAGCGGGATGTCGTCGTGGCCGAAGCCGTGGTGGCGGCCGGCCAGCAGGTCTTGCAGCGCCTCAGCGGCTCCTTGCAGCAGGCCCACAGTGCCCGCACGTGCGCCGAGGCGGAGCGCGCCGAGGTGACTGCCGACCTGCACGCGCTGCGGGAGCGCAGCCGCGACCTGGCCTCGCAGCTGCACGAGCTGACCGACTCCGTACACCGCGACGAGGTCGCCCGCGCGGAGCAGCGCCTGCGCATCGAGGCACTCGAAGAGCGCGTGGGCGTCGAGCTCGCACTGGACGCAGAGGCGCTGGTCGCCGAGTACGGACCGCAGCAGCCCGTTCCGGTGCTCACCGAGCACGCTGAAGACCCCGGCAGCTCCGACGCCGGCCGGTTCGTGCCCTACGACCGGGCCGAGCAGGTCGCCCG
>DASQMN010000250.1:0-9869 GCA_035645475.1 Nocardioidaceae bacterium
CACGACCGGGTTGAGCTCTACCATCCGCCACCTCCGCTCAAGCAGCAGCGCCCCCAGCCCGGCCGCGAGCGCGACCATGTGGTCGATCGCGTCCGGAGCGCCGGCTCGCAGCAGCGCGACGCCGCGCAGGCTCATGAGTGCCTGGTGAACGCGGGGCTGCTCAGCCGGCAGCGGCACGACGACGACATCGTCGAGCACTTCGGCCCACCGGCCGCCCATGCCGAGGACGAGTACGGGAACCACACCATCGGCGCGGGCGGCCACCAGGATCTCGACCCCCGCCGGCACCATGCGCTCGACCAATAGCACCCCGCCGCCCAGCTCGTCGGCCACGCTCAGCAGGCGCGCAGCGGCCTCGCGCACCTCGTCGAGGTCGCCGACGCCGGTCTCCACCGCTGCCACGGCGCTCTTGTGCAGCAGCCCCCGGGCCGACACCTTGACCGCGCACGGCAGGCCGACCCTGCGGGCGGCGTCGACCGCCTCGGTGACCGTCGTGGCCACCAGTCCGGCTGGCGTGGCGATGCCGTGCTGTGCGAGCAGCGCCTTGGCGTCGTGCTCCGGTCGTGACCGCGCGTCATCGACGCTCGTCGAGGACCGCCGGGCCGCTGCCGCCACCGCCCTGAGCCGGTGGGGGTCCGGGACCCCGCCGCGAAGGGCGGCCAGCCCTGCCACGGCGGGGCGGAGTCCCGAGACCACGCCGGGTGCCGACGGTCCGCCCGGTTCCTGCCCGGGAAGCGTGGCGGCCAGCAGGAGGGACACGTCGGCGCGCGCCGCCCCGTCAGCGGCGCCCGCTCGGGTGGTCTCCCACTCGGCTGCGGCGTCTGGCAGCAAGTCAGCGGGCTGGTCCTGGACGTAGACCACGGCGTCGACAGCCGGGTCCCGAGCCACGGTCTCGACGAGGTCGGCGAGCGCGGTCCGGTCGGCCCAGACCCTGTTCGTGTGGTCCAGCGGGTTCGCCGGGGCGACCCCGGGCAGCAGCCGCCCGAGGCGGGTGCGCGTGGCCTCGCCGAAGGGGGGCAGCGGCATGCTGACGGAGTCCGCCAGATCCGCAGCGATCGCCGCGTCGCCACCCGAGCAGGTGACGACCGCGATGCCTCGGGATCGTCGCCGGCCCGTCAGCGCCCGGGCCGTCTCGAGCAGGTCGTGCACATCGTCGACGACCACACCGCCCGCCTCGCGTACGAGGGCAGTGAAGACGCGATGCGATCCAAGCAGCGCTTCGTTGTGCGCGGCCGCGGCCGCCCTGCCGGCCGCGCTACGCCCAGCCTTGAGCACCACGAGGCGGACGTCCTGCTCGGCGCAGGCAGCCAGGGACTCGGCCAGCCGGGCGCCGTCACCGTCGTCCTCCAGGTACAGCGCGACGGCTCGTGGACCAGCGCCTCGGGCGCTCTGCCCCGCCAGGTGAGCCAGCACGTCGGCGGCGTCGAGCGACACGGCGTTGCCGAGAGCGACCACGCTGTGCAGTCCCGCGCCTTGGCGGTGCGCCAGTGCCCCGACACCGATGTTGCCACTCTGGGTGACCACGGCGACCTGCCCGCCCGGCGGCGGCATGCGGAGCGGGTCGCCCCACAAGGCGGTGCGGGACCCGACGTCCACCACACCGTTGGTGTTGGGCCCGAGTACGGCGAGCCGATGCTCAGCGGCGACGACGGCCAGCTCAGCCGTCTGTGCTGGTGTCATCCGGTCGGCGTACACGACGACACCTCCGCACCCGGTCGTGGCCGCGTCGCTCACCTGCCCGACCACGGTGGCAGCGGGTGTCGCCACCACCACCGCATCGACCGGGCCGTCGAGGTTGCGCAGCGACGGCACGCACGACACACCGAGGACCCGGTCTCGATGGGGGTTGATGCCGATGATCCGTGCGTGGCTCCAGTCCGCCAGGTTGCGCAGTGTCTGGGCCCCGTAGCTTCCCGGCCGGTCGGTCGCCCCGACCACCGCCACGGACGACGGCGTCATCAGCCGGTCCAGCAGTGGCCGCTCGGCCTCGTTGCCGAGCTGCTCAGGCAAGCAGCACTCCGACCCCACGGCGCTGCAGTGCCCGGGCGACGATGAGTCGCTGGACCTCGCTGGTGCCCTCCCAGATGCGGTCGACCCGCAGCTCGCGCCACAGTCGCTCGGCGGTAGTGGTGCGCACGTACCCGCGACCGCCGAAGACCTGAACCACCCGGTCAGCGCAGCGGTTGGCCGCCTCGGAGCAGAAGAGCTTCGCCATCGACGCGCGTCCGTGCACCAGCTTGACGTCCTCGCCACGGTCCATCCGGTCCGCGACGTCGAAGGCGAGCAGCCGGCCGGCAGCGGCATCAGCGGCACTGTCAGCGAGCGGAAAGGACACGCCCTGGTGCTCGATCAGCCGACTGCCGCCCTGGCTCCTCCCGCCGGCCCACTCCACTGCCTCCTCCAGGAGCCGGTGCATCGCCCCGCAGCATCGTGCCGCGATGCCGAGCCTCTCCTCCACGAACCAGCGACGCTGGATCTCCTCGCCGGCTCCCACGTCGCCGATCACGTCGGCAGCGTCCAGCTCGACCGCGGTGAAGCGCATCGTGGGGTGCCCGTGCGGATAGCTGTGGGTGAACGGCGGATCGTCGACCACCTCGATCCCCGCCGCGTCGGCCGGCACCGCGAACAGGGTCGGCAGCCGCGCGTCGGGCTGCCCGTACGGCACGGCCCACGCCATGACCACGATGACGGCGGCCACGTCGCCGAACGTCACGAACCACTTCTCGCCGTCCAGCAGGAAGCGACCGGGCTCCACCTCTCGGGCGGTGGTGGTCATCTGCGAGGGGTCGGATCCGGCGTCGGCCTCGGTCACCGCGTACGCGTCGTGCAGCTCGCCGCGCAGGGCCGGCTGTAGCCATCGCTCGACCAGCGACGGGCTGGCTGACCGCCACACGTTGTAGGCGTTGGGGATGTACCAGGACAAGCCGTTGGTGGAGCGGCCGAGCTGTTCCTCGACGAGGAACCACTGACGCGCGGTCCAGCCGTTGCCGCCGTTCACGACGGCGTGCAGGCCGCCTTGCAGGCGTGCCGCGAGCGCTTCCTGCCGGATGCGCGCCTGATCCGCTTCGGGCAACCCTCCACCCGCGACCTCGGCCGTCACCTCCAGTGGCGCCAGTACCTGGTCGACGAAGGTCACGGCGCGTTGCCGCAGCTCTTCCTCGGCGTCCATCAGGCTCCTAGGCTCGGGGCTACACTGAACCGCCGTTCAGGGCCGTCGGTCAAGGTGCCCGGAGCTCGGCGTGGAGGTTTGTGACGTGGCTGAGTCGAGTACCGGCACGGTGGACTCCGCGCCGACACCAGCTGCACAGGGGCGGCGGACTCGGATCCTGCAGTCGACGGTCTCGGTGGTCCGGGAGCGTGGCTTCGCGGGCACCCGGGTGGCCGATATCGCGAAGCACGCCGACACCTCCGCCGGCCTGGTGCTCTATCACTTCGGCTCCTTGCAGGGCGCCCTGACCGCGGCGCTGACCGCTGCGGAGAACTCCTTCTACACCGAGCTCGAGCAGATGCTCGCGATCGCCAGCTCGCCTGTCGTACGGCTGCGTTCGATGGCCGAGCTGGCGGCCGGGTACGGCCCCGCCGTCGGTGACTGGGTGCTCTGGCTGGAGCTGTGGGTACGCGCTCTGCGCGACCAGGAAGCACGAGCCGCTCGGGAGTCACTCGATCAGCGGTGGCGCGCTGCGCTCGCCGCCGTCATTCAGGAGGGCGTCACCGGCGGTGACTTCACGGTGGCTGACCCCCCGACCGCGACGACTCGGCTGGCCTCGCTGATGGACGGGCTCGCGATCCAGCTCGCCCTGGGAGACCCGGCCATTGACGTCACGCGCTTTCGCGAGCTGTGGTTGGGCGCTGCCGCGCTCGAGCTCGGCGCACCGGCACTGGCCCATTCGACCGGCCACTGAGCGCTTATCCCCTTCACCGCCCACTGCTACTGTCGTGAAATCCTGAACGACGGTTCAGCGGCCCGGGGAGCGGATGATGTCTCTGCTGCAGCATCGGCGTGACGGCGTCGGCGGCGAGCCCGCCGACGTGCACCGGCAGGTCCGCGACCACCTGATGCTCAACTTCACCAGCCTGGGCGACTTCGCTGACTCAGACGTTCCCGTGGTCGTGCGCGGGGACGGTTGCCATGTCGTCGACTCGAACGGGCACCGGCTCATCGACGGTCTCTCCGGCTTGTTCTGCAGCAACCTCGGGCACGCATACGGCGACGAGATCGGTTCGGCTGCGCACCGTCAGCTCGCCGAGCTGGTGTTCACACCGACCTGGTACCTCGCTCATCCGTCCGCCGCTCGCTTCGCCGCGCGACTCGCCGAGCTGGCCGAGCCGCTCGGGCTCGACCGCGTCTACCTCACCAGTGGTGGGGGAGAGGGAGTGGAGGCTGCCTGGAAGCTCGCCCGCCAGTGGCACACCGCCAACGGCGAGCCGCAGCGGCGCAAGGCGATCTCGCGCCGGCTGTCCTACCACGGCACCTCGCTGGGCGCGTTGTCCTTCAGCGGGCTGCCGGAGATCCGCCACGCCTTCGAGCCGTTGCCGGTGCCGACCGCGTTCGTCGAGTCGACGAATGCCTACCGACACCCAGCCGGTGCCGACGAGGCCCGTTACACCGCGGCCTTGCTGGCCGAGATCGAGGAGACGATCCAGTGGGAGGGACCCGACCAGGTCGCCATGCTGATCGCCGAGCCGGTGCAGAACTCCGGCGGTGCCTTCGTTCCGCCTCCCGGGTACTGGCCAGGGTTGCGTGCGATCTGCGACAGGCACGGCATCCTGCTGGTGGCCGACGAGACGATCACCGCGTTCGGCCGGCTGGGGCACTGGTTCGGCAGCACCCGGTTCGACGCCCGGCCCGACATGGTCACCTTCGCCAAGGGCGCGACGGCCGGGCATGCCCCGCTGGGCGGCGTCCTGATGGGCCCGCGCGTCGCGGAGCCCTTCACGTCCGGGGCGGCAACCTACATGCACGGACTGACCTTCAGCGGGCATCCGTTGTCCACCGCCGTCGGCGTCGCGGCTCTCGACGTGTACGCGCGGGAGGGCGTGCTGGCCAACGTCAACGACCTGGAGCCGCGTCTGCGCCGCGGTCTGGGCGAGCTGCGCCGCATCCCGCTCGTCGGCGACGTAAGAGGCGCCGGCTTCTTCTGGGCGATCGAGCTGGTCCGCGACGCCGCCACCAAGCAGCCGTTCGAGTCCGCGGAGGCCGACTGGCTGCTGCGAGAGGTGCTCTCCGCCCGTTTCCACGAGCTCGGGCTGCTCTGCCGGCTGGATGACCGGGGCGACCCGGTGGTCCAGCTGTCGCCTCCTCTGGTGGCCGACTCGTTCCTGCTCGATCGGATCGTCGACATCGTCGGCACGGCTTTGGAGGAGGCGTGGGCGGCGTGGCAGTCTCGCGCACACATCGGGTCGTCGTGACTCCGCGCCTCGAGAGGGAGGCGCCGATCCGCAGCGCCGCTGATCGACAGGCCGACGACATGCGTACGACACTGTGCGCCGTGCAACCGCCTGCCGCGGTGTTCGTGCAAGCCGGTCGGTACGGTCGACGCAATTGACGGAAGGCGCCATGGACGATCTCTCAGACTTCGACCTCGACCGCAGCGCCGGTCGAGCGTGGTTCAACTTCCAGCAGCGACTGGCCGACTACCTGGCCGGGATGCAGGACGGGGAGACCCTGGGCATCTCCGCACGCTCCGGACTGGACGACGACGACGCGGCCGGAGCCGCACCGTACATTCAGTTCAAGGCCTTGGGCGCGCAGATGCTGCGTGCCGAAGCGGTGAGCAACGCCTACCTGGACTCGACGTACGCGTTGGACGACGCCGGGCGAGCCCGCATGGAGAACCTCGGTTGGGCGGCGCCCACCTACGCGGCTTCCGGCGAGCCCGACGCCGGCTCGGCGAACTACTGGATCGACGTCGAACGCCGGATGGGCGACCGTGTCGCCGCCATGACGACCCGCGCGTTCCGGGAGGTGTGGAGCATCCCGCACCCGGTCTTCCTCCGGGTGGACCCCTCCGGGACGGCGCAGGACCCGCCTGACCTCGGAATCGCCGACGCGGCCACGGAGCCGGAGATCGCCGTGCTGCCGGAGTCGATCATGCCGCGCGACAACGACCACCTGCGCGAGCTGGTCGACACCGTGGTGACACAGCGCTTCGGCCAGGTGCCGATGAAGGACTCCGACGGTGACATCCCCCTGCGCAGCGGCAGCGCTCTCGTCTTCGTCCACGTGCCCGACGACATGCCGATGGTGACGCTGTTCGCGCCGCTGGTTCGCGACATCGCCGGGCGTACCCGAGCCGCCGAGGTGGTCGCCGACCTCAACCGGCGCTGGCCGCTGGTGAGGTTCGTGCTCGTCGACGACCAGGTCGTCGCGATGATCCAGCTGCCAGCGCTCCCCTTCGCGCCCAACCACCTGTCCACGATGCTCGAGATGCTTTCCAGGGCGGCCGACCGCCTCGACGACCTGCTCGTCGAGCGGCTGGACGGTCGGCTCGCCTTCCCGATGGACGTGGAGCACCGGCGCGTCGACACGGTCACCGCGGCCGAGCCTGACGACTCGTTCTCCGACGAGCTGTTGACCCTGCTCAACGTCGGCTCGGGCCGAGACGGTGAGGTCACCAGCCAGGAGATCCTCAAGCTGTACGAGAACGATCGACGACTTCTCCTGCGCGACATCAAGGCGACCTCCGAGCAGGAGATCTCGTGGCGACAGTCCGCAGCCGAGGCGACGGCAGCTGGTAACCGCGAGGTCGCCGAGGCCTGCATCCAGGAGGCCACGGCCTGGGAGGCGACCGTGGAGACCCTCCGCCGGGCCCTGCGCGCGACGATCGACCCGAACAAGCCCTAGTCAGCCGCTGCTGCCGGCAACCGGAACCTCACACCGGCGTGGCCAGCAGCTCCGACAGGTGCGCGTCGACCTCCGCGAGGTACGACGGCTCGAACCCGAAAAGCCCGAAGTGGCCGGCGATGCTGTGCAGGACGCGCAGCTCGCTGCCGGGGATCATCTGCTGCTCGTGAGCACAGTCGCGCGGCGGGAAGAACATGTCCTCGTCGATCGGCAACACGAACGTCTTGGCGGTGATGCGTCCGAGTGCGGACGCCAGGTCGCCATCAGTGTGGCGCGCGACATCGCCGCGCTGCCACTTCCACCCCATGGTCAACAAGGCGTTGGGGTCCATCGCGCAGAAGGTGGCTTCGATGAAGTTCGCCTGAAACTCCGCCATGGTCGAGAAGGTCACGTCCGGCACCTCGATGGTGGTCCAGAACTTCGACTTCCAGAACTCGGTCGACAACCCGACGACCGACCAGATTCCGGCGTGGCGGCGCAGACCGTCAGAGACCTCCAGATGGGAGGCGTACTCGCCTGCCTGCCAGCCGGGGTCTGAGGTGATGGCGTCCATGAGGGTCTGGGTGAACAGGAAGTCGTGCGGCGTGTTCTGCGCGGTGCCTGCAATCGGAGCAGCTCGCGCCACCTTGTCGGGGAAGCGGACCGCCCACTCGTACGTCTGCTGCGCACCCATCGAGCCACCGACGACGAGCGCCAGCCGCTCGATGCCGAACCGCTCGCGCAGCAGTTGCTCCTGGGCCCGTACGTCGTCCCCGATGTGCACATCGGGGAACCGCGACATGGCGATGTCACCTTCGCTGTTGTGCGGCGAGGTCGAAAGACCGTTGCCGATCTGGTTGATCACGACGATGAAGTACTTCTCGGGATCGAGTGCCCGGCCAGGACCGATGTACGTCAGCTCCCACGTCTGGTGAGTCCCGCCGAACCAGGTCGGGATCAGGATCGCGTTGTCCTTCTCCGCCGACAGCGTGCCGTACGTGGCGTACGCCAGCTGGAGCCCCGGGATCGTTCCGCCCGCCTCGAGTTGGAAGTCGCCCACGTCGTACAGCTCGTAGGCACCTTGCACCTGAGGGGTGTAGAAGTCGTTGCGGATCATCGCTCCACCTCCGCACCCAGAATGGCTTATGGCCCGCTTCGGGATGATTCCGCCCCCCTCGGCTCAGGCCCACCCCAGCTCGTGCAAGCGGTCGTCGTCGATGCCGACGTGGTGGGCGAACTCGTGGACGACGGTGATGCGAACCTCGTCGACGAGATGCTCGAAGTCCTCCGACGCGAGGCACAGCGGTATGCGGTACAGGCTGATCCGGTCCGGCAGGGCTCCGCTGTAGTCGGACCGCTCGGTCAGCGCGATGCCCTCGTAGAGTCCTAGCAACCACGGATCAGCATCGTTCTGGTCCTCCACGACGACCACCACGTTGTCGAACCCCGCGGTGATCTGTGCCGGCAGACCGTCGAGGGCGTCGGCGACGATCTCCTCGAAGACCTCCGGCGAGACGGGCTGCACCCCGCAACGGTACGGCGCCGAGAAGGTCATGGCCGAGCAGGCGCCGGGGCCTTGGTCACCTGACCGGGTCGTAGTCGCAGGACGACTCGTCGTCGATCAGTGAGGTCAGCCCTCCGCCGCCGTTGCCGCCGCCACCCTTTCCGCCGCCTCCGCCGCCATTGGTGTCATCAGTCGCCTTCTCGACGACCTCGCGGATGGCGGAGTAGTCAGGCGACTCGGGCGAGAAGTTCTTGCTCCTGGTGAAGACCACACTGCGCAGCTTGGCCTCCTTCACCAGGAAGGCCAGGTCCACGAAGTCCGGCAGCCGCTCGGCCGGGATGTCGGTCTGCAGGATCTCCTTGCCGGCGTCCAGGATCTTGCGGTACCGGGTCAGCAGCGTCGTCGGGTCGGCGCGCTCGATCACGGCGTCCATGAGGCAGCGCTGACGGCGCATGCGGTCGTAGTCGTCGAGGCCGTAGCGGCCCCGCGCGAACCACATCGCCTCGTAGCCGTCCAGCTTCTGATCGGGACCCGGGTCGAGATAGCCCTCCGGCTCGCGCAGCCCCTCGGCGCCGCCGATGGGGATGGGCTGGTTGATGTTGACCGTGACGCCGCCCATCGCGTCGATGAACTTGACGAACCCGGGGATGCTCACCAGCGCGTAGTAGTCGACGGGGACGCCAAGCGCGCCGCTCACTGCCATCTTGAGCGCGTCGGCGCCCTCGTTGTCGCTCTCGCCGAGCACGGCGGGATGCCGCTCCGGCACCTGGGAGTACACGGCGTTGAGCATCCACTGCAGCGGATCGCCGGGGCCGTCGAAGCCGCGCGGATACAGCTCCTCGAGCTTGCTGCCGCCCGGGAACGGCACCTCCTCGAGGTTGCGGGGCAGGCTGAACAGCACTGTGTCGCCGTTCTCCACGTCGATGCTCGCCAGGATCATGGAGTCGGTGCGGGTGCCGATCCGGTTCGGTCCGGCGTCGCCGCCGACGAGCAGCACGTTGACCCGCTCTGCGCCGTTCCATGGATCGGCGGGGTTGGTGACTTGGGGCGCCGTCGCACTGTCGCGTTCTGCCTGTGGGGTGAAGACGTCGTCGATGAAGCCCTGCTGGGCCGAGGCGTAGGAGATGCCGAACACGAAGGGCACCGCCAGAAGTGTGCACATCAACGCGGTGAACGCCGTGGCGACGACGTGTGCGCCCCGGCTCAGCGACTTGGGTCGAGACAGCACGTCGGTCGCGACGATGACCAGGGCCCAGGCCACGAAGACGACGGCGAACCCTATCATGACCCGGCGCAGCAGATCCGGCTGCACGCCCAGTCGTACCAGCGCCTGCCGATTCTCGAGCGCGTAGTAGATGCCGAAGCCCAGCAGCAGCACGAACGCGCCGAGCACGATGGCGCCGAGGCGGTTGCGCCGCAGCGCGAAGAACCCACTGCCGGGGAGCAGCGTCGACAGCGCAGTCAGACCGAGCACTCCGGGCAGCGACCCCGCCCGCCGTGGCGACGACGCGTGGCCCTCGCTGACGTACGCTGAGGCGCCAC
>DASQMN010000251.1:0-9481 GCA_035645475.1 Nocardioidaceae bacterium
GCTGTACGCCCCGTTCGAGTCCGGCCTGCCGGCACCGACCGGGCGGGTCTACCGGCATGAGATCCCCGGTGGGCAGCTGTCGAACCTTCGGCAGCAGGCGATCGCGTTGGGCCTCGGTGAGAAGTTCGAACAGGTCGAAGACATGTACGCCGCCGCCGATGGCATCCTCGGCCACCTCGTCAAGGTGACGCCGTCGAGCAAGGTGGTCGGCGACCTGGCGCTGCACCTGGTTGCCGTCGGAGCCGACCCTGAGGAGTTCGCCGCCGACCCGGGCCGCTTCGACGTACCCGACTCGGTGCTCGGCTTCCTCGCCGGCGAGCTCGGCGACCCTCCCGGCGGCTGGCCAGAGCCCTTTCGCACCCGCGCCCTCGAGGGCCGCACCCCCGACCTGTCCATACCGGAGCTGAGCGATGAGGACGTGGTCGGGCTGGCCACGGACACCCGAGCCACGCTGAACCGGCTGCTGTTCCCAGGACCCAGCAGAGACCTCGAGGACGCCGTGCGCAGCTACGGTGACCTGTCGCTGCTACCCACCCGCGCCTTCTTCTACGGGCTGGCCACCGAACACGAGACCTCGGTCGAGATCGAGGAGGGCAAGACCCTGCTGCTCGGCCTGGAGGCGGTCAGCGAGCCCGACGCGCGGGCGCTGCGCTCGGTGATGTGCACGATCAACGGCCAGCTTCGGCCGATCACGGTTCGGGACCGCTCCGTGGCCACCGACGTCAAGGACGCGGAGAAGGCCGACCCCGGCCACCCCGGTCACGTGGCCGCCCCCTTCGCCGGGGTGGCCACGGCGTCGGTGTCGGCCGGTGACTCGGTGACCGCCGGCCAGGCAGTGGCGGTCATCGAGGCGATGAAGATGGAGGCCTCGATCACCGCTCCCGTCGACGGCACGGTCGACCGTGTCGTCGTACCCGGGCCGCTGCATGTCGAGGGCGGCGACCTGGTCGTCGTGCTCAAGCCCGCCGACTATAGCGAGCCCGCCCCGAGTGGTGCCACCTCGGGCCCCAGGCCGCTGAACCTGCCCCGACTGGCACCAGTCGACGCAGCAAGCCGTGTACTGGCACCAGTCGATGCCAGCCATAGCCCGCGCCGTCGATGCGCTGCGCGATGCGGCTACTCGGCGTTGAACCAGGTCGAGGGCAGCCCGAAGGCGAAGCGCACGATGTCACCAGTGACCGTCACGCGGCCGGCAGTCCCGACCAGTGCGGCGGTACGGACGCGACCGCCCCAGTGTCCGTTGCCCTCGCGATGGACGCGGATGCTCGTCAGCCGCCCGATCCCGGGGTAGCTGCTCTCCAGCCGCGAGGCGTCGATCGTTCTGGTCCAGTTCCGCCACCCGTTGCCCGACCAGTGGTCCCACGGGTCCTTCCTGGCCGCCAGGTACGGCTGCCCGCCGGCCGACGTCCAGCCTCCGCTGGAGGAGGAGAACTGCGTGAACGCCGGCCTGCCGCGGTACGTAACGATCCTGCCTGCCGTCTTGCGCACCGCCCGGTCGGTGCTCGGGTACTCGGCCGAGGCGCCGCCGTACACCTGGCAGTCGAAGCTGTCACAGATCTGATAGTGCCCACCGGATCGCTGACGCCGCTCGAAAGCGGCGTACGTCCGCGCCACCACTGCTTGGGCACGCAGGGCCTGCTGCGACCACAGTGCCGGCATCTCCAGCGGTACGACGCCGCGCAGGTAGTCGTCCATGCGCGCCACGTTGACGGTGTCGCGGGTGGGCGAGCCAGGCGCCGGGGATGCAGACCGCAGCGCGCCCCGGTAGCGCACGGTCTCGCCCGTGGGCAGCCGCAGGCCCACCGGACCCTTCGCGGCGAACTGGCCGTCGCCACGCAGCGCACCGCGTCCGGGCAGGCTCCACGTGCGCCAGCCGGCTGCATGGTGGCGCTGCAGCACCGTCACCGAGCCCTTCGACGCGGACGGGATCAACCGCCAGGCATCGACGCGCTCGCGTACGGGCAGCACCCAGGTGCGACCGTCGGCCCGGTCGGTCACCGTGAGCCCGGGTCTGGCGCGCACCACGACATCCGGGCTGGTGTCGGCGCTGATGAGCACTCGGATGCGCTTGGCGGTGCGGCCCACCTGTGTCTTCGGGTAGTAGAAGCCGACGATCCGCCGCCAGCTCCTGCCCTCCCGCGCGGCACCCTCCGCGCCGTACTGGCTCATGCCGTGCCCGTGTCCGAAGCCGTGGCCGTTGAGCACGAGGCGGCCGCTGGCAGGAACGTCGAAGACGTCGTCGCCGGCAGCAGGAGCCGCCACGGTCAGCGCCGGAAGCAGGGCAGCGACCAACGCCGTCCGGGCCCAGCGCCGGCTCACCGGCCGGGTCATCGGCTGACCGTCACCCGGCCGCTGGACCGGTCATAGCGGATGACCCCGTGCTGGAACACCGCCTTGGAGCCGTACGAGACGCGCTGAACCGACGTGCGCGGGAGGCCGAGCCGGCCACCGGTGTAGCCGGCCTTGCCGTACCGCAACAGGATGCGGCCCCACAGCGCCTTCGCCTCGCCGTCGGGGCGACGAAGGATCCGCCCGTGCTCGAACTTCATCGTGCGCACGCCGGCCGGCGACCGGTAGAAGCGCGACACCGGCATGCCCAGCACACCGCGGGCTCCGCCGACGCTGTCGTACCGCTTGAGCGCGGCGCCGGACAGCCAGCGGACGCCGGTGGCGCGGTTGCCGACCAGCGAGCCGCGAGTGAAGTCGGTGCGCCGCCCGTTGCCCACCAGCATCTCGCCGGCGAAGACGGGTCCGGTCCTGTCCGCCCCCATGGCTGCGGCCTTGCGGCGCACCGGTGATGAAAAGCGCTTGAGGTAGTCGGCGACCCGGTTGCGCAAGGTGGGAAGCCAGGCGTACGCCTGGCCGCCCGGGCAGGCGGTCGACATGGCGTCGCGATGCCCGGAGATGCGGCGGAAGGAGTCACCGGCCACCGTCGTGCGGCTGCGGGGCTCGCGATAGCTGGTACCGAGCCTCCACCCCACCAGCCGGACCATCGCATTCTTCATCCGCTTCGAAGGGGGGCGCTGCTCGAAGTTGCCCATCATGGAGATGCCGCTGGTGTTGACGTTGTAGTCGCCGGAATGCGCGCCGCGCACCGGCAGCTGCACACCACCGGCGCGGCCCTGGTAAATGGTGCCGAAGCGGTCGACGAGGAAGTTGTATCCGATGTCGCACCAGTTCTGGCCCTGCGTGTGGTACGCGTGAATGCTGCGCACGATCGCAGGCGACTCCGACCGCGTGTAGTCGTTGTCGCCCACCGTGTGATGGACGATCGCCATCTTGATGGTCTTGCCATACACGGGCGAGTCGCAGGAGTCGCCGAGTGACTCGTTGGCGTGCCACTGCGGGCGCGTGACCACGTGGGGGCGAGCCGGGAACCTCGGCGAACGGGCGATCGGCGCCCCAGGTGATGCAGATCCGGCGATGGCGGTCGATGCGGCCGCGACGCTGGCCGTGCTGCTGCCGGCCGCGGTGCTGAGCCCGGCGGCCGGGACGGCCGGGTCGTCGATCGTCACCACGGAGAGACCGGTAGGGCTCTGACCCGACGCCGAGTGCACGCGAACGGCGACCGCGTCGGCCGGTCCGCTCCACCACGGCGCGGTGCCGTCGCGTACTCCCGACTCCTCGTCGGCGGCCGGCCCTTCGTCGAGGGCGTACTCCAGGTGCTGCCAACGGGACCAGCCTTCGGCACTCCGGACCCGCACATGTACGTCCATGTCCTGCGGTGCGGAGTTGTCGTCCCAGGTCACCGCCACCGTCTCGAACGGCTTCTTGCGTTGCGCCGGCATCTCCGCGACGAGCCGCTCCGACCCTGCTTCGCCTCCACGCACTCTGCTCATCGCGGCACCGGCCACGGAGGGGATGGGCCTGGAACGCAGCACCGGGTCGCCGGTGACGTCGGCACGAGCCGCCGAGGACCGAGTCAGAGAACGTCCGGTGACCGTCCTGGCCTCCGCACCGGGGGAGAGCAGGCGGGCGTCGACGGGGACTCCCGTGGAACGCTCGACCGTCGCGGCATCGGCAGATGTGCCCAGCAGGCTGCCGGCGACGGCCAGGGCGCAGACGCCGGTCATCGACGCGCGGTAGCGGGGGAGACGACGTACTCGAGGTGACTGCATGAGGGATTGAGGTCCTTCGGCTGTCGGCGTTACGGATGGGACTGGTGGGACGACAGTGACGAAGTATTCCCTGCATGAAAGGCATTCCGCCAGCGTTAGAAATAACCCATGCGAATTACGTCGTTGTAATCCCAGGCACGTTGTTCAGGGCTACCCGCATCGCATTCTCCGTCGGGGTTCGCGCATCAGAACTGTCGGATCAGCAGCGCATTGCTACGTGAATCGCCCACGAAGCCGGTCCAGGCTTCAGCGCGATAGCGCTGCTCGTCCGGAGCCAGTGCCCCGGCACGCTCGCACAGCGGCAGTCTCAGGCGGGCGCGGGCTGGTGCAGGTGCAGCCGGCGGGCGGCCTCGGCCAGGGAGCCGGTCAGGGACGGGTACACGGTGAACGCGTTCGCCAGCTGGTCGACCGTGAGGTTGCAGGCCACGGCCAACGCGATCGGGTGGATCAGCTCGCTGGCAGCGGGGGCGACCACCACGCCGCCGACCACGATGCCTGAGCCGCTACGGCAGAAGAGCTTGACGAAGCCGTCCTGGATGCCCTGCATCTTGGCTCGTGCGTTGCCGGCCAGCGGCAGCATGATCGCGAAGGTGTCGCTGCTGTCCGCGTCCGCGGCGGCCTGGCTGACGCCGACCGTCGCGATCTCCGGATCGGTGAACACGTTGGCCGAGACATGTGCGAGGGTCAGCGGCGCGACCGCGTCGCCCAAGGCGTGCCACATCGCGATCCGGCCTTGCATGGCGGCTACCGAGGCCAGCATCAGCACGCCGGTGCAGTCGCCGGCGGCGTAGACGCCTCGAGCGCTGGTACGCGAGACCCGGTCGACGGGGATGAACCCGCGCTCGTCGGTCGTCACCCCGGCCGCTTCCAGTCCGAGGTCAGCGGTGTTCGGCACCGACCCGACGGCGAGCAGACAGTGCGAGCCCTCGACGCTGCGACCGTCGGCGAGCTCGACCCGCACCTTGTCGCCGTCTCGGCGAACGGCGCTCATGCGGGAGCGAGACAGCACCTGCATTCCGCGGCGGGTGAAGACGTCCTGCAGCACCGCAGCGGCGTCTGCGTCCTCACCGGGGAGCACCCGGTCACGACTGGAGACCAACGTCACCTGCGAGCCCAGCGCGAGATAGGCGCCGGCCAGCTCGGCCCCCGTCACCCCGGAGCCGACGACCACCAGGTGCTCGGGCAGCTCGGTCAGGTCGTACACCTGCTCCCAGGTGAGGATGCGCTCCCCGTCGGGGATCGCGTTGTCGCCGACGCGCGGGTGAGCGCCAGTGGCGATCAGCACCACGTCCGCGGTCAGCTCGCGGGTGCCGCCGTCCGGGAAGGCGACGTGCACGCGGTCGGTGCCCAGCAGCCTTCCGACGCCACTGAGCACCTCGACGGACTCCCGGGCCAGGCGCGCTGTGATGTCGAGGCTCTGGGAGGTGGCCAGGCGCTTGACCCGTGCGTTGACCCGCCCCAGGTCGACGCTCACCGCGTCGTCGGCGGGGTTGTCGTCCAGCTGCACGCCCAGCTCGCGTGCGCCGGCGACCTCACCCATCAGCTCGGCGGTCGCGATCAGGGTCTTGCTCGGAACGCAGTCGGTGAGCACCGCCGACCCGCCTAGTCCGTCCCGGTCCACGACCGTGACATCTGCTCCCAGCTGGGCCGCCACCAGCGCCGCCTCGTACCCGCCGGGTCCTCCACCGATGATCACCACATGAGTCACCCCTCCATTCTGTCCGACGGCAGGCGTTAGGCTCGCCCCCCGTGACCCTCTATGCCGCGTACGGGTCGAACCTGGACCCGGCTCGCATGATGGAGCGGTGTCCGCACTCCCCCTTACGAGGCACCGGGTGGCTCACCGGCTGGCGGCTGACCTTCGGGGGTGAGGAGCATGGCTGGGACGGCGCCCTGTCCACTCTGGTCGAGGACCCCGGCGGCAACGTCTTCGTGGCGCTGTACGACATCACCGACGGTGACGCAGCCCAGCTCGACGCCTGGGAGGGCGTCGACCTCGGTCTGTACCGCACCGTGCGCACCCGCGTGGACACCCTGGACGGCCAACAGGTCGCCTGGGCGTACGTCCTGGACGCCTACGAGGGTGGCCTGCCTTCGGCCAGCTACCTGAGCGTGCTGTCCGAGGCAGCGCTGGCAGCCGGCGCACCCGACGACTACGTGCACTGGCTGCGGACGCGGCCGTGCCGCTCGTCGCGGCTGTGACAGGCTCCCGCCGTGCCTGCCGACGCTGAGCCCACCCCTGTGCCCACCCCTGTGCCCACCCCTGCCGAGCTGGCCCGGACCGCCGCCCAGCGCGTGGCCGAGGTCACGGGGGTGGCGCAGCACGACGTGGCGCTCGTCCTCGGTTCGGGCTGGTTGCCTGCTGCGGACGCACTCGGGGACGCTGATGCCGAGGTGCCGCTCGCCGACCTCCCCGGTTTCGCCGCTCCGGCCGTCGCCGGTCACGGCGGCACGATGCGCTCGCTGCGGGTCGGTGACCGCCGGGTGCTGGTGCTGCTCGGTCGTACCCATCTCTACGAGGGCCGCGGCGTCGCGGCGGTCGTGCACGGCGCACGCACGGCGGCCGCAGCGGGCTGCGGCACGGTCGTGCTCACCAACGGGTGCGGGGGCCTCAATCCGGCCTGGGCCCCTGGCACCGCGGTGCTGATCCGCGACCACGTCAACCTGACCGCCACCTCCCCCCTCGAGGGCGCAACGTTCGTCGACCTGACCGACCTGTACTCGGCCGAGCTGCGGAAGCTGTGCCGCGAGGTCGACCCCTCGCTGCCGGAGGGCGTGTACGTGCAGTTCCCCGGGCCGCACTACGAGACACCGGCGGAGATCGCCATGGTGCGCGCCTTCGGTGGCGATCTGGTCGGCATGTCCACCGCGCTGGAGGCCATCGCGGCCCGGGAGGCCGGCATGGCGGTTCTGGGCCTGTCGCTGGTGACCAACCTCGCCGCGGGCATCTCCGGTGCGCCCCTGGACCACGCCGAAGTGCTGGCCGCCGGCCGCGAGGCCGCCGGCCGGATGGGCGCACTGCTCGCGCGAGTGCTCCCCCAGCTGCCGGTACGGGCCGCCGCCTGATGCGGGTTCTGGTCACCGGTTCCGCCGGCAGCATCGGTCGGGTGGTCGTACCCGGACTGGAGGACGCTGGCCATCGCGTGCGCGGCCTGGACCTGGTCGAGGGCCCGACGAGTGCGCTGGGCTCGCTCACCGGGGACTGCGCCGACCGGTCGGTCGCCCAGGCCGCGGTCGACGGAGTCGAGGCCGTCGTGCACCTCGCCGGAGACCCTGGTGAAGGATCGCTCGCACACTCCCTGACCTCGCACACCGTCTCGACCGGCACACTGCTCGACGCGATGGTCGACGCGGGCGTGCGCCGCATGGTGTACGCCAGCAGCAACCACGCGGTCGGCCTGACGCCGCACGCCTCGGTTCTGCGCGTCGACGTCCTCCCCAGGCCGGACACCTTCTACGGCGTCGCGAAGGTGGCCGCCGAGGCGGTGCTCGGGCTCTTCGCCGATCGGCACGGCATCAGTGCGGTCGCCTGCCGCATCGGCAGCTTCCTGCCCGCCCCGCAGACCCGACGACACCTCTCCACCTGGCTGTCACCCGGCGACTGCGTGCGCATGGTCGATGCCGGAGTGCGAGTCGAGCAGCCCGGGCTGCACGTGCTCTACGGCATCTCGGCCAACACCCGCGCCTGGTGGGACCTCGCACCGGGGCGGGCGCTCGGCTACGACCCTCGCGACGACGCCGAGCGGTGGGCCGAGGAGCTGCCCGTACGGGCGGAGGACGAGCAGGAGGACGAGCACGTCGGCGGCCCCTTCGCCGGGCCGGCGTTCACCCGGCCGGCGGGCGAGGCATGACGCTGCTCGACGAGGTCGCCGCCTGGCTGGCCCAGGATCCCGACGCCGAGACCCGCGACGAGCTGCTATCGCTGCGTGCCGCGGCCGAGACCGACGAGATCGCGGCCCGTGAGCTCGCCGACCGGTTCGCGGGGCATCTCGAGTTCGGCACCGCCGGTCTGCGGGGTGCCCTCGGCGCGGGCCCCAACCGGATGAACCGGGTGGTGGTCGCGCGGGCCGCCGCCGGTCTCGCCGCGTGGCTGGACGCCGAGGGCCGCCGCGGCCCGGTCGTCGTCGGCTTCGACGCCCGGCACCGGTCCGCCGACTTCGCCCGCGACACCGTCGAGCTCGTCGCGGCGACCGGCCGCCGCGCCCTGCTGCTGCCCGGGCCCCTGCCGACGCCGGTCCTCGCGTACGCCATCCGGCAGCTCGGCTGCGCGGCCGGAGTGATGGTGACCGCCTCGCACAACCCGCGCGCCGACAACGGCTACAAGGTGTACCTCGGCGACGGCAGCCAGATCGTGCCTCCGGCCGACACGGGCATCGCCGCCGCCATCTCCGCTGTCGCGCCGGTCGACTCGCTGCCGCGTTCGCAGGCATGGGAGCAGCTCGACGCCGCCGTGGTGGAGTCCTACGTCGACGCGGTGTCGGAGCTGGCGTCCTCGACCGGGAGGCCGACCCTGCGGGTGGTGCACACCTCACTGCATGGTGTCGGCGCCGCGACGGTACGGGCGGTGCTGGCGCGTACCGGCGGGGTGGAGCTGCACGAGGTGCCGGAGCAGGCCGAGCCGGATCCTGACTTCCCGACCGTCGGCTTCCCCAACCCCGAGGAGCCGGGCGCGCTGGACCTGGCGCTGGCGCTGGCGCATCGAGTCCAGGCTGATCTGGTGGTGGCCAACGACCCCGATGCCGACCGCTGCGCGGTCGCGGTGCCGGAGGCAGAGGGCTGGCGCGCGCTCTCCGGTGACGAGCTCGGCGTGCTGCTCGGCGACGCCGCCCTGCGCAGCGGGGTCCGGGGAACCTTCGCGACCACGATCGTGTCATCGTCCCTGCTGGGTCGGCTCTGCGCGATCGCCGGGGCGCCGTACGTGGAAACCCTGACCGGCTTCAAGTGGCTCGGGCGAGTGCCCGGTCTGGCCTACGCCTACGAGGAGGCGCTCGGCTACTGCGTCGCTCCGCATGTCGCCGCCGACAAGGACGGCATCAGCGCCACCGTCCACGTGCTCGCACTGGCTCGGGAGCTGCGAGACCGGGGCGCGAGCCTGCTCGACCGGCTCGACGAGATCGCCGCGGATCACGGCGTGTACGCGACCACCCAGCTGTCACTGCGGGTGAGCGACGTCGCGGCCGTGGCTCCGTTGCTCACCCGCCTGAAGATGGCGCCACCGACGCAGCTCGGAGGCCTGGACGTCGTCCAGCTCGACGATCTGGGCGCCGGGTCGGTCGACCTGCCGCCGACGCCCGGAGTACGGCTGCGACTGTCCACCGGTGCGCGGGTCGTGGTGCGCCCGTCGGGTACCGAGCCGAAGCTGA
>DASQMN010000252.1:0-2974 GCA_035645475.1 Nocardioidaceae bacterium
CCCGGAATGGGTCCCAGGTGGCTCTAGGGACCGCCGGAAGCGGTCATGGGTGGAGCGCCGGACGACCACTCTATGAGCTTGTGAACGCGGGAACAAATTGCCGAACCAGCCTCCCGGTCACCGCCGCAGCGCAGTGCGCAGGCGCAGCTCGTCCACCCGCCAGAAGTCGTGCTGACGGCCGTCGACGAAGGTCACGGGTATCTGCTCCCCGTAGGTGCGCATCAGCTCGGCGTCGCCGCTGATGTCACGCTCGGCCCAACCGACACCGGCATCGCCGCACACGCGGGCGACCACCGCGACCGCTTCCTCGCACAGGTGACAGCCGGGCTTCCCGTACACCACGACGCGCTCGGGGCTCACTTCAAGCCCAGCAGCTCGCGCCGGGCCTGCGCGCGCAGCCTGCCTTTGGCCACCTTGCCGGTGGCTGAGTACGGGAGGCCACTCACCACGTTGACCGTACGCGGCCACTTGAAGCGGGCCAACCGCTCGGCGCAGTGGCTGCGCACCGAGTCGACGACCTTCTCAGCGCTGGCGGCATCCGGCGACAGCACGATGTAGGCGACGACTGCCTCACCGGTGTCAGCGTCAGCGACGCCGATGACCGCGGCCCCTGCCACCCCCGGCACCTCGCTGATCACCTCCTCCACCTCGAACGGGTACACGTTGAACCCCGAGACGATGACCAGCTCGCGCAGGCGGTCGACGAGCTCGAGACGGCCGTCGGGATCGAGGAGTCCGAGGTCGCCGGTGCGCCACCAGCCCTCTGCGTCGGGGCCGTCGTGCCGGTCGGGCCAGTAGCCGGAGAACAGGTTGTCGCCGTGGACGCACACCTCACCCACGTCACCCGGCTCGAGGACATGCCCGCCGGTGTCGACGATCCGCAGGCTCACGCCCGGCAGCGGCGCTCCTACGCTGGACCGCTCGGCCGCGGGCGGGAGCGGCTGCCGGGTGGCCGCCGCGACCAGTGTCGACGTGACCACCGGGGCACATTCGGTCAAGCCGTACCCCTGCTCGAGGCGAACCCCGGTCTGCTCGGTGAACAGCGCGGCCAGCTCCGGCTCCAGCGGCGCCGCCCCACTCACCGCGAGCCGGACGCTGCGCAGCCGCTCGGCCAGGTCGTCGCGACCGGCCCACGCCGCGATGACCGCGGGTACGACCGGCAGGTTGGTCACCTGCTCTGCCTCGACGACGGCGAGCGTCTCCTCGGCGTCGAACCGCTCGACGAGCACGAGCCGCGCACCGTGCGACAGCACCTGCCCCAGCACGGCGTTCAGCCCGTACACGTGGAACAGCGGCAGCAGGCCGAGCACGACGTCGTCAGGGCCGAGGACAGGCGGCTCGATCGCGGCGAGCTGTGCCACGTTCGCCAGCAGAGCCCGGTGGGTCAGCATCGCGGCACGGGGACGTCCGCTGGTGCCCGAGGTGTGCAGCAGGACGGCGAGCGACTCCGGGTCGACCGGGCTGGCTACCCGCCCGCCGGCGGACGCCAGCTCCTCCAGCAGCCGGTCGCCGGGCAGCACGGGGCCGGCCGTCACCACCAGCTGCGGCACCGGGGTGGCCGCGCGGACCGACTCGCTGGACGCTGCCAGTGCATCCACCAGACCGCCCACGGCAGCTCGTACGGTCGGTGCGGTAGCGGCGTCGGCCACGACCAGACGGCACCGGGAGTCCGCGAGCACCCGCACCACCTCGCCGGTCGCAGAGCGGGGGTTGATCGGCACGGCGAGCAGTCCACACCTCAGCGCCGCGAGGTAGCAGACGACGAAGTCGATGCCGTTGGCAGCACACAGGCCGACTCGCTGCCCGACCCGCAGACCGCGCCCGCTCAGGCCGGCAGCGACGGCGTCGACCCGTCCGTCGAGCTCTGCCCAGGTGAGTTCGCGTCGCACGTCGGCCGGGTCGGTAGCCGGCTGCACCAAGGCGATGGCATCCGCTCGCGAAGCCGCCTGCACGGCGAGCAGGTCGGCGACATTCGCGCAGGCCAGGGCCAGTCGACTGGCCTCGCTGCCCGCAGCGCCCTGCACGCTCGAAGTCTGACACGCAGCCGC
Source organism: Nocardioidaceae bacterium (assembly GCA_035645475.1). Lineage (GTDB taxonomy): Bacteria > Actinomycetota > Actinomycetes > Propionibacteriales > Nocardioidaceae > DASQMN01. The sequence continues at coordinate 2,049 of DASQMN010000252.1, forward strand.
CGGCCACGGCTCGGTTACCGTCGCGCCGGGGCCGGTCCGAGTCGAGCCGCGAGCTCGCTCGAAGCCGCTGGGACGGCTCAGAAGAAGGCGCTGCCCCGCTTGCGCAGCAGCTCGTACAACGTCTGCTGGATGGTCTCCCGGACCTGGTCGGTGACGTCGAAGACCACCATCGGGTCGTCGGCCGCGCCCTCGGGGTACCCGTCGGTGTGGATCGGCTCGCCGAACTCGATCACCCACTTGCTCGGCAGCGGCACCAGGCCGAGGAGCCCCATCCACGGGAACAGCGGCGTGACTGGTACGTACGGCACGCCAAGCAGCCGGGCCAGCCATCGCACGTTGCCGATCATGGGGTAGATCTCCTCGGCCCCTACGACCGAGCAGGGAACGATGGGGACCCCGCTCCGCATGGCCGCGGCGACGAAGCCGCCACGCCCGAAGCGCTGCAGCCGGTAGCGGTCCGCGAACGGCTTGCCGATGCCCTTGTATCCCTCCGGCCACACGCCGGCGAGCTCCCCGTGCGACAGCATCCGCTCGGCGTCCTCGGTGCACGCCAGGGTTGCGCCGCTCTTGCGGGCCAGCCCCGACACGAACGGCAGCGCGAACAGCAGGTCGGCGCCGAGCATCCGCAGGTTGCGGCCGGCGTGGTCGTGCAGGACCAGCTGAACCATCAAGGCGTCGAGCGGCAGGACGCCGGAGTGGTTGGCGACCACGAGGGCGCCGCCGGTTCGCGGGACGTTCTCGACTCCGCGCACCTCGATGCGGAACCACTGCTCCGCGATCGGTCGCAGCGCCGTGAGCAGGAGCCGGCTGGTCAGCTCAGGGTCGAACCCGAAGTCGTCCACCTCGTAGTCACCGGCCAACCGGCGTCGCCAGAAATCCAGCAGCTGCGCGGCCTTCTCCTCACCGGACTCGCCGAACAGCTCTCG
>DASQMN010000253.1:0-6291 GCA_035645475.1 Nocardioidaceae bacterium
GGGCTGGTGGTGGTGGACGGCGGCCCTCCCCAGGTCGCGGCGGCGAAGCGGGCACTCGATGAGCTCGGCATCGACGACGTGCCGGTCTGCGGGCTGGCCAAGCGGCTGGAGGAGGTGTGGGTGCCCGAGCAGGAGGACCCGGTCGTGCTGCCTCGCACCAGTGAGGGCCTCTACCTGCTGCAGCGCATCCGTGACGAAGCACACCGCTTCGCCATCAACCACCACCGCGGCCGCCGCTCGCGCAGCATGGTCGAGTCGGCCCTCGACGACGTTCCCGGCCTCGGTGAGGTGCGACGCAAGGCGCTGTTGCGTCAGTTCGGCTCGATGAAGCGGCTGCGGGCGGCCGGCGTGGAGGAGATCGCCGCCGTGCCTGGCATCGGACGCCGCACCGCCGAGTCGGTGGTGGTCGCGCTTGCCGCATCCACCGGCTCGGTATCCGAGCAGCCTCCTAGTGGGTCAGCGGCGGCCATGGCTGTCAACACGGCCACCGGCGAGCTGCTCGAGGACGACTCGGCGCCGGTGCCTCACCCGCTCGTCGAGGTGGGTCCGGCTCCAGCTGTCAGCGAGGGGAGCGTCTGATGGGGTCGGTGCGCGAGCTGGTGGTCGTCAGCGGCATGACTGGTGCGGGGCGCAGCACGGCCGCCAAGGCGCTGGAGGACCTCGGGTTCTTCGTCGTGGACAACCTGCCTCCTCAGCTGCTCGACGAGGTGGTCTCCCTGGTCGGCGCGACCGGAGAGGAGGACCTCCGTCTCGCAGTGGTCGTCGACGCGCGGTCCCGGTGGTTCTTCCGTGAGCTCGACGGAGCCTTGCGCCGCCTCCGGGACAGCGGCCCCCGGCCGTCGGTGCTCTTCCTGGAGGCCTCCGACGAGCTGCTGGTGCGCCGACAGGAGGCCGCCCGCCGACCTCATCCACTCCAGGGAAGGGGCCGGCTCCTGGACGGCATCGAGGCGGAGCGCAGGCTGATGGCACCGCTGCGAGGCGACGCCGACGTCGTCGTCGACACGACACACCTCAACGTGCGCCAGCTCGCGGCACGCATCGCCACGGCCTTCGCCGACCCGACCGACACCGTGCTCCGAGCGACGGTCATGTCGTTCGGCTTCAAGTACGGCATTCCGGTGGACGCCGACATGGTGGCCGACATGCGCTTCCTGCCCAACCCGCACTGGGTTCCGGATCTGCGGCCACAGACAGGGCTGGACGAACCGGTCAGGGACTACGTGCTGGCCCAGCCGGGGGCCATCGGATTCCTCGAGGACTACGAGAAGCTGCTCGCACATCTCACCGACGGCTTCGTCCGCGAGGGCAAGCGGTTCGTTGCGGTAGCCCTCGGCTGCACCGGAGGGAAGCACCGAAGCGTCGCCATGTCGGAGCAGCTCGGCGAGCGGTTCCGCGCCCGGGGCGTGCAGACGCTGGTCGTCCACCGCGATCTCGGCCGCGAGTGACCGGCCCTCGACCCGGTGGTCTGCGCCGGCGGGCCGCCCCTGCGGTGGTGGCGCTCGGTGGCGGCCATGGACTGGCAGCGAGCCTCTCGGCGCTGCGCCGGGTGACCCCGCACCTCACCGCCGTGGTGACGGTGGCCGACAACGGTGGGTCATCGGGTCGCCTGCGCGAAGAGCTCGACGTCCTGCCACCAGGTGACCTGAGGATGGCGCTGGCTGCCCTGTGCGGCGACGACGAATGGGGTCGCACCTGGGCCGACGTCCTGCAGTACCGCTTCACCAGTGGCGGTGCCCTCCACGACCATGCCGTCGGCAACCTCCTGATCGTCGCCATCTGGGAGCTGCTCGGGCAGCACGTCGACGGGCTGGACCTCGTCGGTCGGCTGCTGGGTGCGCACGGCCGCGTGCTGCCGATGTCCGCGGTACCGCTCGACATCACCGCGCGCGTGCAGGGGGTGGACGACCAGGCCGGCCAGGTCGAGGTCGTGCGCGGTCAGGTGCAGGTGGCAACCACACCGGGACACGTCCTCGAGGTTGCGCTCGAGCCTGCGGACCCGCCGGTGTGTCCGGAGGCAGCCGCGGCGATCCGAGCCGCCGACGTCGTCGTCGTCGGCCCTGGCTCCTGGTTCACCAGCGTCATCCCCAACCTGCTGGTGCCCGGGCTGCTCGAAGCGCTGCTGGACACTCAGGCACGGCGCGTCGTCGTGTTGAACCTGGCCGCACAACCGGGCGAGACGAGCGGGTTCTCCGCCGAGACACACCTGGAGGTGCTCGGCGCGCACGCGCCTGAGCTGTCCATCGATGTGGTGCTCGCCGACGCGGGCAGCGTCACCAACCGGGGGCGACTGGCCCAGTCGGCAGCTGCGCTGGGAGCCGAGCTGGTGGTGGCCGACGTGGCCGTGAGCGACGGCACGCCGCGCCACGACCCGCTGCGTCTCGCCGCCGCCCTCGGCGGCCTGGTCCGAGGACGCTGAGCACAAATCGGGTCGTCCAGGACGCCCGTGCGCGGGGCCGACGGCACTAGAGTGGGCGCGCCCGGCGGGCGGCACGACCCGGTTCGCCGATCCAAGCGACGAAAGCGGAGACCACCAGCATGGCGATGACGGCACAGGTGAAGTCCGAGCTTTCCAGCTTCGATGTGACGCGATCCTGCTGCCGCAAGGCCGAGGTGGCCTCGACGCTCCGCTTCGCCGGGGGCCTGCACATCGTGGCCGGACACATCGTGATCGAGGCCGAGCTCGACACTGGTGCCGCCGCACGTCGACTGCGCCGCGACATCGCCGAGGTCTACGGGCATCCCAGCGAGGTGTCGGTGCTGTCCGGTGGCGGGCTGCGCAAGGGCACTCACTACGTACTGCGAGTCGTCCGCGACGGTGAAGCGCTGGCTCGGCAGACCGGGCTGATCGACCAGCGCGGCCGGCCTGTACGAGGGCTCCCGTCCCAGGTGGTCGCCGGTGGCAGCTGCGACGCCGTTGCGGCCTGGCGCGGCGCCTTCCTGGCCCACGGCTCGCTGACGGAGCCGGGGCGGTCCTCGGCGCTGGAGGTCACCTGCCCGGGACCCGAGGCTGCGCTCGCGCTGGTGGGGGCGGCACGTCGGCTGGAGATATCGGCGAAGTCGCGCGAGGTACGCGGTGTCGACCGCGTGGTCATCCGCGACGGCGAGGCCATCGGTGCGCTGCTCACGCGGCTGGGCGCCCATGACTCCCTGATGGCGTGGGAGGAACGGCGCATGCGCCGCGAGGTGCGCGCCACCGCCAACCGCCTGGCCAACTTCGACGACGCCAACCTTCGTCGCTCCGCTCGAGCCGCAGTCGCCGCCGGAGCACGCGTCGCGCGGGCCCTGGACATCCTCGGTGAGGACGTGCCCGAGCACCTCCAGCTGGCAGGGACCCTGCGGGTCGAGCACAAGCAGGCAAGCCTCGAGGAGCTCGGGCAGCTGCATGACCCGCCGCTGACCAAGGACGCCATCGCCGGACGCATCCGCCGGCTGCTGGCGATGGCCGACCGGCGAGCCGCAGAGCTGGGCTTGCCCGACACCGAGGCCAGTCTCACCCCGGAGATGCTCTCCGACTGATCGAGGTCCGCCCGCTGCATGCCCCTGGGTGGCCCCCGCTAGGGTCGGTGGCGGTCCGGTCCATCGCTGGCGCACGTCCGCGCGTCGGGCTGCGCATGGAGGCCCCACGTCACCGTCTCCACCCCGTTGACCGCGACATTCGACCGAAGTTCACCGCACGATCGAGGAGCCCCCCGTGACCGTCCGCGTAGGCATCAACGGTTTCGGCCGCATCGGCCGCAACTTCTTCCGTGCCGTCGCCGCTTCCAGCGCCGACATCCAGATCGTCGCCTTCAACGACCTCGCCGACGATGACGTCCAGGCGCACCTGCTGAAGTACGACACCATCCTCGGCCGCTTCCCGGCCGACATCTCCGTGACGGAGCAGGGGATCCAGGTCGGCGACCAGGTCGTCACCTCACTGGCTGAGCGCGAACCGGGCAAGCTGCCGTGGGGCGACCTCGGCGTCGACGTCGTCATCGAGGCGACCGGGTTCTTCACCGACGCCACCAAGGCGCGTGCTCACATCGACGCCGGCGCCCGCAAGGTGATCATCTCGGCACCGGCCAAGAACGAGGACGTGACGGTGGTGATGGGGGTCAACGACTCCCTCTACGACCCCGCGCAGCACTCGGTCATCTCCAACGCGTCATGCACGACGAACTGTCTGGCGCCCATGGCCAAGGCACTCAACGACGGCCTGGGCATCCAGCGCGGCCTGATGACCACCATCCACGCCTACACCCAGGACCAGAACCTGCAGGACGGCCCGCACAAGGACCTGCGGCGAGCGCGCGCCGCTGCGGTCAACGTGGTACCCACCTCGACCGGTGCCGCCAAGGCGATCGGACTGGTGCTGCCTGAGCTGAAGGGCAAGCTCGACGGCTACGCGCTGCGCGTGCCGGTGCCCACCGGCTCGGCCACCGACCTCACCTTCACCGCCGGTCGCGAGACCTCGGTGCAGGAGGTCAACGAGATCGTCCGCACCGCCGCCGAGGGTGAGCTCGCCGGCTACCTGCGCTACACCGAGGACCCGATCGTCTCGTCCGACATCGTGACCGACCCGGCCTCGTGCATCTTCGACGCCGGGCTCACCAAGGTCCTGGGCGACCAGGTCAAGGTCGTCGGTTGGTACGACAACGAGTGGGGTTACTCCTGCCGGCTCGTCGACCTGGTGACCCTCGTCGGCGACACCCTGTGAGCGCAGCCGGGGGCGTCCCGACACTCGACGACCTCGGTGACCTGCGCGGGCGCCGGGTGCTGGTGCGCAGCGACCTCAACGTGCCGCTGGACGACGAGCGGATCACCGACGACGGCAGGGTGCGGGCCAGCGTCCCGACCCTGGCCCGGCTGGCCGAGGCAGGCGCCCGTGTCGTCGTAGCCGCTCACCTCGGCCGACCCAAGGGGGGACCTGACCCCCGCTGGTCGTTACGTCCGGTTGCCGCTCGGCTCGGAGAGCTGCTGGAGCGGCCGGTGGCCTTCGCCAGCGACACAGTGGGGGAGTCGGCCCGAGAGACCGTCGCAGGGCTGAATGACGGCGAGGTGGCCGTGCTGGAGAACGTCCGGTTCGAGCCGGGCGAAACGTCGAAGGACGATGCGGAGCGCCTGGCCGTGGCCGAGCGGCTGGCCGATCTCGCTGACGTCTTCGTCTCGGACGGCTTCGGCGTGGTCCACCGCAAGCAGGCCAGCGTGTACGACGTGGCGCGGCTGCTGCCGCACGCCGCCGGCGGGCTCGTGCTGGCCGAGGTCGAGGTGCTGCGGCGCCTCACCGTCGAGCCGGAGCGCCCGTACGTCGTGGTGCTCGGCGGGTCGAAGGTCTCCGACAAGCTGGGAGTGATCGCGAGCCTGCTGGAGCGCGCCGACAGCCTGGTGATCGGCGGCGGAATGGTCTTCACGTTCCTCGCGGCTCAGGGGCACGAGGTGGGCACGTCGCTGCTCGAGGACGACCAGATCGAGACCGTACGCGGCCATCTCGACACGGCGCGTCAGCGCGGCGTCCGTATCGTGCTGCCGACCGACATCGTGGTCGCGCCCGAGGTCTCGGCCAGCGCACCTGCCAGCGTCGTCTCCGTCGATGCGATGCCTGCCGACCAGGCCGGGCTGGACATCGGTCCGGACTCCGCCGAGCAGTTCGCGGAGGAGATCCGGGCCGCGCGAACGGTGTTCTGGAACGGTCCGATGGGCGTCTTCGAGCTCGAAGCCTTCGCCGCGGGTACCCGGACGGTGGCTCAGGCCCTCACCGAGCAGGACGGCCTGTCCGTGGTCGGCGGCGGTGACTCCGCCGCTGCCGTTCGCACCCTCGGCTTCCGGGACGAGCAGTTCGGGCACATCTCCACCGGGGGCGGCGCCAGCCTGGAGTACCTGGAGGGACGCCGTCTGCCGGGTCTGGACGTCCTGACGGAAGGTCTGTCATGACTGCGGGCATGACCGGAGGCCGTACGCCGTTGATGGCGGGCAATTGGAAGAGCAACCTCAACCACCACCAGGCGGTCGTCCTGGTGCAGAAGCTCGCGTGGACCCTGTCGGACAAGAAGTGGGACCCGGTGCGCTCGGAGGTGGTGGTGCTGCCGCCGTTCACCGACCTGCGCAGCGTCCAGACCCTCGTCGACGGCGACCGGCTCCCGCTGCGGTACGGCGCTCAGGACGTCTCGGTGCACGACGGCGGTGCCTACACCGGCGAGATCTCGGCAGCGATGCTGGCGAAGCTCGGCTGCCGCTACGTCGTGGTCGGGCACTCCGAGCGACGCCAGCACCACGGTGAGGACGACGCCGTGGTCAATGCCAAGGCCGCTCGGG
>DASQMN010000254.1:0-5051 GCA_035645475.1 Nocardioidaceae bacterium
AGCCAGATCGGGATCGACTGCCGACCCGGAACGACGAGACGACCGAGCGCACCGATGACCGCGCCCACGATGATCGCGACGATGATGCTCGTGACGGACACTCTTCCTCCAGTTGAGCGTGGGGCCGCTGGGGGTGCGACCCGCTTGTCGATGTTGTTCCCGACGCGTCCGGAAGTGATGCGCGGAGATGGGCACATCGGCCCGATCTTCCTCCGTTCGGAGTACTGGATAGCGACAGAAGGTCAGATCTGGCCTCCGGTAGTACCACTGTCCGGCCCAATTTGCGGTCCTGGATCTTTGTCGGATCGAGATGCCCAGGGGGTTTCGGGTGCTGCCGATCGGCATACCGCGGAATGCCTGCCACCCAGGTGACCCGATCATCGCCATCGGTCGCTAACATCGCCGCATGACGATGAGTTGCGCCGGCCCGGGCGTGGCACCCGCCGTGGCCCTGTTCCGGTCGCTGGGGGACGCGACCCGGTTGGCGATCGTGCTGCGACTGGCGGAGGGCGAGGCGCGGGTGGTCGACCTGACCCGGTTGCTGGGCTCGGCGCAGTCGACGGTCTCCAAGCACCTGGCGTGCCTGCGGGACTGCCGCCTGGTCGACTTCCGCACCGAGGGCCGGCAGTCGTACTACTTCCTGGCCCGCCCGGAGCTGGTCGACCTGCTGCGCAGCGCCGAGCTGCTGCTGGCCGGGACCGGCGAGGCGGTGGCGTTGTGCCCCGTGTACGGCGAACCGGCCGCGGCCGCCGACCTCCCGCTGGCCGTGTCGTGACCGCGACCGACTCCGCCGCTCGTCACGAGGTCCTGCGCCGGCGCATTCGGCTGTTGGTCGCGGCGACGATCACCTACAACGTCGTGGAGGCGGTCGTCGCGGTGACCGCCGGCACCCTCGCGTCCTCGATCGCGCTGATCGGGTTCGGGCTCGACTCGGTGATCGAGGTGAGCTCCGCCGCGGCGGTGGCCTGGCAGTTCGCCGGACGGGACCCGCAGCGCCGGGAACGGGCGGCCCTGCGGGTCATCGCGTGGTCGTTCTTCGCGCTGGCCGCCTTCGTCACCGTCGAGTCGCTCCGCGCGCTGGTCGGGGGCGAGGAGGCCGGGCACTCGCCGGTCGGGATCGTGCTGGTCGCGACCAGCGTCGTGGTCATGCCGTTCCTGTCGCTGGCCCAGCGGCGGGCGGGTCGCGAGCTCGGGTCGGCCAGCGCCGTCGCGGACTCCCGGCAGACCCTGCTGTGCACCTACCTCTCCGCCGCGGTCCTGCTGGGTCTGGTCCTCAACGCCGGGCTGGGCTGGTGGTGGGCCGATCCGGCCGCGGGTCTGGTCCTGGCCGCGCTCGCCGTCCGGGAGGGCCGCAACGCCCTGCGCGGCGACACCTGCTGCCCCCCGCTCCACCTCGACGGTGCCGCCGAGCGCCCGCCGGGTGCCGTTCGCGCGGAGGCGCTCGCCGTCGCCGAGGGATGCGGGTGCTCGGCCGGCTGCACCGCGCCGTGTTGTGCGGCCGGGAAGCGATAGCCGAAGCCCGCGTCGACACCGACACCGACGACGCCGCATCGGCGCGGGTCGCGCGTGCGGGGCCAGGCCGGGCGCTGCGCGGCGATCAGCACCTGCGGGCGCAGCGACGGCGGCTGGGCCGCCTCAGGCCGGCCAGGGCGACTCTGCGTCGCGATCCGGCCGAGGGAGTCCGAACCGGGACCGAACGACGACGCCCGGACGTCCGCAGGAGCGGTCGTCCGGGCGGCTGCGCTGGTAGCGCTGGCGGAGGACAGGGGATTCGAACCCCTGAGGGTGTCGACCCACCACGCGTTCCAGGTCTGCGCACCGCTGTGCATCGGATCTTCGCAGGTCGGAGCGGGTACCGGCTGCCTCTGAGCAAGGGCGTACTCGTATGAATGGGGCCAGAACTGGGACTGAGACCGCGGGTGCTCCGGCTCCTCCCGGCGGCTCTGCGGCCACGCCGGCACGCGAGCGCGATCATCGGAGCGGACTCCCGCGGACCACGGTGAACAAGACCGCGTTGGAGATCGGCGCATGATTATCGGCACCGGGCGGTGGTTTCTGCCCCACGTGCCTCGAACACGACGACACGGAGGACTAGTTCGCCTCTCGTACGGGCACGCCACGATCACGCAGATCAATTCTGGCGCGGGTGGCGCGTTGGTCGGTGTGGAGCTCGACGGCGAGAAGATCCTGCAGGTCGGCGAGTCGTAGGATTCGCATCGCGTACGGTGGAACCCGGGTGAGCACCAGTCGTGCCCCGCACTTGTCGAGCACCTTCTGAGCGTCGTTGAACACGTGCAGTCCAGCGGCAGCCAGAAAACCCAATCCTGCAAGATCGATCACGACCAGCCGAGTGCCCGTCGTCGCGCACCCCTCCAGCGCGCTGCGCAGCTCATGTGCGGTACACAGATCCAGATCGCCGCGCAGCAGCACGTTGCAGCAGTCGCCGTCGCCGGACACTTCGATGTCAAGGGTGCCCGGGTGATGCCAGCCGGACAGTGGAAAGTGCTGCATGGGCTCGCCTCATTCCGCGCAGAAACCGTTGTTCCGCGCACGGACGAACCGACGATCGCGATGGCGGGGTCCGGGCACGTCGCTGCTGCGGCTGCGAGTCCAACCAGAACCAACGCTAGGGCCGGGCCGGGTGCCTCGCAACTCGGCTGCGCGACGCAGGCCACCCGGTGGCGTCAGGGACCCGGCGGAGCCTGCGGGCCCGAGCCGATCGTCGTGGTGATCAGGTCGGCGGCGACCACCCGGAGTTTGACGTTGCGTCGCTGGGAGACCACCCGCAGGGTGGCGAACGCCTCGTCCGGGGTGCAGCGGCTCTGGGCCATGACGATGCCGATGGCCTGGTCGATCACCGAGCGTGACGACAGCGCGATGCGCAGGTGATCGGACAGGGTGGCCTCGTCGTAGTGCCGCAACGCCGCGGTGACCGCGATCGCAGCCTGCCCGGCCAACAGCACCGCGAGCTGCCGATCCACCTCGCTCAACGCTTCAGGCGCGTCAGCGTAGAGGTTGAGCGCCCCGGAGGAGGTGGTGGCGACCATCAGCGGGATCGACAGAACCGACCTGATCCCCTGGGCGACCGCCACGGCCGGGTAGCCGTCCCACCGCTCCTCGGTGACCAGGTTGCGTGACTCGACGATCTCACCGGCACGCATGGCCTGCAGGCACGGGCCGTCATCGTGCTCGTACTGCTGCTCATCGAGGTGGACGGCCAGCTCATCAGCCGACGCCACCGTCAACACCCGGCCGTCCTGCGACAAGGTGATCCCGCACGTCGTGACGCCGGCGATGGTGCGGACCGACAGGTTGACGACACCTTCGAGCAGGGTTTCGAACGACGAGCTGGACAACAACAGTCCGGCCAGCTCTGACATGGCAGAACTGGAATCGGTGAAGAACGAACGGGTCACATGGCGACCTGACCGGTAGCCCGCGAACGGGGCACCACTAGCTGTTCGCCAGAAACGACGGAACGGCTGGTCCGTGACGCAGAAGCGCTCCTAGTAGTTCCCACCCTACACGTCAGTTGCCGTCGCGCTGATCGCGAACGCCAGATTCTCCGCCAACTCGTCTGTCTCGCGACACGATCCACACGCCAGGTTGGCCGACCGGTCGCGGCGGCCCGCGTCGTGTCCGCGTCCCCGACCGCCCACTGCACGACGCTCGGCACGCAGCGGCCACGGTGCTGTTGCTGCTCGGCGTGACCGAGCGGACGGTCACGTACTGGCGCTGCACCTCGGCCGAGCGGGGCCCCTTCTCGACGAACCCGGTCTCATCGACCACGAACACCCCGGGTGCGGGGTCGGTGAGGTGGTCCAGGACGTAGCCGCGGACGTCGTTGCGGGCACCTTCGATGTCCCAGTCCGCGGTGCGCAGCAGCCGTTGCATCCTGTCCGGAAACACCGCCCCGGCGTGCTCGGCCAGCGTCCACCCGTTCTTGCGCTGCAGCCCGGCGAGCAGACCGCGCACGCAGACACCGGCCCGGGCCCGGGGTTCCGCACGCACGAACCGGCGCCCGATCAGCTCGTCGCCCCGGTCCAGCCCGGCCACCTACCCGGCAACATCCACCACCGGTCGATCATCCTCTATGGACCGGACTCAGCCCCAACGACACGTCGAGAACGCCGCCGTTGCAGCCGGACTGAGACTGGAACTGGGACCGAACGACGCCCGGACGTCCGCAGGAGCGGTCGTCCGGGCGTCTGCGCTGGTCGCGTGGCGGAGGATAGGGGATGTGAACCCCTGAGGGCGTTGACCCAACACGCGTTCCAACTCTGCACTCCCCTGTCCGCGGAGGGTCGCTGCGGACCGTCTCCGCTGGTGGAGCTCTATGATGACTGCCTCTGAACGAGGGCGTATCCGCACGAATGAGACTGCGACTGAGAGTGGGACGGCGGCCCGCCTCATGTCCTTCCGGCCCAGCTCATGTCGCGCACAGGTCACTTCAGGTTGGGCCGCCCGGCAGTCACGGGCCGCCCGGCGGCGCTGTCAGGATCTGGATATGGCAGAGGCTTTGGGCACCACGAACCGATACAGGTGGCCTGCGGTGTTCTCCGCCCCGTGGGTCCTGCTCACGGTGGCAGTCGCGGTGGCTGTGGGCGGTGTCGTGCCGTGGGTTCGGTGGACGGCGGCCGCTGTTGCGATCCTCATTGTGGTCGGCCTCTTTGTGCTGGCCCGCAGGCTGTCCCGTCCCCCGCGGCCCGCCGGCTACGACGTGACGGCCAGCCTCGTCGCCGGGTCTTCCTGGTCCCTGGTGATCGGGCAGAGCAGCCAGTGGCAGGGCGACGCCCCGTTGCTGGTCCTCGCCGGCGTCCTGGGCTCGATCCCGTTCCTCGCGCTGATCTGGTGGAGGGCCCTTCGCTCGAACCGAACCGCTGACGCAGGCCAGCCCCCGCAGTGAAGCCGGCTGGCCTGTGCGCCGCTCCGTGGTCTGGCGTTACTGAGTCGGCAATAGCTGTGCCATAGACGTAATAACCAGTACGCCGGTGGCAGGAAAGGGTTGAACCCTAGGTGGCTTGTTCTGCGTAGGCGATGCAGCCTATACC
>DASQMN010000255.1:0-18317 GCA_035645475.1 Nocardioidaceae bacterium
CCGCGGCAGATCGGCAATACGCGGTGCGCTGGTCCAGGAGACCGACCCTCCCGGCTCGCGCAGGGCGTGCACCATGGCGTCCAGTTCACCGAGAGCGGAGCGACCGAGGTCGGCGACCTTGGACAACGAGGTGCTGGCCTGCACGCTGTCCCGGGCCAGCCCGGCTTCGGCCGTCACCACCATGGCGGTGACGTGGTGCCCCACCACGTCGTGCAGCTCGCGCGCGAGTCGTGTGCGCTGGTCGAGCCAGGCGGCATGCTCCTCCCGTTCGCGCGCGTAATCGCGCAGCGCCCGTGCCTCATCCTCCAGGGCCTGCCGGGCCGTGATGCTACGCGCGAGTTCGCCGGCGGCGATACCGGCGAGAATTCCCAGCACCGCGGCGATCGGCTGGTCTCCACCATAGGGTCGGACATCGCCGACGAGTGAGCTGGCATTCGCGCTCGCCGTCATGACGATGACAACGCCCGCCGCCGTCCACGAGAGCGGCCCCTCGACCCGCCGGTGACAGACGTACACGGCCGCGTAGACGGCGAGGAGGATCGACCAGTCGGAATTCGCGACCGTCAGCGGAAGGGCGGCGGCCGCCGCGCAGCCCAGCCACGGCACCATTGGCATGAGCAACAATGCGCCGGCAATCGGGAGCGAGGTGGCACTGACGGCGCTGAAGCGGGTGAGCTCGAACAGCATCGCGGCAAGGATCGCGAGAACCGGCATCGCGTCGAGGAGTTGGACACTCGCCAGGGCTCGTGCTCGCTCGTAGAGAGCCCCGATCGACAGGTCGGCGCGAAGTCCGGTCGCCCGGTCGCTGACCCCGGCTCCGGAGATGCCGGGGTGTAGTCGGGTGGCTTGCGAACGAAGGGTGCCGAACACGTAGGCCAGTCTGCGTCCTGCGCGGGCACGGTGGCAGTAGCACGAGCAAAGTCGGCACCGGGGTACCAGGCGCTCGGTACTGCCGCGGGTGTCGAGCGGTCGCGCTGATCTCGACGGTCATGCGCGAACATGGCGATCGTTCGGTGAACCCCTAGGGATGGCCATTGTCCGATGGGTGGTCAACTTGTCAGGCAGCACGGATGCTTAATCGCCGCCGCCCCCCCGGCGACCCCGGACCCAGCGGATGTCAGTGGCCTCCGCGTATAGCCCGAACGTAAACATCGACATCAGCATCGCAAATCCGAGGGCTATAACAGCGAGGCTTGTCCAGCGTGGTAGTCGCAGCTCCGTCACTGGGTGATTACTGATTCCGTAAGCCATAACGCAGAAGCAAGTAACAAACCACAGAAAGGCAAGGAACCGATCATCGCCTACTCCCTCAAGCAGATTTGTGCGGGACAGGACACCACAATAGGTTTCTGGTGCTCGCGGCGCCTCCCCCCTGAGTACTGCCTCTTTCGGTACCCCAGACCCATCTCGGAGCGCCGCCTTGATGGACCGGAATGATCACCGCACATCTCGCCCCATGCCGCGGCACGATGTCGGGTAAAGAAGAACGAAACGTGAAGCCCAGGTGCGAGCGACGTTGAGAACACCGACGGTGGCGGCATCCTGCTGCCTGTAGTCCTGACGATCTTCGAATCGACGTTGGTACGCCTTGGATGCAAAGAAGACCGGTGAGGAGCCAAAGTCGTTGTCTTGTTCCCAGCGATGGCTAGCGCGATGTTCTGCATGCCTGGTGATGGCGACTTGTGACCTGCTAGTGACCAACCTGAACCAGATCAGCCGCTATCACAGCGATGCAAGAGAGCGATGACCTGCGCCGATGCGAGGCACCATCGGTGCCCTGGGTGGGACTTGAACCCACACTGGACGGTGTTTGAGACCGCTGCCTCTGCCGATTGGGCTACCAGGGCTTGTCCAGAAGCACGCTAGCGAACCGGTGGCCTGACCTGTTGCTCAACCCGTGGCTGGGCGGGGCCACCGCCGACTGCGAGGCGATAACCTGCCCGGCGTGACCGGATCCGTGCCCACGCCCTCGGGCTCGGCCGCGCGCCGTGTGGTGATCGCGGAGGATGAGGCGCTGATCCGGCTGGACCTCGCGGAGATGCTGGCCGAGGAGGGGTACGACGTCGTCGGGCAGGCCGCCGACGGAGAGCAGGCCGTGGCCCTCGTCGAGCAACTACGCCCCGACCTCGCCGTCTTCGACGTGAAGATGCCTCGCCTGGATGGAATCTCAGCCGCGGAACGAGTAGCTCGCCAGCGCATCGCGCCGGTGGTCATGCTGACCGCCTTCAGCCAGCGCGAGCTCGTCGAGCGCGCACGGGACGCCGGAGCCATGGCCTATCTGGTCAAGCCGTTCACCAAGGCAGACCTGGTTCCTGCCATCGAGATGGCAGCCAGCCGATTCGCGGAGACCGCAGCGTTGGAAGCCGAGGTCGCCGACCTGAGCGACCGGCTCGCCACCCGCAAGGCGGTTGACCGCGCCAAGGGAATCCTGCAGCGCCAGTTGGGCGTGTCGGAAGCCGACGCCTTCCGCTGGGTGCAGAAGACCGCGATGGACCTGCGGCGGCCGATGCGCGACATCGCCGAGGGCGTCATCGAGCACGGGCCGCAGCTGCCGACGTGAGCACGGGGAGGTCACAAGTGTCTAACACCCTGGCCTCCATCCGAGCGGCGTGGCACGGGCCAGGCTCGAACACGGCTACGCTCCGGTGCAGTCGCGGGCAGATTCGCCCGACTTTGTTTTGTTTCCCTCGGAGGGTCAATGCGTCCAAGCTCCACCACGTCGCGACTGGCCGGCGTTCTCGCCGCCAGCGTTCTTGTTCTCAGCGCCTGCAGTGACGATGGCGGCGAGGAGACCACTGCCGCCGCCACCGACGAGACGTCGGCCACCGAGTCCGCCCCTGAAGAGGAAGAGACCAGTGCCGCCCCCGAGAAGCCGTCGGGAGCCAAGGGCGACGGGACGCTGACCGTCGGCACCCTGCTGCCACAGACCGGTGACCTTGCCTTCCTCGGCCCTCCCGAGTTCGCCGGGGTCGACGTGGCCATCGAGGAGATCAACGCCGCCGGGGGCGTGCTCGGCAAGCCGGTGAAGACGATTCGCGGTGACTCCGGCGACGGCACCCCCAACGTCGCGCCAGGCAACACCCGTGACCTGATCGACGGTGGGTCCGACGTGATCGTCGGCGCGGCGTCCTCAAGTGTCTCGCTCAGCGTCATCGACGCGATCGTCAATGCCGGTGTGGTGCACTTCTCGCCGGCCAACACCTCGACGGCCTTCGACACCTACGACGACAAGGGCCTGTACTTCCGCACCGCGCCCTCCGACGTGCTCCAGGGCGCGGTGATGGCCAACATGCTGGCCGAGGACGGTCACGACAACGTCGCCATTCTCGCCCGTCAGGACTCCTACGGGGAGGCTCTGGCCGACCAGGTCGAGAAGGTCTTCACCGACAACGGCGGCAACATCACCGACAAGATCCTGTACGACGCCAACGCGTCGACGTTCGGCGCCGAGGTCGGCAAGGTGGCCGCAAGCCAGCCGGACGCGGTCGTCCTCATCGCCTTCAGCGAGACCATCAAGATCATCCCCGAGATGATCAAGAACAACATCGGGCCGGACGACCTGCAGATCTACTTCGTCGACGGAAACACCGCCGACTACTCCGGTGACTTCGACAAGGGCACCCTCGACGGCATCAAGGCGACCTACCCCGGTGCCGAGCTGACCAGCGACTTCCGTGACCGGATGCTCAAGGTCGACAAGAAGCTCACCGAGTTCACCTACGGCCCGGAGTCCTACGACGCCACCATGCTGTCGGCCTTGGCGGCCGTGGCCGCGAAGGACGACAGCGGTGAGTCGATCGCATCGCAGCTGCAGGCGGTCTCAACCGGCGGCACGCCGTGCACTGCGTTCCAGGAGTGCGCCGACATGCTGGAGCAGGGCGAGGACATCGACTACAACGGTGTCTCCGGTGACATCGAGTTCAACGACACCGGCAGCCCGTCGTCTGCGACCATCGGCATTTTCCAGTACGGACCCGACAACACGTACAGCAACCTGAGCTACGTCGACGGTCAGATCTGACCTGGACCAGCACAGCGAAGGGCCCCGGCTCTCGCCGGGGCCCTTCGTGGTGCGCGGATCGCTCTCTCGGTCAGTCGACCTTGCCGAGCGTGCCCAGGTAGAGCTCGATCACCTTCGGGTCGTTGATCAGCTCGCGGCCCGTCGCGGTGTAGGCGTTGCGGCCCTGGTCCAGGACATAGCCGCGATCGCAGATCTGCAGGCAGCGCTTCGCGTTCTGCTCCACCATGACCACTGAGACACCGGCCTGGTTGATGCGGCGGGTCTGCACGAAAACCTCGTCCTGCATGACCGGCGACAGGCCCGCAGACGGCTCGTCGAGCAGCAGCACTGACGGCTCCATCATCAGGGCGCGCCCCATGGCGACCATCTGCCGCTCGCCCCCGGACAGCGAGCCGGCCCGCTGCTTGCGGCGGTCGCTCAGCGCGGGAAAGAGTCCGGCGACGAAGTCGAAGCGTTCAGCGAACCGTTTGGGCGCCTGGTAGGTGCCCATCTCCAGGTTCTCCTCGATGGTCAGGCTCGGGAACACGTTGTTGCTCTGCGGCACGAACCCGATGCCTTTGGTGACCAGCACGTCAGCGCGTGCGTTGGTGATGTCATCGCCCTTCAGGCGTACGGTGCCGCTGCTCACCTTGACCAGACCGAAGAGCGCCTTGAGGAGCGTCGACTTACCGGCGCCGTTCGGGCCGATGATGCCCACGAGCTCGCCCGGCTGGCAGTACAGGTTCGCGCCGTTGAGGATGTTGACCCCCGGCAGGTAGCCGGCGATGAGGTCGTCAGCACGCAGCACCGCGCCCTCGGCGGCGCCTTCGTGGACTTGCTCGTCGCGGCTCTGCGGGGCTGGACCGGGCTGGGTGGTGTGACGACTCCCTGCCACGGTGGCTCCTGCAGCCACACGAGTGTCATCCGAGCGAGTGGCATCCGCGGAGGCGTCGTCGCCGGGCCGGGGGCCCGCAGCGTGCGAGCCGGCCGGATGCTGCGGTGTCGGCTCGCTCATGGTGTCGCTCCGGTGGCTTGCTCGTTCCGCCTGACTTCCTCGAGCCGTGCGGCTTCCTCCTCCAAGCTGAGGTCGGAGTCGTGGTGTGCACCGAGGTAGGCATCGATGACGGCCGGATTTGCCATCACCGCATCCGGCGGCCCTTCGGCGACGATCTTTCCTGCGGCCATGACGACCACCCAGTCGGAGATGTCTCGCACCATGTCCATGTCGTGCTCGACGAACAGCACGGTGCGGCCCTCGTCACGCAACGACTTGACGTGGCCGAGCAGTGACTGCTTCAGCGCCGGGTTCACCCCGGCCATGGGCTCGTCCAGCATGATCAGCTCAGGATCGACCATGAGCGCCCGGGCCATCTCCAGCAGCTTGCGCTGCCCGCCGGACAGCGAGCCCGCGAAGTCGCTTCGCTTGGCGTCCAGCTTGAACCGTTGCAACAGCTCGTCGGCGCGCACGGTGTTGGCCTGCTCCTGGGATCGCCACAGCGGTGCGAACATCGCCGAGAGCATCGACTCCCCACGCTGACCGGTTGCTCCGAGGCGCATGTTCTCGATGACGGTCAGCCGGCTCAGCACCTTGGTCAGCTGGAACGTGCGAACCATTCCGAGCCGCGCCACCCGGTGCGGGGCCATCCGCTTGAGGCTCTTGCCGTTGTAGGACCAGTCGCCGGTCGTGGGCTGGTCGAAGCCGGTCAGTAGGTTGAAGAAGGTGGTTTTGCCGGCCCCGTTCGGCCCGATCAGCGCAGTGATGACACCGCGCTGGACCTCCAGGTGAGCCACGTCGACGGCCTTGAGGCCGCCGAACTGGCGGCTGATGTCGTCGGCCACCACGATCGGGTCGGGCTTGGCGACGCCGGGTTCTGCCGCCAGACCGGAAAGTCCGGCTCGGCCCGAACCGGCGGCCTTGGGATCAGCGGCCATCGATGGCCAGCTCCTTTCGGTCCCCGAAGATGCCCTGCGGTCGATAGATCATCAACAGCATGAGCGCGAGGCCGACCAGGATGAACTGCACCAGCCCCGCTTGGATGTCGGACATGGCCCAGGTGGGGATGAGCGGCGACGTCCCGGCGGTGGCCTGCTGGAAGAAGTTGCCGGCGAAGGTCAGCACGAACCAGAAGATGATGGAGCCGACGACCGGCCCGAATACCCGTGCGGCTCCACCGAGCAGCAGCACGGTGTAGGTGAAGAAGGTGACGTCGGTGGAGAAGTTGTCGGGGTTGATGGCGGCCTGCTGCAGGGCGACCATGAAGCCGGCCAGCGCACCGAACAAGCCGCCGAGGACCAGCGACTGCATCTTGTAGGCGTAAACGTTCTTGCCCAGCGAACGCACCGCCTCCTCGTCCTCCCGGATCGACTTGAGCACCCGACCCCACGGGCTGCGCATGAGGGCCCACACAACAAGGCAGCTGAGTGCCACCAGGATCCAGCCGACGGTCATCACCCAGAGGTTGTAGGGACGCACGGTGAAGACACCGAAGTCGACTGACGCGCTGTAGGGGTTCCAGCCCTGGAAGGTTCCGGCGAACTGCTGCAGGCCGTCACGGCCGCCGAAGTAGTCGGCCAGCGACACCGACCCGATGACCAGCCGCAGGATCTCCGCCATCGCGATGGTGGCGATCGCGAGGTAGTCGGCGCGAAGACGCAGGGTCGGCGCTCCCAGCACCAGGGCCAGCACCACGGCTGCTGCCAGGCCCAGCAGGAGAGCCACGCCGAAGGGCAGGTTGAAGGTGGCGACGCCGGCGGCCAGGCCGTAGGCACCGACTGCCATGAAGCCGGCCTGCCCGAAGTTCAGCAGTCCGGTGTAGCCGAAGTGGATGTTGAGGCCGATGGCGGCCAGCGCGTAGTAGATCGCGTCTGGCCCCACGGCAGACTGCAGAGCGTTCTGCAGGATCGTTCCCCACTCCATGTGCTTCCTTCCTCGAGGGGGCGGTGCTTGTCGCGCTGGACTGCCGGTGTCCTGGTCGGACTCGAGGTCAGCCCACGCGCTCTCGCCGCCCCAGCAGGCCCTGTGGTCGCACCAGCAGGATGACGATCAGCGCGACGAACGCACCGACGTACTTGAGCTCGGTCGGGATGAACAGGGTCGACATCTCCACCAGCAGCCCGACGATGATGCTGCCGAGCATGGCCCCCCAGATGGTGCCGAGCCCCCCGAGCGTCACTGCGGCGAAGACCAGCAGCAGGATCTTGAAGCCGGTCTGGTACTCGACCTGCTGGTCGACGCCGAGCAGCACGCCGGAGAGGCCTGCCAGGGCCGTGCCGCCGGCCCACACCACGGCGATGACGGTGCTGACGTTGATGCCGGACGAGGCCGCCAGGGGTGGGTTGTCCGAGACCGCTCGCATCGCCTTGCCGATGCGGGTCCGGGCCAGGGCGAGCGACACCATGACCAGCACCACCACGGCGATGGCGATGATCGCGATGTCCTTGGGGGCAAGCAGCAGCGGGCCGATCTCATAGGAGCTCTGATCGACGTACTGGGCGTACGGGCGGGTGTCTCCGCCGAAGAAGTACAGGAGCAGGTAGCGCAGGAGAAGGGCGACGCCGATGGAGATGATCATCAAGGCGATGTTTCCGGTGCCTCGGCGCCGCAGCGGTCGCCAGAAGCCGACGTCTTGACCCCACCCGAACGCGGCCATGATGGCCACGGTGAGGATGCCCGCCGCGATCAGCGAGAAGTGACCGTTGTAGGTCAGTCCGGGCACGTCGAAGGGGAGGGGGACTCCACGGTTCAGAGCGAACGCCACGACGGCGCCGATGGTCACCAGCTCACCGTGTGCGAAGTTGGTCAGGCCCGTGGTCCCGAAGATCATCGAGAGGCCGAGGGCCGCCAGCGCGATGATCAGCCCGAACTTCAGGCCGGACAACGCCAGTTGTGCTGCCTGCTCCCACTTGGTGGTGAGGTCCCGGGTGTCGGGTCCGATCGGGAACTGCACGGTGACGTCGAAACCGTAGAACTCGACTTCTCGCTCGACGTCGTCGGGATTGCGCAGCGTCGTGCCCTCGGGGAGGGTCTCGACGTCGATCCTGGTGGTGAAGACACTGCCGCCCTCCTTGATGGGAACGGATGCCTGGCCCTTGGCGTCTGTGGTGGCCGTGCCCACCTCCTGGCCGGCCTCGTCGAGCACGGTGATGTCGACACCGGGCACGGGTGCGTCGTCCTTGCTGGTGTCGACCAGCGTGACGCTGATGGTGGGGTCGTCGGCCTCGGCGGGAGACGCGAGGAACAAGGTCCCGAGGACCACGGCGAGCAGGCCGAGCAAGGCAGCGAGGCGGTTGCGCAAGACGGCTCCTGTCGTGAACTCTGCAGCGACCGGTGCAGGCTGACCGCGGAGCATAGCAACGGCGGGTCACGGTTGGGTGTCGGTCATCTGCGACCTGTGTTCCCGGCTCGGCTGGTCACCGCAGGGCGGTCACAAGCTGCACGAGCAGCGGTGCCACCAGGAGCGCAGGCAGCAGGTCGGCAACGGGTACTGCCTTGACCGCGAGCAGGCGGAACCCGACGCCGGCGAGCAGCACGCCTCCGGTCGCGGTGAGGGCCAGGAGATGCGCCTCGGGTACGAAGGCACCGAGCAGCGCTGCGAGCAGGGTCAGCGAGCCCTGCACTCCCAGCACCATGACGGCCGAGGCGGCGACGCCGATGCCCAAGGAGGCCGCAAAGGCGATGGACGCGAAGCCGTCCAGAACGGACTTCAGGATGAGCTGCTGTGCGCCGTTGCCGAGGCCGTCCGACAAGGAGCCGAGGATCGTGAGGGGGCCGACGCAGAAGACGAGCGAGGCGGTGACGAAGCCCTCGATGAAGCGCTGCCTGGAGTCGTCGCCTGGGGCGCCTCGGGTCAGTCGACGGCGCAGCAGGTCTCCGAAGCCCTCGAGGCGTCGCTCCACGTGCAGCAGCGAGCCGGCCAACCCGCCCAGAACGAGCGCGAACAGCACGATGAGGACCGGAGCGTCGTCCCCCACCGCCGCCGCCAGTGACGGATCGGTGACACTCATCGCGGAGAGCACCGCGATGAGCAGGGTGACGAGCCCGAGAGCATCGGTGACCGTGTCGCGAGTGCGTTGCGGCAGGCGGTGCCCGAGCAGCACTCCCACTCCCGAGCCGGCCAGCACCGCGAGCACATTGAGCACGGTGCCGGCACCTCGGAACACGCGTCCTCCTGGTGGCGCAGTAGCGACGTGACCGGCGGTCACGTGCCGTAACGGGTGTTGGCTGAAGCGGTTGTGCAACGGTTGCGACCCGCCAACGCAACAGTTGCAGTCTTGCCAGAGGCACCAGCGGCGGCGTCGCAGCGCGGCTGATACCGCTTGCGGTAGCAGTTGCGGGCAGCCGTGGTCAGCGTCGTAGTGTGTCATCGCGCTCCGATCGACGGGCGCCCACGGCATGTGCTGGTTCCGGCCCGTACCTCGAGGAGATCGCGTGCTCCGTTCGCCTGTCACGGTTCGTGATGCCGTACCGGCCGATGCGCCGACCCTGGTGGCGCTGCTCGCGGATCCGGAGGGAAGCCCGGTTCACTGTGACGTCGTGCGCGACCGCCGTGATGCCCCGGAGTCGGCGGTCACGGAGGCTGCGGCTGCGATCGCTCGGACCGCCGCCGAACCAGACGAGCGGCTGATCGTCGGGCTGGTCGACGACGAGGTCGCGGGCGTCGTCCATCTCGTCCGCGCGCCGTTGTCTCCCATCCGCACCCAGGAAGCGGTGCGCATCTCCGCCTTGTGCGTGGCTGCTGACCGGCGCGGCAAGGGAGTCGGCACCGCCTTGGCGTCCGCTGCCACAGCATGGGCGGAGGAGAAGGACGCCGGGTACGTCATGGTGACGATGCCAGCCCGTGAGCGGGAGGCGAACCGCTATCTGACCCGGCTGGGCTTCTCGCAGATCGGCGTCGTCCGGCTTGCGTCCACCCGAGCGCTGCGCAGCCGGTTCGCCGGCATGGCCGCCGGCTCTCGCGACACCGGGCGGATGATCGCCGTACGCAAGACCCTGCGCCGACGGCACCCGCAGGCAGTTGGGGTGGCGAGCGCGCTGCGCGAGACGGCCGACCCAGCGAGCGCCTGAGGGTGACCGCGTCACAGACGACCGACGAGGCCGTGGCCCCTCCTTCGGCTGGGCATCGCTTGCTGCTGCTCGACGGACACTCGCTGGCGTATCGGGCTTTCTTCGCGTTGCCGGTCGAGAACTTCTCGACCACGACGGGACAGCCCACCAACGCCGTCTACGGCTTCACCTCGATGTTGATCAACGTGCTGCGTGACGAGCAGCCGACGCACCTGGCAGTGGCCTTCGACGTTTCCCGGGAGACCTTCCGGTTGGCCGAGTACGCCGACTACAAGGCGAACCGATCTGCCTCGCCGTCGGAGTTCGGCGGACAGGTCGACCTGGTCAAGGAGGTCCTCGCAGCCCTCCGCGTGCCGACCGTGGAGAAACGCGGCTACGAGGCCGACGACGTGATCGCGACACTGGCCACGCAGGCGGAGCAAGACGGCTATGACGTACTCATCTGCAGCGGCGACCGCGACGCTTTCCAACTGGTGAGCGAGCGCACCACGGTCCTCTACCCCCGCAAGGGGGTCTCCGACCTCGCCCGGATGACCCCAGCGAGCGTGCGGGAGCGATACGGCGTCGGCCCCGAGCACTATCCGGATCTGGCGGCTCTGGTGGGGGAGAGCAGCGACAACCTTCCCGGCGTGCCCGGGGTCGGGCCCAAGACGGCCGCCAAGTGGATCGAGAAGTTCGGGGACCTCGCGACACTCGTTGCTGAGGTGGACACCGTCCCCGGCAAGGCTGGGCAGTCGCTGCGCGACCACCTGCCCGACGTGATCCGCAACCGGCGCGTGAATGAGCTGGTGCGTGACCTGGAGCTGTCGGCGCGCCCCGAGGAGCTCGTGATGCAGCCCTGGGACCGCGACGCGGTCCATCAGCTGTTCGACGGGCTGGAGTTCCGGGTCCTGCGTGACCGGCTCTTCGCCACGCTGACCGTCGAGGAGCCGCAGGCGGAGTCCGGCTTCGACCTGTCCGGCACCCGCCTGCCGGTCGACGGGGTAGCAGCATGGCTGGGCGAGCACGCGCCAGCGGGCCACCGGCTGGGCCTGCATGTGCAGGGGGAGTGGGGCCGCGGGACCGGTGACGTGCACGCGCTCGCCCTCGCGCATGCGGACGGGGCAGCAGCCTGGCTCGACGCGGCGCAGCTCAGTCCGGCCGACGACGCGGCGGTCGCGGCGTGGCTGGCCTCCGCGAAGCATCCCATCGTGATGCACGACGCCAAGGGCCCGCTGCTCGCGCTGACGGCGCGGGGATGGCCCGTGGACGGCGTCGCCTGGGACACCGCACTGGCCGCCTACCTGGCCCGGCCGGACCAGCGTTCCTATGACCTGGCCGACCTGACGTTGCGCTATCTGCGACGTGAGCTGCGGGACGACTCACCGGAGGCCGCATCGGGGCAGCTGGCCCTCGACGCGTTGGACGGGGGCGATGCCGAGGCCGCCATGCTGCGTGCCCGCGCCGTGGTCGACCTGGCCGACGCACTGGCCGACGAGCTCGACGAACGAGGCGGTGCGGCGCTGCTCGCTGAGGTCGAGCTGCCGCTCATCGACGTGCTGGCCGAGATGGAGCGCGTAGGCATCGCAGTCGACGACGACGTCCTCGCCGACCTCGAGACCGAGTTCGCCGAGCTCGTGCGTGCCGCCGCGACCGCCGCGTACGACGTGCTCGGGCGGGAGATCAATCTCGGCTCACCCAAGCAGCTGCAGAGCGTGCTGTTCGAGGAGCTCGCGATGCCCAAGACCAAGCGCACGAAGACCGGCTGGACCACCGACGCCGACTCGCTCCAGGCGCTGTACGCGACGACCTCTCATCCGTTCCTGGCGCACCTGCTCGAGCACCGCGACGCGACCCGGCTGCGAACCACCGTGGAGGGACTGCGCAAGACCGTGGCCGCGGACGGGCGTATCCACACCACGTTCAACCAGATGATCGCCGCCACGGGTCGGCTGAGCTCCACCGACCCGAACCTGCAGAACATCCCGATCCGCACCGCGTCGGGTCGCCGCATCCGGGCCGCCTTCACCGTCGGCAGCTCGCACGAGTCGCTGATGACGGCGGACTACAGCCAGATCGAGATGCGGATCATGGCGCACCTGTCCGCCGACGAGCTGCTCATCGAGGCGTTCCGGTCCGGTGAGGACTTCCACTCCGTCACCGCGGCGCGGGTCTTCGACGTGGCAGCCGACGCGGTGACCCCGGCCCAGCGGGCCAAGATCAAGGCGATGAACTACGGCTTGGCCTACGGGCTCTCCTCCTACGGGCTGTCGCAGCAGCTCGGGATCGACACTCGCGAGGCTCAGGCGCTGATGGATGAGTACTTCGAGCGGTTCGGCGGAGTCCGCGACTATCTGCGCGGGGTCGTCGGCGAGGCCCGACGCAGTGGCTACACGGAGACCATCCTGGGTCGCCGTCGCTACCTGCCGGACCTGACCAGCGACAACCGTCAACGCCGGGAGATGGCCGAGCGCATGGCGCTCAACGCTCCGATCCAGGGCTCCGCCGCCGACATCGTCAAGGTGGCGATGTTGCGAGTGGACGCGGCGCTGACTCGCGCCGGACTCGGGTCGCGCATGCTGCTGCAGGTGCACGACGAGCTGGTGCTGGAGGTCGCTCCCGGCGAGCGCGACTCGCTCGAGGAGCTGGTGCGCGCCGAGATGGGCAGCGCGGCTGAGCTGACCGTTCCGCTGGACGTGTCGGTCGGCGTCGGTCGCTCGTGGCACGAAGCGGGCCACTGACAACCGAGAGTATTGCCGCCGGCTTAGCTGTTCGCGCCCACCCGCCCACTCAGCGCAGCTCGGTCACCAGCACCGCAGTGCCCGGCACGGTGCGCCCGCGCTCGGGTCCCCACCCGCCCCACACCCGGTCGTGTCCGATCGGCCACGGCGGCTCGACGAGGTTGAGCAGCACGAAGCCGGCGCCCACCACGGCACGTACCCAGTCCCCGATGGTGCGGTGGTGTTCGACGTAGCTCACCTCGCCGAGGTCGTCGGTCTCCACGTACGGGGCCCGGTCGAAGTACGAGCGCACGACATGCAGTCCGTCCTGAGTCGGGTCGTCCGGCAGCATCCAGCGGACCGGATGGGTCACGGAGAACACCCAGCGACCTCCTGGACGAAGCACCCGTGCGACTTCGGCGAACACGACGTCCACATCAGCGACGAAGGGCAGCGCGCCGAAGGCCGAGCAGGCGAGGTCGAAGGACGCGCTCGAGAAGGGCATCTGCGAAGCAGTGGCACAGACCGTCGGTACCGCGGTGCCGGTCGCCTCGTCCAGGCGGCGGGCGTGCTGGAGCTGTCGGTGCGAGAGGTCGAGCCCGACCGCGTCGGCACCCTGGCCGATCAGCCACCGCGCACACTGCGCGGCGCCGCAGCCGACCTCGAGCACTCGCCGCCCGGCCACGTCCCCCAGCAGTCGAGCGTCTGCCTCGTCCAGGCCCTCCGGTGACCAGACGAAGCGCGCATCGCCGAGGAAGGCGCCATGCGCTGCCTGGTACCCATCGGCGTTGCGGTCCCAGTCGACCCGATTGGCACGCTCGGACACGGTCGCGTCCACAACAGGTCCAGGCTCCCGGCGCATCGGCGTCACATCGGCGATCGTTGCAGGCCCGGCGACCTGGTCCCTCAGCCGCCCGACTCCGTCCTGGCCTCCTGACACAATCGCTGCCATGCCCGACGCCGCCGCCTCCGTACCGGTGACCGATCAGTTCCGTGACATCGCTCGTGAGCTGGGCGCCTTCGTCGACGCCTCACCCTCGCCCTTCCACGTCTGTCGCACCGTCGCCGGCAGCCTCGAAGGCGACGGGTTCACCCGGCTGGACGAGGCGAAGGCGTGGCCTTCTTCGCCGGGCCGCTACTACGTCGTGCGCGGGGGGTCGCTGGTGGCCTGGTCCAGTGCGCACGGGCATGGGCCGGCGACTCCCTTCCGCATCGTCGCCGGACACACCGACAGCCCCAATCTCCGGGTCAAGCAGCACCCCGACCTCGCTCGTGCCGGCTGGCAGCTGGTCGCCCTCGAGCCGTACGGCGGACCGCTGCTGCACACCTGGCTGGACCGTGACCTCGGGCTGTCCGGACGCGTCAGCGTCCGCGAGGGCAACCGGACCGTCGAGCACCTGGTGCACGTGCCGGAACCGGTGCTGCGGGTGCCCGAGCTGGCCATCCACCTCACCGAGGACCGCAAGGCGGTCGCTCCCAACCCGCAGCGGCACCTCGACGGCGTCTGGGGGATAGGCAGCAGCGCCGGTTCGCTGGTGTCCTTCGTTGCCGAGAGGCTCGACGTCGCCGCCGCTGACGTCCTCGGCTGGGAGCTGATGACCGCCGACGCCACACCGGCGCAGCTTGCGGGGCACCATCGCGACCTCCTGGCCGCACCGCGGCTGGACAACCAGGCGACGTGTTTCGCGGGGCTGCGGGCCCTGCAGCAGGTCGTGCGAGGTGACGGCCATGACGGTCCCGACGGCGTGGTGCCCGTTCTCGTGCTGTTCGACCACGAGGAGGTCGGCTCGATGTCGGAGCGTGGGGCCTTCTCCGACCTGCTGGGCACCGTGCTCGAGCGCGTCGTCCTGGCGGCCGGTGGAGGCCGGGAGGAGCATCTGCGTGCTTTGGCCGGCTCGGTGCTCGCCTCTGGCGACATGGCTCATGCGACGCATCCCAACCACGCCGAACGGCACGAGCCCAACCACCCGATCGTGCCCAACGCCGGTCCGGTGCTGAAGGTCAACGTCAACCTGCGGTACGCGACCTCTGCGAGCGGCAGCGGCATATTCGCGCTGGCCTGCGAACAGGCCGGCGTGCCGCTGCAGCGCTACGTGCACCGCGCCGACCTGCCGTGCGGCTCGACGATCGGTCCGATCGCATCGGCTCGGACGGGGGTCACCACGGTCGATGTGGGAGCCCCACAGCTGGCGATGCACTCGGCACGCGAGACCATGGGGGCCGCCGACCCTGCCTTGTACGAGCAGGCGCTCAGCGCCTTCCTCAGCCCGGCGGTCTGACGGTGTTCGCGGTGGTGACCGCGGATTGTGTGCTTGCGTTGACCGTGGGAGACGCCTGGACGTAGGCTGGACGGTGCGCGTTCTGCGTCTGCACGTCCTCGGACATAGCAGGTATGTGCTCGCAGCGTGTCGTCTCCCGGCCTCGCCGGCCATTGCCGGCACCTCACGCCGCACGCGCGCCCGCTCGACCCCCAGCCATCCATCGGAGTCCATTCCCCTATGACGAGCAGCATCGAGGCACCTCCCGCCCCGGCGGTAAGCAGCAGCAACGGCAGCGTGAACGGCACGCCGCAGGTCGCGATCAACGACATCGGTTCCGAGGAAGCGTTCCTCGCCGCCATCGACGCAACCATCAAGTACTTCAACGACGGAGACATCGTCGAAGGAACCATCGTCAAGGTCGACCGCGACGAGGTGCTCCTCGACATCGGCTACAAGACCGAGGGCGTCATCCCCTCGCGCGAGCTGTCGATCAAGCACGATGTCGACCCCGCTGAGGTCGTGTCCGTCGGCGACAGCGTCGAGGCCCTCGTCCTGCAGAAGGAAGACAAAGAAGGCCGCCTCATCCTGTCCAAGAAGCGGGCTCAGTACGAGCGCGCCTGGGGCACCATCGAGAAGATCAAGGACGAGGACGGCGTCGTCAACGGCACCGTCATCGAGGTCGTCAAGGGCGGCTTGATCCTGGACATCGGCCTGCGTGGCTTCCTGCCGGCGTCCCTGGTCGAGATGCGCCGCGTCCGCGACCTGCAGCCGTACGTCGGACGCGAGATCGAAGCCAAAATCATCGAGCTCGACAAGAACCGCAACAACGTCGTGCTGTCGCGCCGGGCGTGGCTCGAGCAGACCCAGTCCGAGGTACGCCAGAACTTCCTCACCCAGCTGCAGAAGAGCCAGGTCCGCAAGGGCGTCGTCTCCTCCATCGTCAACTTCGGTGCCTTCGTGGATCTCGGCGGAGTCGACGGCCTCGTGCACGTCTCCGAGCTCTCCTGGAAGCACATCGACCATCCCAGCGAGGTCGTCCAGGTCGGCGACGAGGTCACCGTCGAGGTGCTGGACGTCGACATGGACCGCGAGCGGGTCTCCTTGTCGCTGAAGGCGACGCAGGAGGACCCGTGGCAGCACTTCGCCCGCACGCACCAGATCGGTCAGATCGTGCCTGGCAAGGTCACCAAGCTGGTGCCGTTCGGGTCCTTCGTCCGTGTCGAGGAGGGCATCGAGGGCTTGGTGCACATCTCCGAGCTCGCCGAGCGGCACGTCGAGATTCCCGAGCAGGTCGTGCAGGTCAACGCCGACGTCATGGTCAAGATCATCGACATCGACCTCGAGCGCCGTCGCATCTCGCTGTCGCTCAAGCAGGCCAACGAGACCGCGTTGCAGTCCGACGAGGACTTCGACCCGAGCCTCTACGGCATGACCGCCTCGTACGACGAGCAGGGCAACTACGTCTACCCCGAGGGCTTCGACCCCGAGACGGGCGAGTGGCTCGAGGGCTTCGACGAGCAGCGGGCGATGTGGGAGGCGCAGTACGCCGAGGCGCATGCCCGCTGGGAGGCGCACAAGAAGCAGATCGAGGACGCCGCTTCGGCCGACCTCGATGCGGGCGAGTCGAGCAGCTACTCCTCCGAGGCGCCCATCACCGCTGACGATGCCTCTGCGGGCTCGTCGTCGAGCAGCACGTCCAGCCAACCGGCCTCGGTCAGCACCAGCCCGGCTCCTGCCGGTGGTTCTCTGGCCTCGGACGAGGCGCTGCAGGCGCTGCGTGAGAAGCTCACCGGCGGCGGAGCCTGATTCCGCGCTGATAAGTGCTTCGACGGCGCCCGGCCTGTTAGGTCGGGCGCCGTCGTACGTCCGGCATGGCCCTCAGCGGGTGATCTGCTGAAGCATCTGTGCTCTGGTCTGCACCTCGTCGATTCGGCTACGAGGCGCCCGGCAACTGACGGTCCCGGACGTTCGGCGCTCGTCGTACAGGTCGCGTGCCAGGGCCCACAACGCCAGAAGGGCCGGCAAGCCGAGCAGCAGCCACAGGGACAGGTAGGTAGTCGTAGACATGGCAGCAATGGTGCGCTGACTGATATCCTGCCACCAGTGGCGGGATTGCCACTCTTGCACAAGATTCTGCCACCTGTATTCGTTCAGGAGCCTCATTGCTGAGCAACGTCGCGGTCCTCGCCTACGACGGGGTGGCACCGTTCGAGCTGGGAGTCCTGTGCGAGGCGTGGGGGCTGGATCGCGCCGACGACGGTGTGCCGCCGTTCGACTTCGCGGTCTGCGCGCCTCAGCCCGGACGCGTGCGCACCTCGCAAGGGTTCGACCTGCATGTTCAGCACGGGCTGGACCGCGTCGCGCAGGCCGACCTGGTCGCCCTGCCGGCGATGCCGAGAGACGAGCCCGTGCCTGAGCCGGTCATCCACGCCGTGCTCGCTGCCTACCGGCGAGGCGCCCGCTTGCTGTCGGTCTGCTCCGGCGCCTTCGTGCTGGGTCAGGCCGGGCTTCTGGACGGACGTCGTTGCACTACGCACTGGCGCTACGCGGAGGAGCTCGCGACCCGGTTCCCGGCAGCACAGGTGGATCCGGATGTGCTGTACGTAGACGCCGATCCCATCTTCACCAGTGCCGGGTCGGCGGCCGGGCTGGACGCCTGCCTGCACGTGCTGCGCAAGGAGTTCGGTGCCCAGGTCGCCGGGGCCGTGGCCCGGCGCATGGTCGTGCCGCCGCATCGTGACGGTGGGCAGGCACAGTTCGTCCGTGCACAGGTGCCCGACATGGAGGCGGACACCGTGGCACCGGTGCTCGACTGGCTTGTCGAGCACCTCGACGAGAACCTGTCGGTCGACGCGCTGGCGCGGCGTGTGCACATGTCGGCGCGCACCTTCGCCCGTCGCTTCCGTGACGAGACGGGCACGACGCCTCACCAGTGGTTGTCCCACCAGCGGGTACTCCTCGCCGAGCGACTGCTGGAGGAGACCTGCATGCCCATCGAGGAGGTCGCCCGTCGCAGTGGATTCGGCACGGCCGCGACTCTGCGGCATGCCTTCAGCCGGGTGCGAGGCACCTCACCGGCGGCCTATCGGCGTACGTTCGCCGACCCGATGAGGTCCGCGGTGGCCATCAGGTGAGCGTGCCCGCGTGCTGAGAGTCGGGCTGACCGGCAGCATCGGTGCGGGCAAGAGTGCGGTGAGCAGCCGGCTCGCCGAGCTCGGAGCCGTGGTCGTCGACTCGGATCTGCTGGCCCGAGAGGCGCTGGCGCCCGGCAGCGCTGGACTGCGCGACGTGGT
>DASQMN010000256.1:0-8090 GCA_035645475.1 Nocardioidaceae bacterium
ACCACGGAGAGGACCAGCCCCGTGGTGAGGAAGCTGCGGCCCCGAAGGGTCAGCGAGCCCAGCACCTGGCGCATGGTCAGCGACCCGCTCTCACACCCGGTCCGGACCCACCGCGGTCAGGCAGGGGTACTCGGGCGACCACGCTGTCGAGCACGTCACCGATGCGCCGGTCGCCCATCAGTGCCTCGGTGCTCATCAGCAGGCGATGCTCGAGCACGGGATGCACCAGCGCCTGCACGTCGTCCGGCAGCACGAAGTCTCGTCCGTCGAGCGCGGCATCGGCCTGGGCGGCCCGGATGAGATGGAGGGTCGAGCGTGGCGACGCACCGAGTCGCAGGTCGGGATGCTCGCGCGTCGCCTGGGCCAGGCCGACGGCGTACCGCTGCACACCCGGGGAGACATAGACCCGCTGAACCAGGTCGATGAGCACGGCCACCTCTGCGGTGGTCGTGACCGGGGTCAGGACGGACAGGGGGTCGGCGCCGCGCCGGTCGGAGAGCATCGCCATCTCCGCCTCGGTGCTGGGATAGCCCATCGCCACCCGCATCATGAAGCGGTCGCGCTGAGCTTCGGGCAGCGCGTAGGTGCCCTCCATCTCCACCGGGTTCTGGGTGGCGATCACCAGGAAAGGGGGCTCCAGGCGGTAGGTGTTGCCGTCCACGGTGACCTGGTTCTCGGCCATGCACTCCAGCAGCGCCGACTGCGTCTTGGGCGAGGCTCGGTTGATCTCGTCGCCGATGACCACGTGCGCGAAGATCCCGCCCGGGCGGAACTCGAAGTCACGGGTGTCGGGATTGAAGACCGACACGCCGGTCACGTCGGCAGGGAGCAGGTCCGGCGTGAACTGGATCCGCCGTACGGTTCCATCGATCGACTTGGCGAGCGCCTTGGCCAGCACGGTCTTGCCGACTCCGGGTACGTCCTCGATCAGCAGGTGTCCGCCGGCGAGCAGCACACTCACGGCCGACCGCACAACGCCTGGCTTGCCTTGCACCACCGAGTCCACCGCCGTCCGAATGCGGGCGGCGACCTCGACGAGCAGCTCAAGCTGCTCGCTGCTGCTCGCATGTGTCAACTGCTGCGTCACGGATCGCCTCCCCGGCGTGGTGCTAGCCATGATCTTGTCAGGGCGCCGGAAATTCACACAGACGTCGACCGAACCAGCGGCTGAGCCGCCGCGGTCGCGAGCTCGGAGAAGCGCGACGACAACGGCTCGGCAGCGGCCCCACTTTCCTCCACCTCGGGCCTCGATTGCCACCTGACAGCGGCCAGGCTCCGCCGCGGCCAGTGCCGTGAGGTTCGCGGTGACCGAATGCGAGCAAGCCCAGTCACGTGGCGTTCTCGCTGGTGCGGTGCGTTGACGTGACCCTCAGGTGGAGTAAAGTGGCGCGAAGTGGAGGACTAGGGAGGCCAGTGGCATGTTCCTCGGAACATACGCACCTCGCCTCGACGACAAGGGACGGCTCATCCTTCCCGCACGGTTCCGCGACGACCTGCAAGGAGGCCTGGTGATCACCAAGGGCCAGGAACGCTGCCTCAGCGTCTGGACGCCTGCCGGCTTCAAGCAGCTCTCGGAGTCCTCCGGCCGCATCTCCTCCACCGACGCAGCGGGGCGCGCCTATCTGCGCATCCTGTTCTCCGGAGCAGCCGACGAGATCCCCGACAAGCAGGGTCGGGTCACCATCCCGCCCCGCCTCCGTGAGTACGCCAACCTCTCCCGCGACTGCGCCGTGATCGGGGCCATGGACCACGTGGAGATCTGGGAGGCCACCGCCTGGGCGGCTTACGAAGCCGCACAGGAGGAGGCCTTCGCCCGGCTCTCCGGTGACCTCCCGCCTGCGGTCCCGGGAACACCACCACCCTGACCACCCTGACCACCCTGCTCCCGGACTCGCAGCATCAGGCGCATCGTCCGTGGCGCTCGGCCTCCGGCTCGCCGACCCGCTCCTGGCGCACCTTCCCCGGTGCCAGGGGCCGGGCGGCGGACGGAGACCCGGCCCCACGGGCGCAGCTCCCGCACAGCCCCGTCAGTCGCCCTCGGTCCCACCGACAGCCGAGCTCCAGCAGGAAGGTCACGCCATGTCAGTCGCCGCGTCTCCTCGAGCCGGACGGCGCGCTACGCCGATCCGCTCGGAGCTCAGGTCGCTGCCCGCGCCTCCCGAGCGGCTCGATGCGCACGGCTGGTCCGGCAAGCGGGTGCGCGAGGACGTACGCGACGGCGTGGCCGTCGCGGCCTTCTCTCTCCTCACCTCCAGTGCCGTCGCCACGCTTGTCTTCCTCGTGACTCGTCTGGCCGGCTGATCCGATGCCATCCGCAGCTCACGTCCCGGTGCTGCTCGACCGGGTCGTCGAGCTGCTGTCTCCGGCCCTGCAGCGAGACGGTGCCGTGCTGGTCGACGCCACGCTCGGCCTGGGCGGTCACACGTCCGCAATCCTCCGCAGCTGCCCGGCGGCGTCCGTGATCGGGCTGGACCGGGACCCCGGGGCGCTGGACGCCGCCCGCGAGGCGCTCGGTGAGCTTGCCCGGCGAGTGACGTTCGTGCATGCCGTCTACGACTCGATCGGCGAGGTGCTACGGGCTTTGGGGGTTGCCCGGGCCGATGCCGTGTTCTTCGACCTCGGGGTCTCCTCCATGCAGCTCGACTCGGCTGACCGCGGGTTCGCCTACGCACGCGATGTCGACCTCGACATGCGGATGGATCCGACGTCGGGGCGCACCGCGGCCGATCTGCTGAACACCGCCGACCAGGACGACCTGACCACCTGGCTGCGGGTGTACGGCGAGGAGCGCTTCGCGCGCCGGATCGCCGAGCGGATCGTGCGACAGCGGAAGCTCGAGCCGTACCGCACCAGCGAGCAGCTGGTCGACACCGTGCGGGCCTGCATTCCGGCCGCCACCCGTCGTACCGGCGGGCATCCGGCCAAACGCACGTTCCAGGCGTTGCGTATCGCCGTCAACGACGAGATCGAGGTGCTACGCCGGGCCCTGCCGCTCGCGCTCGGGGCGGTACGCGTCGGAGGTCGCGTCGTGGTGGAGGCCTACCAGTCGCTGGAGGACCGGCTCGTGAAGCAGGCCTTCGCCGCCGGGTCACGCGCCGACGTACCACCTGACCTTCCTGTGGTGCCGGAGAGGTACCTGCCTGAGCTGCGGCTGCTGACCCGAGGCGCCGAGCGCGCTGACACGGCCGAGATCGAGCGCAATCCGCGAGCGCAGTCGGTGCGGCTGAGAGCCGTCGAACGAGTACGGGAGGCAGCGTGAGCACCGTGCTCGGCACCGTGACCGGCCCCGCGACGGCCCAGGGCGTGCCGCGGCAGGCACCTGAGCTGCCGCCGACCTCCGACGGCCCGTCGCTGCATGTCGTGCCTCGCCCGGTGGGCATGCGCCGTACGCCGTCCCTGGTGGCGATGGTGCTGCTCGTCGCGGCCGGGCTGGTGGGGCTGCTGATGCTCAACACGGCCATGCAACGGCGTGCCTTCGAGCTGACCGAGCTCGACGCACGCGCTGATGCCCTCGACGTACGGGTGTCGGCTCTCACGCTGCGCACCGACCGGCTGGAGAGCACCGCCCGCCTTGCCGAGCGAGCCAGCCGGCTGGGGATGGTCCACAATCCCAGCCCCGTCTTCCTGCACCTCTCGGACCGCAGCGTCATCGGCGACCCGACGCCTGCCGTCGCCGGGTCGACGGTGCCCGGCCTGCGCCGCGCCGCCCCGCCCGCCATCACCGAACCCCAGCGTTCCGCCGGCGACGCGCCGAGCCAAGACCTGCCAGCCGGCGCAACCGCCGGAGAGGATGAGGTCACGGGCCCGGTGCCCGACGACGTACGCAGCCCGGCTGCCGGGGGAGCGGTCGGTGGCGAAGGAGACAGGTGAGCGCAGGCTCGAGCATCGCTGACCGTCCGGCGATGCGTGCCCGCCGCACAGCCACCCGGATGCGGGTGGCCTTCCTCGCCATCGCGTTCGTGCTCTCCCTGTTCTGCGCCCGGCTCTTCCAGCTGCAAGGCGTCGACGCGAACGCCTACGCGGCGATGGCCCAGGCCGAAGGATCTCGCACGGTCGTTCTGTACGCCGCTCGGGGCGAGATCCTGGACCGGTCGGGCGAAGCGCTGGCTGACAGCGTCGACGGGGTGGCGCTGACCGCTGACCCCACCCAGACCGCGAAGAAGGCGCCGCAGATCGCTGCGCTGCTCACCTCACGGCTCGATCTGGACTACTTCGCGACCGTCGAGCGGTTGCGCACTCCCGACACCCAGTTCGTCTACCTGGCTCGACAGGTGCCCCGCTGGCGTGGCGAAGCCATTCGTGAGGCCCTGCTGGCCCGGGGCCTGGTCGGGGTCTACACCGAGCGGGACCCGTTGCGGAACTATCCCAACGGGGTCGTCGCTGCCCCGGTCGTGGGGCGCACCGGAGCGGACGGCAGTGGCCAGTCCGGGCTCGAGCTCGCCTACGACGAGACGTTGACCGGAACCGACGGGTCCGCGACGTACGACATCAGCGTGTCGGGCGAGCGGCTACCGGTCAGCAGCAGCGACAACGAGGACCCGCAGTCGGGTCAGAGCGTGCAGACGACGCTGGACCGCGATCTGCAGTGGTTCGCCGACGTGCGGCTGGCTGAGGGGGTGCGCACCACCTCAGCCGACTGGGGAGTCGCGGTGACCATGGACACCAGGACCGGGCAGTTACTGCAGCTGTCCCAGGCTCCCGGCTTCAACCCCAGGGACGACGACCTGTCCGGGGACGAGCTACGAGTCAAAGCTCTGGAGGACGTCTACGAGCCGGGAAGCGTGCAGAAGGTCCTCACCTTCGGAGCCCTTCTCGACTCCGGCGCCATCGACCCGGACACCAAGATCACCGTTCCAGGCTCCCTCCCGGTCGGCGGGGAGGTCGTGCACGACGACGTCCCGCACGGCACCTGGCGCCTCACCGCCACGGGCGTCATCGCCCGGTCGTCCAACATCGGCACGGTCATCGCGAGCCAGCAGATCGAGGACCAGGAGCTGTTCGACTACCTGCGCGCGTTCGGACTCGGCTCGACGACCGACCTCGGCCTGGCGGGAGAGACCGCCGGCATCCTCTCCGACCCCGCGACGTGGCTGCCCATCCAGCGCGCGAACATCGCGTTCGGCCAGGGCGTGGCCGTCAACGCTCTGCAGATGGCCGCTGCTGTGAACACCATCGCCAACGACGGGGTGTACGTGGCCCCGCAGCTGGTCGCCGGCACGGTGAACGCGGACGGCGAGCTCGCGCCGTCGGCAGCGCCGGAGACCCGGCGGGTGATCAGCGCCCGAGCCGCGCGGTCGGTGGCCCTGATGATGGAGACGGTCACGCACGAGGGAGGTACAGCTCCCGAGACGGGCATCGCCGGCTACCGCGTGGCCGGCAAGACGGGCACTGCGCAGCGGGTGGACCCGGTCAACGGTGGGTACGCGGGCCGCACCATCAGCTACGTGTCGTTCGCGCCGGCCGACGAGCCGCGGTTCCTCACCTATGTGGTGCTCGACAACGCCGAGGGCCATTTCGGCAGCACGGGTGCCGGACCGGTCGTGAAGGACATCATGTCGATGGCGCTGAAGCGCTATCGGATCCCGCCGACCGGTAGCCAGTTCCCCCGCCAGCACCTGACCTGGTGACCGACCCGGTGACCGGCTGCCGGCGCCCGGACGTGCGTCTGAGTCGAAATGAGGGCACAAGGCGGTGACGACGCTAGGCTGCCCTCCCGTGTCCGGCCTCAGGTCTCCCTTTCTGGACGCCCGCCCGCGCCACGTCGACGCACTGCCGCTGCACCGGCTCGAAGAGATGCTTGACACGCATCGCCTGCCGGACTCCCCGGCCGACCCAGCTGTGACCGGCGTCGCTCTCAGCTCGACCGGAGTGCGGCCAGGTGATCTGTACGCCGCGCTGCCAGGGGCCCGCACCCACGGTGCACGCTTCAGTCCGGACGCCGTCTCCGCCGGAGCCGTGGCCGTGCTCACCGACGAGGCCGGCCGAGCAGCCGCCGCGGCCGCGGGCGTACCGGTGCTCGTCGTCGAGAGACCGAGACACCGGCTCGGTGAGGTGGCGCGGGCGGTCTACGGCGATCCCGGCTCGGCGATGCTGACCCTCGGGGTGACCGGTACGCAGGGCAAGACGACGACCACGGCCCTGATGGGGTCGGCGCTGCGTGCGACGGGCAGGGCTGCCGGTGTCGTCGGCACGTTGGGCACCTCGGTCGACGGGCGAGCGGTGCGCTCGGCGCTGACCACCCCGGAGGCGCCGGACCTGCACGCGCTGTTCGCGGTCATGCGCGAGCAGGGGGTCGACGCGTGCGCGATGGAGGTCTCCAGCCACGCCCTGGTGCAGCGCCGGGTGGATGGCGTCGTCTTCGACGTGGCCGTCTTCTTGAACCTCGGGCGCGACCACCTCGACTTCCATGCCGACCTCGAGGACTACTTCGCCGCCAAGGCCCAGCTCTTCACCGCCGAGCGGGCCCGGCAGGCGGTCATCGACATCGACGACGCACACGGCCGCCGTCTGGCTGCCGTTACCGAGCTACCGGTGACGACAGTGGCCGTCGACCGTGCGGCCGACTGGCAGGCCGTGGACGTTCGCACCGAGCCGACCGGCTCCACCTACACCGTGGTGTCCGCCGATGGTCGAAGGCATCCCGCCTCGGTGTCGCTGCCGGGTGCCTTCAACGTGCGCAACGCCCTGGCGGCCACGGTGGCGCTGGTGCTCGGCGGCGTCGACCTGGAAGCCGCCGTGGCCGGCGTCGCGGCGGCACCAGGCGTGCCCGGACGGATGGAGCGGGTGTCCGCACCAGCGGAGTCAGCAGCAGCCAGCGGTCCGGATGACGTGGAGGTCATCGTCGACTACGCCCACAAGCCGGACGCGCTGGTTGCGGTCCTGGACGCCCTGCGACCGACGACGCGTGGGCGGCTGTGGGTGGTGCTCGGTGCCGGCGGCGACCGCGACCGCGGCAAGCGACCGCTGATGGGCCAGGTGGTGGCTGAGCGGGCCGACGTCGTGGTCGTCACCGATGACAACCCACGCACGGAGGACCCCGCCGCCATCCGTGCCGCCCTGCTGACCGGTGCGGACGACGCTGGGCGTGGCGCTGCCGAGGTGCACGAGGTGCCCGACCGGGGAAATGCCATCCGCACGGCCGTGCTGCGGGCTGCGCCGGGCGACAGTGTGCTGATTGCCGGCAAGGGGCACGAGAGCGGTCAAGAGGTGGCCGGAGTCGTGCACCCGTTCGACGACCGCGAGGTGGCGTGCGCCGTGCTGGCCGAGCGGGCGCGCCGAGATCGCGAAGGAGCGACGTGATCGCGCTCAGCCTGGCCGAGGTCGCGGCCGCCGTCGACGGGAAGCTGGTGGGGGCAGACCCAGAGGCAGTGGTGCATGGCCCCGTGGTCGCCGACTCCCGGACCGTGACGCCAGGGGCGCTGTTCGTGGCGATCGCGGGTGCCCGCGCCGACGGGCACGAGCACGCCGGCGAAGCGTTCGCCTCCGGAGCGGTGGCCTGCCTGGGCGCCCGACCGGTCGGCATGCCGACGGTGGTCGTCGACGATCCCGTGGTCGCGCTCGGCAGGCTGGCAGCCGTGGTCGTCTCCCGCCTCGAGCACTGCACCGTGATGGCGGTGACCGGGTCGCAGGGCAAGACCGGCACCAAGGACCTGCTGGCCCACGTGCTCGCAACGAGCGGCGCCACGGTGGCGACCGAGGGCAACTACAACAACGAGATCGGTGTGCCCCTCACCGTGCTCCGGGCCGGGACCGACACCGAGTTCTTGGTGGTGGAGATGGGTGCCCGCGGTCGCGGACACATCCGCTTCCTGTCCGAGCTCGCGCGGCCCACCATCGGATGCGTCCTCAATGTGGGGACCGCGCACATCGGTGAGTTCGGCACCCGCGAGGCCATCGCGGAGGCCAAGGGCGAGCTGGTCGAGGCACTGCCGGCGACCGGCACCGCGGTGCTCAACGCCGACGACGCCGTCGTCTCGGCCATGGCCGGACGCACCTCGGCTCGCGTGCTCACCTTCGGCCAGTCCGAGGAGGCCGACCTGCGGGTGGTCGACCTGCACACCGAGCCGGACGGCTGCGCCGCCTTCCGGCTG
>DASQMN010000257.1:0-8161 GCA_035645475.1 Nocardioidaceae bacterium
ACCGGGCGTCCCGGGCTGCGTTGTGGGCGGCTTCCGAAGCCGCCACCGGCGTCTCGTTCCCTTGAGTCCCCTGAGTCCCCGAGTCCCCCGAGTCCCCCGAGTCGGCTGAGTACCAGGGCCGGGAGGCCGCCACCGAAGAGCTAGCAAGGTGAGCCGAGCGCGGCCCGCGGCCTAGTCGGGGGAGGATGGGGGCATGCAGCTTCGCGAGTACGACCCTCAGGACGCCGAGCAGGTGCTGTCGCTCAACCAGTCGAACTTGGACGCGGTAGGTCCGCTCGACGTCGAGCGCCTGCCGTGGCTGGTCGGTCTCGCCGACTCGGTGATGGTCGTCGACGACGACGGCACGATCGCCGGTTTCGTGGTGCTCGTGGGGCCTGAGAGCGGGTACGACTCGCCGAACTATCGCTGGCACTCGGACCGCCGGACGTCGCTGTACCTCGACCGCGTCGTGGTGGCGCCGACCCATCGGCGGCGCGGCATCGGCACGCTCCTCTACGACGCTGCCGAGGAGCGGGCGGTCCCGTACGGCGCGATGACGCTCGAGGTGTATGCCGAACCACCCAACGCCGGCTCCCTCGCCTTCCATGCCGCCCGTGGGTACGTCGAGATCGGCCGTCTCGAGCAAGCAGGCGGCAAGGTCGCCGCGATGCTCGTCAAGGTTCTGGACCGAGAGCCCGCCAACGCCGCAGCCTCGACCTAGGGTGAGACCACACCGGGCTCGTCCAGGCACTGGTGCAGGAGGTGCCCGGTGACGCTGGTCCGTCGGCTCGCTGCCGCGATGGCGGTCCTGGCTGTTGCGCCGGTGCTGACCGCTCCTCTCGACGACGCGGCTCAGGCGGCCCCGTACGACCGGGCTACGTCGAACCCGCGCGAAGACCCGTACTACCCCCAGCACGGCGACCGGGGCATCGACGCCTTGCGCTATGACCTCGACCTGCGCTGGGCGCCTCGACGAGAGCGACTCGACGGTGTCGCGACGATGGAGTTCCGGGCCACGCGCGCAACCGACGCCGACGGCTCGGTGCGCCTGGATTTCGGCCGCCCGCTGACCGCCACCTCGATCACGCTGGACGGCGCGGAGACGACCGCGAGGCGATATCGCGCCGACCTGATGATCCGGGCGCCGCATCTGAAGCCGGACAGCCGCCACACCCTGACGATCCGTTACTCGGGCAACCCCCGGCCCGTGCGGGCACCGGTGTCGCGAGGGGACTTCTCCAGGACCGGCTGGACCACCACGGATGACGGCCAGGTATGGACGATGCAGGAGCCGTGGGGTGCGTACACCTGGTACCCCGTCAACGACCACCCCTCCGACAAGGCCTTCTACGACGCCCGCATCGACGTCCCTGAGCGATGGACCGGCGTGTTCAACGGCGAGCTGCTCAGCAACCGGGTGCGAGGCGATCGGCGGGTGACCACTTGGCACCTCGACAGTCCGGCGGCCAGCTACCTGACCACCATCGCCATCGGCCCCTTCCAGCGCTACGAGCAGCGCGGCCCCGACGGGCTGCCGCTGACGTACTGGGTGCGCCCGCGCGATGAGGACCGGCTGCCCGAGCTGTACGGATCGGCTGCCGCCGTGCGCTGGCTGGAGGGTCTGCTGGGTCCTTACCCCTTCGACCGCGCCGGTGCGGTCGTCGTCGACTCCTTCTCGGCCATGGAGACGCAGACGCTGGTCACCATGGGCAACCGAGTTCGCGGCTCCCACCGCGAGTACGTCCAGGTGCTGGTGCACGAGTACGCGCACCAGTGGTACGGCGACACGGTGACCCCGTCGACCTGGCGCGATCTGTGGCTTAACGAGGGCTTCGCGTCCTACATCGAGGCCAGATGGACCGCGTCCCACAACGGCATGTCCATGCGGAGGTGGCGTTCGATGTGGCGTGGAGGTGACGAGTACTGGCGTGAGACCTACGGGCCACCCGGGAACTACGACCCCGAGCAGTTCGCGTCGACCAACGTCTACTACTGCGCCGCGCTCATGCTGGACACGCTGCGTGCACGGGTGGGAGCGGCCGACTTCGACCGGCTGCTGCGGGCATGGCCGCGGGCGCAGCGCGACGGCAACGCCAACCGCTGGAGCTGGGTCCGGTTCGCCGAGGACGTCACGGGTGAGGAGCTCAGCCGCTTCGTCAGGCGGTGGTTGGAGTCTTCTTCGACACCGCGTCGCTGACCTCGACCGGTGGAGCGGCCTCTCGTGCTGACGTGGGCCTCGTACGCCCGCGGGTCACGAGCAGCCAGCAACCGACGGGCGCCGCGCCCAGCGTGGGTCATCGATCGCACGGCTAGGTGCCGCGCGGAGCGCTCAGAACAGCAGCGCCTGACCGGGGTCGGCGAGGATAGCGGCGACGTCGGCGAGGAAACGGCTGCCCTGCTCGCCGTCGACCACCCGGTGGTCGAAGCTGAGAGCGAGGGTGGTGACCCACCGCGGCTCGATCCGTTCCTCCTCGCCCACCACCCACGGCCGGCGGCTGATGGCGCCGACCGCGAGGATGCCCGTCTCCCCGGGGTTGAGGATCGGCGTACCGGCGTCCACACCGAAGACACCGACGTTGGTGATCGTGAACGTGCCACCGGACATGTCCGCCGGTTGGGTACGCCCGGCTCGTGCCGTGGCCACCAGGTCGTCGAGCGCCCCGGCCAGCTCGGCCAGCCGCAGGGTGTCGGCGTCCTTGACGTTGGGCACCACGAGACCTCGCGGGGTGGCTGCTGCGATGCCCAGGTTGACGCGGCCCTTGTAGACGATCTCCTGCGCGGTCTCATCGAACGTCGCGTTGAGCGACGGGTGGGTACGAAGCGCCAGGCACACCGCCTTGGCGATGACCAGCAGTGGCGAGACGCGGCGCTCACGGAGGTCTCGGTGTGTGCGCAGGCGCTCGACGAGCTGCATGGTGGCGCTCACGTCGAGCGTCACCCACTCGGTGACGTGGGGGGCGCTGAAGGCCGAGGCCACCATCGCCTCTGCAGTCAGCTTGCGGACGCCCTTGACCGACTCCCGGCGGTCCTCCCGTGCCGCGACGCTTCCGACGTCGACCACCGCCGCTGCCGGGGCTGACGGAGCCGTTGCGTGTGCCTGGACGTCGGCGCGGGTCACCACACCGCCGGGCCCGGACGGGGCCACCTCACGCAGGTCGACGCCGAGGTCCTTGGCGAGCTTGCGCACGGGTGGCTTGGCCAGCACCCGCTCAGGGCCGGACGGGAGCTCGACCACCTCGGCGGCGGCCTCGGGCAGCGCGGACGGGGCCTCCTCGACCGGAAGCTCCGGTGCCTCCTCCTCGCCGGTCGAGAACGCCGTCTGCAGATTGCGCTGCGCCGCCGCGGGCGCCGTGTCGTCGGGGACCGCCGCGCCCTTGCGCGGTCGCCGCTTGGCCTCGGTGGTGCGCGGGCCGTACCCGACCAGCACCGATGTGCGCCCGCCGGGCGCGGGTCCGCCGATGAGTCCCGGCTCGACGGCCCCCTCGGCGGGCGGCGTACCGATCGCAGGGCT
The DNA here is from genome assembly GCA_035645475.1 of Nocardioidaceae bacterium. Lineage (GTDB taxonomy): Bacteria > Actinomycetota > Actinomycetes > Propionibacteriales > Nocardioidaceae > DASQMN01. The sequence goes on from DASQMN010000257.1 coordinate 3,491, forward strand.
GTCCGCCACAGCCGGAGCCGACCGGGCGGGTGCGCCGGCGCCGATCGAGATGATAGGCGTGCCCACCGCCACCGTCTGGCCGGCCGGGACGAGCAGCTCCGACACCGTGCCGGCGAAGGGGATGGGCAGCTCGACCAGGGACTTGGCGGTCTCGATCTCGACCACGACGTCGTTGACGGCGACCGTGTCGCCGACCTTGACGTGCCAGCTCACGATCTCGGCCTCGGTGAGGCCCTCGCCGACGTCCGGCAGCTTGAACTCAGGCATGACGGTCCTCCCGGTCAGTACGCGAGGGCGCGGTCGACGGCGTCGAGCACCCGGTCGAGGTCGGGGAGGTACTCCTCCTCGATCCGGCTCGCTGGGTAGGGCGTATCGAACGCACCCACGCGCAGCACCGGCGCCTCGAGAGCGTAGAAGCACTGCTCGGTGATCCGAGCCGCCAGCTCCGCGCCAAGGCCCAGGTTGACCGTGGCCTCGTGCACCACCACAGCTCGGCCGGTGCGGCGTACGGACTCCAGCACCGGGCCCATGTCGAGGGGCGACAGGGTCCGCAGGTCGATCACCTCGACGCTGGTGCCCTCACCGGCGGCAGCGACCGCCGCCTCCAACGACGTCTTGACCATCGGTCCGTACGTGCACACGGTGACGTCGGTGCCCGCGCGCAGGACCCGGCTGCTGAACAGGGGTGGCGGGGTGGCCGACTCGTCCACGTCGCCCTTCTCCCAGTAGCGGCGCTTCGGTTCGAAGAAGACGATCGGGTCGTCGGAGGTGATGGCCTGCTGGATCATCCAGTAGGCGTCGACCGGGTTGGAGCAGGCGACGACCTTGATGCCGGCGGTGTGGGCGAACTGCGCCTCGGGGCTCTCCGAGTGGTGCTCGACCGCTCCGATGCCCCCACCGAAGGGGATGCGGATGACGATCGGCATCGGCAGGCGACCCTGAGAGCGGAAGTGGATCTTGGCCACCTGGCTGACGATCTGGTCGTACGCCGGGTAGACGAACCCGTCGAACTGGATCTCGCACACCGGTCGGTAGCCCCGCATGGCGAGCCCCACCGCCGTGCCGATGATGCCTGACTCGGCCAGTGGGGTGTCGATGACCCGGTCCTCGCCGAAGTCCTTCTGCAGGCCGTCGGTCACCCGGAACACGCCGCCGAGCCGCCCGACGTCCTCGCCCATGATGAGCACCTTCGGGTCGGCCTCCATGGCGGCCCGCAGTCCGTTGGTGAGGGCCTTGGCCAGCGTCGTCTGTGCCATCAGTGCGCCCCTTCGAAAGAGTCCAGGTACGCCGCGAAGCCCGCCTTCTGCTCGAGCAGCTCGGCGGGCGGATCGGCGTAGGCGTTGTCGAAGATGGAGAGGACGTCCGGGTCGGGCAGCGAGAGGCAGCCGGATCGCAGCCGCGCGGCGAGCTCCTCGGCCTCGGCGTCGAGCTCGGCGAGCCATTCGTCGTCGACCATGCCGCCGCGTACGAGGTAGGCCTTGACCCGGGCGAGCGGGTCCTTGAGCTTCCAGCGCTCGAGGTCGTCATTGAGCCGGTAGCGGGTGGGGTCGTCCGACGTCGTGTGGGCGCCCATCCGGTAGGTGTAGGCCTCGACGAACGTCGGACCCGAGCCTTCGCGGGCGCGCTGCAGCGCGGCCTGAGTCACCGCGTGGCAGGCGAGCACGTCGTTGCCATCGACGCGCAGGCCGGGGAAGCCGAAGCCGAGCGCACGCTGGTAGAGCGGGATGCGTGACTGCCGCTCGATAGGTTCGCTGATCGCCCACTGGTTGTTCTGGCAGAAGAAGACGACCGGGGCGTTGAAGACGCTCGCCCAGATGAACGCCTCGTTGACGTCGCCCTGGCTTGTCGCACCGTCGCCGAAGTAGGCGATGACCCCGGCGTCACGGTCGGGGTCGCCGGTGCCGACGACACCGTCGCGCTGCATGCCCATCGCATAACCGGTGGCGTGCAGGGTCTGCGCACCGATGACGATCGTGTACAGGCCGAAGCCGTTGTCGTTGGGGTTCCACGCCCCGTGGTCGACTCCGCGGAACAGCCCGAGCAGGTCGAGCGGATCTACCCCGCGGCACCATGCGACGCCGTGTTCGCGGTAGGTCGGGAAGGCGAAGTCCTGGCGTCTCATCGCCCGGCCCGATCCGATCTGCGCCGCCTCCTGGCCCAGCAGTGACGCCCAGATGCCCAGCTCGCCCTGGCGCTGCAGCGCTGTCGCCTCGGTGTCTACCCGGCGGGTGAGCACCAGGTCGCGGTACATGCTTCTGATGTCGTCGTCGTCCCCCTCGTACGCGAAGTCAGGGTGCTCGACGCGCTCGCCCTCGGGGGTGAGCAGCTGGATGAGCTCCAGGCCGTCGCCGGCGTGGTCTGGCCCGAACACCGTCTCGCGGCTCGGTCCGAAGTCGGCGTCGCTCACCGTCAGCTCCTCACATCTGTGCGCACCGGCAGGGTCACTGCGGCGCGTACGTGTCGGTCGCGGAGCCGCTCGGAGCGCGGGAGTGGTGCGCGCCGCTCGGTCCCGCGTACGGGCGCTGTGACCGCAACCACAGCCAGGGTCACCGTACTCGGCGGAGCAGGACGACGGACCACCAACGGCACCGCCGTGGTGGATCCCTGCCACGCTGATGAGGGGTTGAGTCGATTCCTCAGGTCTCGACGTGAGTGAACGTCCCGTCGGCACCACTCGCGGCGAGTGGTGCCCGTACGGGTTCGAGCCCGAGTGAGCGTCAGGCCAGCGACTCGACCCAGGCGTCGTGCAGGGCCGCGTAGCCGCCCACCCCGCCGGCAGCAATCAGGTCGGCCGGTGTGCCGTCTTCGGTCACCCGGCCGTGCTCCAGCACGACCACCCGGTCGGCGATCTCCACCGTGGACAACCGGTGGGCGATGATGATCGCGGTGCGCTCGGCGAGGATCGTGCGCAGCGCGCGCTGCACCAGCCGCTCGCTGGGGATGTCGAGCGAGGAGGTCGCCTCGTCGAGAATCAGGACGGCGGGGTCAGCCAGGAACGCCCGCGCGAAGGCGACCAGCTGGCGCTGTCCCGCCGACAACCGCCCACCGCGCGTCTCCACCTCGGTGTCGAACCCCCGCGGCAGCGTGTCGATGAAGCTGTCGGCGCCGATGGCGGCGGCCGCGGCGCGTACGTCGGCATCGCTGGCACCGGGCCGGCCGAAGCGAATGTTGTCGGCGATGGTGCCGGCGAACAGGAAGTTCTCCTGCGTCACCATCACGATGTGCCGGCGCAGCGTCTCGTCGGCGAGGTCGCGCAAGTCGATGCCGTCGAGGGTCACCCGCCCACCGGTGGGGTCGTAGAAGCGCGACACCAGCTTGGCGATGGTCGTCTTGCCGGCGCCGGTGGTGCCGACGAGCGCGACGGTCTGACCGGCCGGGATCGACAGGTCGAGCCCGGGCAGCACCCATCGGTTCTTGACGTACTGGAACCGCACCTGCTCCAGCGCCACCGCTCCCCGCACGGCCGGCAGGGGTACGGGGTGCTCGGGGTCGGCCACCTCCGGCTTCTCCTCCAGGACGCCGGAGATCTTCTCCAGCGCCGCCGAGGCGGACTGGAAGGTGTTGTAGAACTGGCTGACCTCCTGCATGGGCTCGAAGAACTGGCGCAGGTAGATGAGGAACGCGGCAAGCGTCCCGATGGTGACGTCGCCGTCGAGCGCTCGGTAGGCACCGAGCACCAGGACGAGTGCGATCGTGACGTTGCCGATCAGCTTGATGCCGGGCATGAACAGGCCGACGAGGCGGAACGCGCGCTCGTTGGCGCGGCGGTAGTCGTCGTTGACCTGGGCGAAGATCTCCTCGTTGCGCGGCTCGCGGCGGAATGCCTGCACGGCGCGAATGCCGGTCATCGACTCGACGAAGTGCACGATGACCGCGGCCACCGTCTCGCGGGTGCGGCGGTACGTGAGCGCGGACTGCCGCTGGAACCAGCGGGTCAGCCAGAACAGCGGCGGGAACGCGAGCAGGGACACCAGGCCGAGCTCGAGGTCGAGCAGCAGCAGCACCCCCGCCGTGCCGACCATGGTCAGGACCGCCGTGACCAGGCCGTCGAAGCCGGTGTCGAGCATCTCCTCCAGCGCGTCGACGTCGGAGGTGGAGCGTGAGATGACCCGTCCGCTGGTGTAGCGGTCGTGGAACGCGGTGGAGAGCCGCTGGAAGTGGGTGAACAGGCGCCTCCGCAGCTCCAGCACCACCTGCTGGCCGATGCGCCCGGACCTCAGCAGGAACTCAGCTCGCGCCAGTGCCTGCACGATCACGGACAGGAGCACCAGCCCGATGACCACGACGAGCGTGCTGGACCCTTCGCCCGCCTGAATGGGCGGGATGCCGCGGTCGATGCCGACACTGACGAGGTAGGGGATGGCCAGGCGTGCGGCGTTCTCGATCAGGACGACGCCGGCGAGCCACCAGAGCGCTCTCTTGTGCGACCGCAGCAGCGAGCCGAGCAGCCGTCGGGACCGGGTGCGCAGCCGCAGGCCCATGTCGTCGGTGACCTCGTCGGCGTCCTCGGCCGCGACTCCGCGCCAGTCGGCCTCGACCCCGACCGGGCCGATGCCGCTGTCGCCGGTCTCGGGGATGCCGGTGCCGTGAGTGCCACCCGGGGGACCCACGCCTCCGGGGGTGCTCGTCGTCGTCACACCGGCACCTCGTCGCCCACGTCGGCGGCCAGCA
>DASQMN010000258.1:0-2980 GCA_035645475.1 Nocardioidaceae bacterium
AGGACCACCCAGCCGACCTGGGTGCACACCAAGGCGGTGGCCGACGCGACCGAGGTCAGCTTCAGGCTGCTGACCCAGGTGGCGAAGTGCAGAGCGAGCGCAGCCCCGGCCACGGTGACCAGGGCGATCTCGCGGGCCGACATCGCGGCCACCTCCGCCCGGCGCGAGACGGCGGCGACCGGCACCAGCACGCCGGTGGCCAGCGCATTGCGCCAGAAGGCGATGGCCAGAGCCGGAGCATCGCTTGCCGCCATCAGCGGTCCCGAGGCGGAGACCCCGATCAGGCCGACCACGGCGAGCAGCACGGTCACGCAGGCATTGTCGCCGTCGCCGCTCCCGGCCCGTCGGAGCCCTCAACGGCGCCCGGCACGGGTTCGCGCCGGTAGCCTGTCTATCCGTGAGTGGCGCGCCGACGAGGATCTTCCTGGCTCGTCTGGCAGGCCTGGTGGTGTACGACCCCGCCGGCGACCAGGTGGGCAAGGTTCGCGACGTCGTCGTCAGCCTGCCCACGGCCACGCGTGAGCCTCGGGTGCTCGGTCTCGTGGTGGAGGTGTTCGGGCGCCGCAGGGTCTTCCTACCGATGCCCCGGGTGACCTCGATCGACTTCTCCCACGTCATCACCACCGGCGTGGTGAACATGCGACGCTTCGAGCGCCGAGCCGCGGAGACCCTCGTCTTCGGTGAGCTCCTCGATCGGACCGTGTCGATCAGCGACCCGCCGGTGAGCGGCGTGGTCTACGACGTCGCGATGGAGCAGGACCGCTCCCGGGACTGGTACCTGCGCAAGGTGGCCGTGCGGGAGCAGTCCAAGCGGCTGCGCCGGCGGGGCCAGGGCTTCATCGTCGACTGGCGTGAGGTCTCCGGGCTCCAAGTCGACTCGCCGGGTCAGGGCGCGAGCAACCTGCTCGCGACGCTAGACAAGATGCGCCCGCCCGACCTGGCCGCTGTGATGCGCGACCTGTCACCCAAGCGCCGGCACGAGATCGCGGCGGCCCTCGACGACGAGCGCCTCGCCGACGTGCTGGAGGAGCTGCCCGAGGACGGCCAGGTGGAGATCATCGGCCAGCTCGGCACCGAGCGCGCCGCGGACGTGCTCGAGGAGATGTCCCCCGACGACGCTGCGGACCTGATCGCCGAGCTGCCACCTGAGACCGCCGAACAGCTGCTGGCGCTGATGGCACCGGAGGACGCGGAGGACGTACGCCGGCTGATGGCCTACGAGGAGCACACGGCAGGCGGGATGATGACCACCGAACCGGTGATCCTCGCTCCCGACGCGACGCTCGCCGACGCGCTGGCTCGCATCCGGGCCCCCGAGCTGAGCCCAGCGCTGGCGGCGATGGTGTACGTCAGCCGTAGCCCCCTGGAGACGCCGACCGGCAAGTTCCTCGGGGTGGCGCACATCCAGCGGATGCTGCGCGAACCGCCGTCTACGCTGGTCAGCGCCGTCGTGGAGCGTGACTTCGAGCCGCTGCGTACCGACGCGTCGCTGCACGAGGTCGCGCGCCACCTGGCCACCTACAACTTCGTGGCGAGCCCGGTCGTCGACGAGGCCGGTCACCTGGTGGGCGTCGTCACCGTCGACGACGTGCTCGACCACCTGCTGCCGGAGGACTGGCGAGACACCGGGGACACCGGTACCGACCCGAGCTTCGGCGCGGACACCGACCTGGACAGGACCCTCACCCCGGGCGGAGCCAGCCCCTTCGACGGTGGACGACGATGAGCCTGTCCGACGAGCGCGTCGTGCGCTTGGACACGCCGCGGGACGTGCGGCCGCGTCTGGTGCGCCCGCCGACTTACGACCCGGAGGCCTTCGGGCGCTTCGCCGAGCGCGCCGCCCGGTTCATCGGCACCGCGCGCTTCCTGGCCTACATGACCGTGTTCATCGTGATCTGGCTGCTCTGGAACGTGCCGTACGGACCCGATCGGCCGCGTTTCGACCCCTACCCGTTCATCTTCTTGACCTTCGGCCTGTCCATGCAGGCGTCGTACGCCGCTCCGCTGATCCTGCTCGCCCAGAACCGTCAGGAGGCACGCGACCGGATCAGCCAGGAGCAGGACCGCGACGCCGCCGCGCGGTCACACGCGGACATGGAGTTTCTGGCCCGTGAGGTCGCCAGCCTGCGGCACGCACTCGGCGAGGTCGCGACCCGCGACTACCTGCGCTCGGAGCTGCGCTCGCTGCTGTCGGACCTCGACGAGCGCGGACAGTCGGGACAGTCGGGACAGGCGGGTCAAGGTGACCCAACGCCGGACGGAATTGGCACCCATCCGTAGCATCGGAGTCATGACCACCCCCACCGAGCAGCAGGTTCGTGCTGCCCTCGACGGCGTCAACGACCCTGAGATCAAGCGCCCCATCACCGAGCTGGGCATGGTCGAGCGGGTGACGGTCAGCGGTCCGGTCGTCGATGTGCGGGTCCTTCTCACGGTCGCAGGCTGTCCCATGCGCGAGACCATCACCCGTGAGGTGACTGCCGCGGTGCAGGCGCTGCCGGGTGTCGAGCTGGTACGCGTCGACCTCGGGGTGATGGGTGAGGATCAGCGCAAGGGACTTCAAGACCAGCTACGAGGTGGCCGGCCCGCCCGGGAGATTCCGTTCGCGCAGCCTGGCACGCTGACCAAGGTCTTCGCGATCGCCTCCGGCAAGGGTGGCGTCGGCAAGTCCTCGGTCACCGTCAACCTGGCCCTCGCCATGGCCGGTCAGGGCCTGAAGGTCGGCGTCGTCGACGCAGACATCTACGGCCACTCCGTGCCCGCCATGCTGGGCGTCGGAGACCTGCGCCCGACGCAGGTCGAAGAGATGATCATGCCGGTGCCGGTGGCGACTCCCGCCGGCCCCGACCTCAAGGTCATCAGCATCGGCATGCTCAAGCCACGCCGCGACCAGGTGGTCGCCTGGCGCGGGCCCATGCTCGACCGCGCACTGGTGCAGATGCTCGGTGACGTCTTCTGGGGCGATTTGGACGCGTTGCTC
>DASQMN010000259.1:0-4419 GCA_035645475.1 Nocardioidaceae bacterium
GGGGTGTCCGGGCCCGCCCGGATGCGGTTCGGTGAAGGGGCGGACGGGTCGACGGTCTTCGTCGGTGCGCGTCCCTCTCTGGCCCACCCGGCATTCGGTATGGAGGTCTCTCCGCGCTATGACCACTCGTGTGTGGGATTATTTGCCCGAGTACGAACAAGAGCGCGCGGACGTCCTCGCCGCGGTCGAGCGGGTCTTCGCCTCGGGCCAACTCGTGCTCGGCAGCAGCGTGCGGGGCTTCGAGGCGGAGTTCGCCGAGTACCACGGCGCCGCGCACTGCGTCGGCGTGGACAACGGCACCAACGCGCTCGTGCTCGGCCTGCGCTCCCTCGGCGTCGGTCCGGGCCACGAGGTGATCACCGTGTCGAACACGGCGGCGCCGACCGTGCTGGCCATCGACCAGGTCGGGGCGACGCCGGTCTTCGTCGACGTCCACGAGGACGACTACCTGATGGACGTCGGGCGGGTGGGCTCGGCGATCACCGAGCGCACCGCGTGCCTGTTGCCGGTGCACCTCTACGGGCAGTGCGTCGACATGGCGCCGCTGCGTCGGATCGCCGATGCCCACGGGCTGGCCGTGCTGGAGGACTGCGCACAGGCGCACGGCGCCCGGCACCACGGCCGGATCGCCGGCTCGTTCGGCGAGGCGGCCACGTTCTCCTTCTACCCGACGAAGGTGCTGGGTGCCTACGGCGACGGCGGAGCGGTGATCACCTCCGCCGCCGGGACGGACGCGGCTCTGCGCAGGCTGCGCTACTACGGCATGGAGCAGACCTACTACGTCATCAGCACCCCCGGGTACAACTCGCGACTCGACGAGGTGCAGGCGGAGATCCTGCGGCGCAAGCTCACCCGGCTCGACCAGTACGTGGCGGGACGCCGTCGGGTGGCGCAGCGCTACGCCGACGGACTGGCCGGCACCGGGGTCGTGCTCCCCACGGTCAGCGACGGCAACGAGCACGTCTACTACGTCTACGTGGTCCGCCACCCGCAGCGGGACCGGATCCTGGAAGCGATGCGGACCTACGACATCCACCTCAACGTCAGCTACCCCTGGCCGGTCCACACGATGACCGGGTTCGCCCACCTCGGGTACGGCGCGGGTTCGCTGCCGGTGACCGAGAAGCTGGCCGGGGAGATCTTCTCGCTGCCGATGTACCCCTCGCTGCCGGTGGGCACCCAGGACAAGGTGATCGCCGCGCTGCGCGAGGTGCTCGCGAGCCTCTGACCCGGTGGCCCACCACGACGTCCCCGCTGCGGCCGACCGCAGCGGGGACGCGCGCGTCGACTCAGCAGCCGGCGAGGTCGGCGTACTGCGGCAGCAATCCGGCGGACCCGGCCTCGGCGAGGCTCGGCGCGGCGAGGTCGCGGTCGGAGAGCACGAAGTCGAACCCGCTCGGCCACGGCAGCGCGATGTCCCGGTCGAGCGGATGGATCGACAGCTCCAGCTCGGGGGCGTAGCCGGTGGAGACCAGGTAGGACATGACGGTGTCCTCCTCCAGCGCGATGAACGCGTGCCCGCAGCCGGGTGGGAAGTACACCGAGCGGAACGACTGGTCGTCGATCTCCACACCGTCCCAGCGGCCGAAGGTCGGCGATCCGACCCGCAGGTCGACCACGAAGTCCAGCGCCCGCCCCCGCGCGCAGTGGACGAGCTTCGCCTGCCCCGGCGGGTACCGGGTGAAGTGGATGCCGCGGACCACGCCGTTGGCCGACCGGTTGTGGTTGGTCTGGGCGACGGTCATCGGGTGTCCGAGCGCCGCGGTGAACGCGTCGCCCTGGAACGGGGACACGAACAGGCCGCGGCGGTCCGGGAAGACGGTGGGGGTGAACTCCAGCGCACCGACGACATCGAGCGGGCGGGTCTTCATGCGACCACGGCTCCCGCGCGCAGCGGTTCCCACCACGACCGGTTGTCCCGGTACCAGTCGACGGTGCCGGCCAGCCCGGCCGCGAACGGGACGGTCGGTGCGAAGCCCAGCGCGGCGGCAGCTTTGCTGCTGTCCAACGAGTAGCGCTGGTCGTGGCCGAGCCGGTCGGCGACGCGTTGCACCATCGGCCAGCCGGTGCCGGTCAGGTCGAGCAGGCGCTGGGTGAGTTCGTGGTTCGTCAGCGACGGCCCGCCCCCGAGGTGGTAGGTCTCGCCGGAGCGCCCGCGCTCGGCGACCAGCGCGATGCCGCGGCAGTGGTCGCTGACGTGCAGCCACTCGCGCACGTTGCGACCCTCGCCGTACAGGGGGACCGGCCGGCCGTCGATCAGGTTGGTGACGAACAGCGGGATGACCTTCTCCGGGAACTGGTAGGGCCCGTAGTTGTTCGGGCACCTGGTGATGCAGGTGTGCAGCCCGTGGGTCCGGTGGTAGGCCCGCACCATCAGGTCCGACCCGGCCTTGGCCGCCGCGTAGGGCGAGTTGGGCGCCAGCGGCTGCTCCTCGGCCCACGCCCCGGTCTCGATCGAGCCGTAGACCTCGTCGGTGGAAACGTGCACGAACCGCCCCACGTCCGCGTCGACGGCGGCCTGCAGCAGGACCTGGGTGCCCAGCACGTTGGTCGTGACGAACACGCCGGCCCCGGCGATGGACCGGTCCACGTGGGACTCCGCCGCGAAGTGCACGACCAGGTCCGTGCCGGTCATCAGCTCGGCGACCAGTCGCGCGTCGCAGATGTCGCCGTGCACGAACCGCAGCCCCGGGTGGCCGGTGACCCCCTCCAGGTTGGCGAGGTTGCCGGCGTAGGTCAGCTTGTCCAGCACGACGACCTCGGCGCCGCGCAGTGCCGGGTACCTCCCGCGCACCGCCGCCCGGGTGAACTCGGAGCCGATGAACCCGGCTCCACCGGTGATCAGAACACGCACGCCGCACCCCCTGTGGGACCGATCTGGTCAGAGCCGGTACTCGGCGGCGACATCCATGATGTAGCGGCCGTAGGTCGTCTTGGCGAGTTGCGCGCCGAGTGCGTGGCACTGCACGTGGTCGATGAACCCCATGCGCAGCGCGATCTCCTCGAGGCACGCGATGTGCACGCCCTGCCGGTGCTCCAGGGTCTGCAGGTACTGCCCGGCCTGCAGGAGCGAGTCGTGGGTGCCGGTGTCGAGCCAGGCGAAGCCGCGGCCGAGGTCGACCAGCCGGGCCCGGCCCCGGTCCAGGTAGATCCGGTTCACGTCGGTGATCTCGAGTTCGCCCCGCGCCGACGGGCGGATCGTCGCGGCGATGTCCACGACGTCGTTGTCGTAGAAGTAGAGGCCGGTGATCGCTCGGTTCGACTTGGGGTGCTCGGGCTTCTCCTCGATGGAGATGAGCCGTCCGCTGTCGTCGGTCTCGCCGACGCCGTAGCGCTGCGGGTCCTGCACCGGGTAGCCGAACAGCACGCAGCCCTCGATGTCGCGGGCGTTCCGCTCGAGCACCTCGGAGAAGGCGTGGCCGTGGAAGATGTTGTCGCCCAGGATGAGCGCCACGTCGTCGTCGCCGACGTGGTCCGCGCCGACGATGAAGGCGTCGGCGAGGCCGCGGGGCTCCGCCTGCTCGGCGTAGTCCATCCGCATGCCCAGTCGGGAGCCGTCGCCGAACAACCGCTCGAACAGCGGCAGGTCGCGGGGCGCGGAGATGATGAGCACCTCCCGGACACCCGCGAGCATCAGCACCGACAGCGGGTAGTAGATCATCGGCTTGTCGTACACCGGGAGCAGTTGCTTGGAGACCGACAGGGTCACCGGATGCAGTCGCGTGCCGAAACCGCCGGCCAGGACAATGCCCTTCACTGGGGAATTCACCTCGTCTTCGCTCGCCGTTCCGGAGACGGCCTGATGGCCGGAATTCTCGACGTTCTCGGCGGTGTCCGGGACCACGGTACATTTTCGGAATACGGTGCACACCGGTACTGCCGGACACAGGGGTCGGGCACTCGAGGTCAGGGGGATCCGGCACCCGAGTCCGCACCAGCCGAGCCCACGACGATGATGACGTCATCGCGCTGGACCACCGCGTGCTCGCGCACGGCGACGCGGGTCACGGTGCCGTTCACCTCGGAAACGACCGGGATCTCCATCTTCATCGATTCCAGGAGGGCGAGCACGTCACCGCAGGCGACGACATCTCCCTCCGCGACGCCGACCTCCAGGACCGTCGCCGCCATCTCTGCCCGGATCTCCTCGATCACGCGGACTCCTTCGGGTCGGGCCGGCTCGGGTGGGCTCGGGTGGTCTACCCGGCCCATGCCGTCGTGCCGCTCACCTCGTCGAAGAGCTCCACTCCGGGAGCGAAGGGGAGGGGCACGATCTCGCTCGAACCCACCAGCCAGCCGGGCCACCGGGTGTGCTCGCCGACCCGATCGGTGCTGATCTCGGTGAAGCTGTCCGAGCCGAACAGTCGCCGCGCCTCACGTGCCCGATCGGGCCAGCTCAGGGCGTGCGACCAGACGATC
>DASQMN010000260.1:0-6243 GCA_035645475.1 Nocardioidaceae bacterium
CTCGGCCGCCGGGCAGGGCGACGCCGGCCCCGGTCACCGCTGAGGTGACCGGGGCCGGCGTACGCATGGCTACCCGACTCGCGTGATGCGTCCGTCACCGCTGGTCGGGTCGTACGGATCGTTCGCCTCCAGGTAGTCGGCGAGCGCGTCGATGTCCAGCCCGCCGACGTACTTGTTCTGCCCCTCGGCTAGCACCAGGAAGCCGTCGCCACCGTCACTGAGGAAGTTGTTGGCGACGATGCGGTACGTGGCGTCGGGGTTGATGACCTCGCCGTCGAGCTTGATCGTCGTCGGGTCGACCTTGCTACCGGCCGGGGCGCTGGCGTCCCAGGTGTAGCTGAAGCCCTCCGAGACCTGCAGCACCTTGTTGAAGGTCTCGTTGGCACCGCTGAACTGCTGCTCGAGCAGGGTGTCGATCTGCTTGCCGGTGAGGTCCATCGAGACCAGGAAGTTGTTGAACGGCTGCACGGTGAACGCCGCCCCGTACGTGACGGCGTTGCCTGCCTCGGTGAGGAGGTCGTCTCGAATGCCACCTGGGTTCATGAAGGCGATCTGCGGCGCCTCGCCATCCGATGGGACGACCGACTCGGCGGCCAGCTGCGAGTCGGCGATCAGGTCGCCGAGCGGTGACTCTCCCGCGGCGTTCTGCTCACGGCTGACGGTACCGGTGGTGGTGTGGCCGATGACCTGGCCTGCGATCGGCTCCACCAGGCGGGTGAAGGTGTTGACCAGCCGGGCGAGCGTACGCACCGGGGCGATGCGCTTGTTGGTGACGATCCGGTTCTGGGCGTACGCGGCTTCGCGCACCACGTTACCGGTGCGCGGGTCGACCAGCAGGTGGATGTCGGTGACCATCCGCCCGAGCGCGGAGGCGCTGGTCAGCAGTCGTGGCTGCCCCTTCGGGTCCTTGACCATGCAGTTGTACGGCTGGTGGGTGTGCCCGCTCACCACCGCGTCGATCCGCGGGCTGAGCTTCTTCGCGATGCCGACGGCCGGGCCCTTGACGCGGTTGCAGGCGTCGTACGCCGTGGGGTCGTGGGGCACTGCGCCCTGGTGCAGGAGCACCACGATCGACTCGACGCCGCGTGCTCGCAGCGAGGGCACCAGACGGTTGGCTGTGCGTACCTCGTCAGCGAAGCGCAGCCCCTCGATGCCGGCGCGGGTGACGACGTCCGGCGTGCCCTCGAGGGTCATGCCGATGAACCCGACCTTCACACCGCTCTTCTTGATCACCTTGGTGGCCGGTAGGAGGGTCGAGCGCCGGTGCGCCGCCTGGTCGGCCCAAAGCACGTTGGCTGCGAGATAGCGGAAGTCGGCGCCGCCGAATGTACGACCGTTGGGGCACGAGTCCTGGTTGTCGCGGCCGTCACCGTCGCGCAGGCAGCCGCCTCGCTGCATGCGCAGCAGCTCGCGCTTGCCCTCGTCGAACTCGTGGTTGCCGACGGAGGCCACCTCGAGTCCGACGCGGTTCATGGCCTCGATCGTCGGCTCGTCGTGGAAGGCCGCGGAGACCAGCGGCGAGCCGCCGATGAGGTCGCCCGCGGCGACGGTGATCGGGTGTGAGCCGTTGGCCCGGGCCTTGGCTCTCAGCTCCTTCAGGTGGCGCGCCAGGTACGCCACACCACCGGCCGGCGTGTTGTTGATGCGCCCGGCGGAGCTGACGTCCGGGTCGGTGACCTCCAGGGCACCGTGGAAGTCGTTGATCGCCAACAGATCGATCCGCACGGGGTCGGCGCCGGCCCCGGCCTGGACGAGCCGGTGATAGGTCTGGCGAGGGGACAGGTCCTCGCTGGACCTGCTGGCGGCCGCGGTGGGCATGCCAGGCTCGATCGCGGAGGCACTCGCGGGCACGTTCAGGGCGCTGCCGAACAGAGCCGTCACCGCGGCGGTGACGGCGAGGCGTCGCGGAGTCGCGCTTGACGGCGCTGAAGACTGGGTCATGAGGGGTCGACTTCCTGCAGGCGGATCGGGTCGCAGGCAACCTATTCGCCGACGCTGACAGTGCCCAGACCCCCGCAGGTGACCGATAGGTTGCCAGGCGATGACCGTCTCGCGGCTGGACACGTTGACGCAGGCTGACGTCGCCGCTGTCCAGGATCTGGTGGCGATCGCCACCGCTGCCGACGGTGTGTCGGCCCTTGACGAAGCGGCGCTGCTAAGGCTGACCGACGTGCACTCCGGCGGACATCTCGTGCTCGGCAGCGACCGCTTGCTGGGATATGCACAGCTCGGCGACACCGCTGCCCTCGTGGTGCACCCCGACGCCCGCAGGGTCGGTCATGGCAGCGAGCTCCTGGCGGAGCTGCTGGGAGCCGGCCCCCGGCCGCTGTCGGTGTGGGCGCACGGCGACCTGCCCGCGGCGAAGGCCCTCGCCCGGGCGTTCAGTCTGCGGCGCAGCCGCGAGCTGTGGCAGCTGCGACGACTCCTCGACGAGACGCTCCCCACCGTGACCTGGCCTTCCGATGTCACCGTGCGCAGCTACGTCCCCGGTGCCGACGACGCCACCTGGCTGGCGCTCAACGCCGAGGCGTTCGCCGACCATCCCGAGCAGGGCCGGATGACGCAGGCAGACCTCGACGCCCGCCTGTCCTCGGACTGGTTCGACCCGGCGGGCTTCTTCCTCGCCGAACGCGACGGGCGGGCGGTGGGGTTCCACTGGACCAAGGTGCAAGAGCGTGGACGGGTGGGTGAGGTGTACGTCATCGGAGTGGCGCCGGGCGCCCAGGGCGGCGGCCTCGGCCGCGCACTGACGCTGCACGGGCTGCATCACCTGCGCTCCACCGGCCTGCGCGAGGTGCTGCTGTACGTCGAGGCCGACAACACGCCGGCGGTGGCGGTGTACGAGCGGCTCGGCTTCGCGCGGGCCGCCGTCGACGTCGCCTATACCGCCGACTCCTGAGGCCCTCGCGGGCCTTACCCGCTGCTCGAAACGCCGCGGGAGGAAGCGTCTGGGGTGATCGGGCCGCAGCCAAGCGTTATCCCTCCCGCCTGCGCGGTGGGAGGATGAGGTCATGGCATCCGCACCCACCACCACAGCAGTCGTCGAACCACCCGACCGGCCCGACACCGAGCCGTTCGAGGTCGAGCCGCCGTACGACGTCACCACCGAGGACCTGCCGGCCGACCGGTTCCTCGATCGAGAGCTGTCCTGGCTGGCGTTCAACGCACGCGTCCTCGAGCTGGCCGAGGACGAGAGCCTGCCGCTGCTGGAGCGGGTGCGGTTCGCCGCCATCTTCGCCTCGAACCTGGATGAGTTCTTCATGGTGCGGGTCGCCGGTCTCAAGCGGCGCATCGCGGCCGGTGTCGCGGTACGGGCCGCCAGCGGGATGCGTCCCCGCGAGGTGCTGTCCGCGATCTGGGCAGAGTCACGGGTGCTGATGGAGCGGCACAGCTGCCTGTTCCAGGAGAAGCTGCGCCCGGCGCTCACCGCGGAAGGCATCGAATTGCTGCGCTGGGAGGACCTGACCAAGGAGGAGCGCGGCGCGGCCAGCGAAATCTTCCGCGAACGGCTCTACCCGGTGCTGACGCCGCTGGCTGTCGACCCGGCACACCCCTTCCCCTACATCTCGGGTCTGTCGCTCAACCTCGCCGTGATCGTGCGCAACCCCGACAGCGGCAAGGAGCACTTCGCCCGCGTCAAGGTCCCGCCGATCTTCTCCCGTTGGATGCCGGTGGCCGCGGAGCGCTTCGTACCGCTCGAGGATGTCATCGCCGCGCACCTGGACCAGCTCTTCCCCGGCATGGAGGTCGTCGCCTCGCACGCTTTCCGGGTCACCCGCAACGAGGACCTCGAGGTCGAGGAGGACGACGCGGAGAACCTCCTCAAGGCGCTGGAGAAGGAGCTGCTGCGTCGACGCTTCGGCCCGCCGGTGCGCCTGGAGCTCGAGCGCTCGATCAACCCGCACGTGCGTGAGCTGCTGGTGAGTGAGCTCGGGGTCGCCGAGCCAGAGGTCGTCTACCTGGACGGACCCCTGGACCTGCGCGGTCTGCACGCCATCGCCGACCTCGAGCGCGCCGAGCTGGCGTATGACGGCTTCGTGCCTGGCACCCATTCCCACCTGGCAGCCGTCGAGTCGGCGAGCCCGGTCGACATGTTCGCCGCACTGGCCGACCGCGACGTGCTGCTGCACCACCCGTACGACAGCTTCGCCACGTCGGTGCAGCGCTTCGTCGAGCAGGCGGCCGCCGACCCGCACGTGCTGGCTATCAAGCAGACGCTGTACCGCACCTCCGGGGACTCACCCATCATCGACGCCCTCATCGACGCCGCCGAGGCCGGCAAGCAGGTGCTGGTGCTGGTCGAGATCAAGGCTCGGTTCGACGAGCAGGCCAACATCCGGTGGGCGCGCAAGCTGGAGGAGGCCGGCTGCCACGTCGTCTACGGCCTGCTCGGGCTCAAGACGCATTGCAAGCTGTCCCTGGTGGTGCGGG
The DNA here is from genome assembly GCA_035645475.1 of Nocardioidaceae bacterium. Classification (GTDB taxonomy): domain Bacteria; phylum Actinomycetota; class Actinomycetes; order Propionibacteriales; family Nocardioidaceae; genus DASQMN01. The sequence continues at coordinate 4,432 of DASQMN010000260.1, forward strand.
ACGAGCCGGACGGCCTGCGCCGGTACGCCCACATCGGCACCGGCAACTACAACCCGAAGACCGCCCGGCTCTACGAGGACCTGGGGCTGCTCACCAGCGACACCGAGGTGGCCGACGACCTGTCGGACCTGTTCAACAACCTGTCCGGATGGTCGCGCGCCGACTCCTACCGCCGCCTGCTGGTCGCGCCAGGAGGCGTACGCGACGGTCTGATCGCGGCGATCGAGGGCGAGGTGGCGCACCACCGCGCCGGTCGACCGGCACGGGTACGGATCAAGGCGAACGCCCTCGTCGACGAGTCGATCATCGATGCGCTGCTGTGCGCGAGCCGGGCCGGCGTGCCGATCGACGTGCTGACCCGAGGCATCTGCGCGCTGCGGCCAGGCGTACCCGGCATGTCCGAGACGATCCGCGTACGCAGCATCCTGGGCCGCTTCCTCGAGCACAGCCGGATCTTCTGGTTCGAGAACGGTGGTGACCCGCAGGCGTGGATCGGCTCGGCCGACCTCATGCACCGCAACCTCGACCGGCGGGTCGAGGCGCTGGTGCGTCTGCCCTCGACCGACCACGTCAAGGAGCTGAACGACCTGCTCGACCGAGCCTTCGACGACGGGACGTCGTCGTGGTGGCTCGACCGAGACGGCGTGTGGACCCGGCACTCGCGCGACGAGGAAGGACGTCCGCTGCTGGACCTGCAGGAGCACCTGGTCGCGCTGTCGCGGCGTCGTCGTGACCGCCGGAGCATCCCAGAGCGTCGACCAGCCAGCTGACCGGCCCAGGCACACGGACGGCCCGGACGGCCTCGGGCTACCGGCGGCGAACGGGTGCTGACACACTGCGGCTCGTGCCGGACTCCACCCGACCCAACGACCTGGTCACCGCCGCCGGTGCCGTGGTGTGGCACTTCCCGATGGACCTCGACGGCAAGCCGAGGACCGGCCTGGAACCGGCCGTGGTGCTGGTGCACCGCGCCCGGCACGACGACTGGTCCTTGCCGAAGGGCAAGGTCGACCCTGGTGAGGCTCTCCCCGGCACCGCCGCGCGCGAGGTCAGCGAGGAGACCGGACTCGACGTGCGGCTCGGGTTGCCGCTCAGCGACGTGACGTATCCCCTGGTGAGCGGCCAGACCAAGCGCGTCGCGTACTGGACCGCCGAGGTGACCTCGGGCACCGTCGAGGGCTACGCCCCCAACGCCGAGGTCGACCGCGTCGAGTGGTCACCGCTGAGCAAGGCGGTCGATCGGGTCTCGTACGACCGCGACCGGGCAGTGCTGGAGGAGTTCTCCGCGCAGTTCATGACCGACGTGGCGTCGTCACGGCCGATGATCGTGCTGCGGCACGCCGAGGCCAAGCCGCGTACGCACTGGCGCGGCGACGACCGGCGGCGCACGCTCACCACCGCCGGACAGCAGCAGGCCGAGGCGCTGGTGCCGATGCTCGCGGCCTGGGGCATCAAGCGCATCGCCAGCAGCGACTCCGCGCGCTGTGTGCAGACCGTGCAGCCGTACGCGACGCAGCGGGGCACCGAGGTCACCCTGCACCGCCGGCTCACCGAGGAGGACGCCGACCGCGACAAGGTGCGATCCATCACCCGCCGGCTGTTCGCCTCATCGAGGCGCGCGGTCCTGTGCACCCATCGGCCGGTGCTGCCGATGGTCTTCGACGCCATCGACGTTCCGGACCCGAAGCTCGAACCGGGCGAGCTGATGGTGGTGCACCGCCGCGACGGCGAGGTCATCGCGATCGAACGCCACAGCGGCTGACGGCCACGGCGGAACGCGCGCTCGAGCCTCAACCGGCCGTTACCGCTTCA
>DASQMN010000261.1:0-7274 GCA_035645475.1 Nocardioidaceae bacterium
CAACGTCGTCCCGTCCATCGGCGTCCTCGAGCCCGGCTCGGCCCGGGTGGCGATACGCACGGTGTTCCTCGAGCACGTGATCGGCGGCAAGCACCTGTCCCGGGGTGCCCAGTTCCGCGACGCCGTACGTGGGGCGACGCCCGATGTGGTGCTTGCCGGGGTTGAGCTGCTGGCCGCCTCGGTCGGTGAGGTGGTCGTCGTCGATGTCGGCGGCGCGACGACCGACGTGCACTCGGTCGTCGAGGTCGACCCTGAGCAGACGTACGACGCGCCAGTCGTCGGCGCCACCCCGGTCTCCCGCACCGTCGAGGCGGACCTCGGCATGCGCTGGAGTGCCCGCTCCACCTACGACCGGGGTGTCGAGGCCGGTCTGCAAGCCGACGACGAGAACCTGCGAGCTGCAGCCGACCGGCGCGTCGCTGAGCCCGGCTGGCTTCCGGACGATGCCCGCGGTCGCGCGCAGGAGTGCCAGCTGGCTGGACTCGCGGTGGGGGTCGCGCTGCGCCGACACGCCGGTCAAGCCACCCTGACGTTCGGCCCGGACGGCAGGCAGGTGCAGCGCACCGGCACTGACCTGCGGGAGGTCGAGCTGCTCGTGGGCTCAGGTGGGGTCCTGCGCCACGGTGACCCCGCCGCGGCCTCGACGGTGCTGCGCTCGGCGACCGGCGCCGACGTACCCGGCGGATGGCAGCTGCCCCGCGCACCGACCGTCGTGGTCGACACCGACTACGTCCTCGTGGCGGCCGGCCTGCTCGCTGCCGAGCATCCCGACGTGGCGACGCAGCTGCTCGAGCGGCACGTGACACGACGCTCCGGCTGACCTCTCCGGCCGGTCGGATCCATGTCCGACTCATTGAACAAGCGAGCTGATCGTTGACACATGCAACGGTCGAAGCTCAGCCTCTGGTGTAGACATTCGATGTGACAGACGACAGCAACCCCGCCTCCGCCGATCCGGACGCCGAGCCCGAGCGAGACGGGCGTACCGACTCCGACCCGCTGGTCCTGGGGCCTGTGTTGCGCTACGTGGACGAGACGTCCGCGGTGATCTGGGTCGAGGTCGACCGGCCGGGGCTCGTCTCGGTCCGCACCGGAGGCCTCACCTACACCAACCGCACCTTCTGCGTCCACGGTCACTCGTACGCGTTGGTCGATGTCGACGGGCTCACCCCCGGCGACTCGCTGCCCTACGAGGTGTTGATCGGCGACGAGCGGGTCTGGCCCCACCCGGACTCAACCTTCCCGCCAAGCCGCATCCGCACCCTCGACCGCACGCGCGACCCGAGACTGCTCTTCGGCTCCTGTCGCACCAGCATCAGCCACGACCGCGAGGGCAACTCCAAGCACGGCGTCGACGCCCTACGGGCCTACGCTGTGCGTCTGCCCTCCCAGCCGGACGACCAGTGGCCAGACCTGCTGCTCTTCCTCGGCGACCAGGTGTACGCCGACGAGACCAGCGACGCGATGCGCGAGTTCATCTCGCACCGGCGCAACTGCGGCGAGGGACCCGGCGAAGAGCTGGCCGACTACGCGGAATATGCGCACCTGTACTCGCTCGCGTGGGCCGACCCCGCCAACCGGTGGCTGCTCTCGACCGTGCCGAGCGCAATGATCTTCGACGACCACGACGTCCGAGACGACTGGAACACTTCGCAGGAGTGGCGCGACGAGATGGCCGAGGTGCCGTGGTGGCCCGGCCGCATCAAGGCAGCCCTCAGCTCGTACTGGGTCTACCAGCACCTCGGCAACCTCTCCATTCAGGAGCGACGAGACGACGCCTTGTGGCAAGCCGTCAGCGGGCTCGACAGCCCCGAGGACGCCGGCAAGCTTCTGGAGGACTTCGCCGCCCGCGCCGACGCCGACCCGAAGGCGTACCGCTGGAGTCACGCCCGCCGGCTCGGCGACACCCGGCTGGTGGTCATCGACACCAGGGCGGCACGAGTGCTGCGTGACGGCAAGCGCGCGATGCTCGACCCGGCGGAGATGGCCTGGCTCGACACCCAGATGCAGGGCGACTGCGACCACCTGGTCATCGGCAGCTCGTTGCCGTACCTCATGCCCGTGGGCCTGCATCACGTCGAGGCCTGGGACGAGGCCGTCGCCCAAGGCAGCTGGGGGAGCCGCTGGCGATGGGTCGGCGAGAAGATCCGTCAGGGCGCCGACCTGGAGCACTGGGCCGCCTTCGAGAAGTCCTTCCGCCAGATCGCCGACATGGTGATCGCCATCGCTGAAGGCAAGCGCGGAGAAGCCCCGGCCACCGTGCTGTTCCTCGGTGGCGACGTGCACCACTCCTACCTGTCCGAGGCCGACCTGCGGGATCGCCGGGTGGTGAGCCGGGTGATGCAGGCGGTCTGCTCGCCGATCCGCAACCCGCTGCCGAGGGCAGTGCGGGTCGGGCTGGGGTTCGCCTCCTCGCGGTGGGCGTGGGGTTTCATCCGCCTGGCCCGGGCTGCCAAGGTGCCCGACCCGCCGTTCCGCTGGGACGTGGTCGAGGGTCCGTGGTTCGACAACAACATCGCGACGCTGGCCGTACACGGGCGAGCGCTGGAGCTGTCGTGGGAGCGCGGCGTGGTGCGGGACGAGAACTACGACTCGCCGGTCGTGGAGACGGTGCGCTCAGTACGCGTCGGATGACCGCGCCGCCGCGACAGTAGCCGCCTAGAGTGACCAACATGGCAACCGACCGGGTGATCGACCGGGCGACCGTCACGCTGGCTGACATCGAACGTGCCCGCAAGACGCTCGGCGACGTCATCCGCGTGACCCTGATGGAGTCGTCTCACTCGCTGAGCGATCTCGTCGGTGTGCCGGTGTACCTCAAGTGCGAGAACCTGCAGCGCGCCGGATCCTTCAAGCTGCGGGGCGCCTACACGCGCATCTTCGGTCTGGACGCCGACGAGCGCGCCCGTGGCGTGGTCGCTGCAAGCGCCGGCAATCATGCCCAGGGTGTCGCCCTGGCCGCATCCTTGTTGGACACCGCGTCGACGGTGTTCATGCCCTCAGGCGCCGCCATCCCCAAGGAGCGTGCGACCCGCGCCTACGGCGCCGATGTCCGCCTGGGCGGCGCCGACCTCGGGGTAGCCCTCGAGCACGCTCAGGCATTCGCTGCTGAGACCGGCGCGGTGCTCATCCACCCGTTCGACCATCCCGACATCGTGGCCGGCCAGGGGACGATCGGGCTGGAGATCCTGGAGCAGGTGCCCGATGTCGCCACCATCGTCGTCGCCATGGGCGGTGGCGGACTGGTGGCCGGGATCGCCACAGCAGTGCGGGCACACCGCCCCGACATACGCATCGTCGGTGTTCAGGCCGAACAGGTCGCTGCGTGGCCGGAGTCGCTGGGTGTCGGCCATCCCGTGTCGGTCGACTGCCTGCCGACGATGGCCGACGGCATCGCGGTGCGTCAGCCCGGTGACATCCCGTACGAGCTGGTGGCCGAGCATCTCGACACCGTGGTCACCGTGTCGGAGGAGCATCTGAGCCAGGCGATGCTGCTCTGCCTGGAGCGGGCCAAGATGGTGGTGGAACCGGCTGGCGTGGCCGCCGTTGCGGCCCTTCTGCAGCATCCTCGCGAGGTGGTAGGCCCCGGTGGGCCGGTCGTGGCCGTGCTGGGCGGCGGCAACATCGACCCACTGGTGCTGATGCAGGTGATCCGGCACGGGCTCGCCGCCTCCGCGCGCTACCTCGCCGTTCGGGTGCGCATCCCCGACCGCCCCGGCGGTCTCGCGCGCGTGCTCGATGAGCTGGCACAGCTGCGGGTCAACGTGCTCGAGGTGATCCACGACCGCACCTCGGCCGACCTGCATGTCAACGAGGTCGACATAGCTCTCCGAGCAGAGACCCGGGGAGACGAGCACCGGGACTCGGTGATCGAGGCGCTGCGCAGGCTCGACTATCCGGTCGTCATCGAGTGAGCGGGCACTGGGCGGCTCAGCTGGCGAAGGGCTTGGCCCCCACGACCTCCACCGACACCTGCTTGCCGTTCGGCGCGGTGTAGGTCGCGGTGTCGCCGGCGGTCTTGCCCAGGATCGCGGCACCCAGCGGCGACTGCGGTGAGTAGACGTCGAGCTCGACCGAGCGGTCGAGCGCCAGCAGCTCGCGTGAGCCCAAGAGGAACGTCGCCGTGTCGGTGTCGCCTGCGAACTTGATGGTGACGATCATGCCTGCCTCGACGACACCGTCGTCGGGCTTCGGCTGCCCGACCTCGGCGCGGCGCAGCATGTCCTCCAGCTGACGGATGCGCGCCTCCTGCTTGCCCTGCTCGTCCTTCGCGGCGTGGTAGCCGCCGTTCTCGCGCAGGTCCCCCTCGTCGCGGGCCTCGCCGATCCGGGCAGCCAGCTCGGCGCGAGCAGGTCCACGCAGGTGCTCGAGCTCCTGCTGCAGACGGTCGTAGCCGTCTTGGGTCAACCAGATGACGTTCTTCTCATCGGTGCGCTGGGTCACTCGGTGCTCCTGTACGTAGGCACGTCCCGTCTGGGACGGCCGTGAGTTGGTCATGGTGCCGGCGGCTCTGCTGCTGGCAGCGGGTTGGCTCTCGCTGCCCCCGGATGCGCGGGCCGCCCGGCCTGACGAGTCCGCTCAGCGGCCGTCGCCCGAGACCAGTTGGTTGGGCAAGCGTTCAGTTTACCAAAGTGGTCACTAGGGGCTGAACGTTGTTTACGGTGCGTCGACCTGGCAGCCACGCAGAGCCGCAGCGAACGCCTCCCGCTCGGTTCGGATGGACGCCGTCACCACCTCGGTTCCTGGCTCGCCCGCCGGCAGATCCACACGCTCCTCGCCGACGATGTCGTAGTCGTACGCCTGCGCGTAGAGCTCGCAGCTGACGGCCTCGCCGTCGCGCCGGGTGATCTCCAGCCGGACGTCAAGCTGTGCCGACGAGACGGTCTCGTAGGCGACGATCGTGGCGCTGACGGGGTCCTGACTGGCGTTCCACGCTGCCCAGCCCAGCCAGCTGAGGCCCACGAGCGCCGTGATGACCGCGACCGGTACCCATCGGGGCATCCGCCGGGACGCGGCCTTCCGGCCGTACCGGGTGTCGAGCGTGGACACAGCGAGAACCTCTCCGGTGCCGCGGCGTGTGGGGGCGGCTGCCGTCATTGGGGTCGGTGAGCCACCATTGTCGCGTGCAGACTGAAACGTCCCCGGGCCGAGCATCGTCGGGGCTCCGCCTGCTCGCGGTGCACGCCCACCCCGATGACGAGTCGAGCAAGGGCGCGGCCAGCATGGCGCGCTACGTCTCCGAGGGCGTGGATGTGCACGTGGCCACCTGCACCGGGGGTGAGCGGGGGTCGATCCTCAACCCGCGTATGGACCGGCCCGAGGTGCTGGCCGACATCAGCCGCATCCGGCGCGACGAGATGGAGCGAGCACGGACCATTCTCGGGGTGCGCCAGGACTGGCTGGGCTTCATCGACTCGGGTTGGCCCGAAGGCGACCCTCCGCCGCCGCTGCCGGAGGGGTGCTTCGGCCTTGTCGACGTCGAGCTCGGTGCCGAACCGCTGGTGGCGCTTATCCGCAGCTTCCGCCCGCACGTGGTGACCACCTACGACGAGAACGGTGGCTATCCGCACCCGGACCACGTCATGTGCCACAAGATCTCGGTGGAGGCCTTCGCCGCGGCCGGTGACCCGTCCCGCTACCCGTCGGCGGGGGAGCCTTGGCAACCCAGCAAGCTGTACTACCACCACAGCTTCCACCGCGAGCGCACCGTGGCGTTGCACGAGGAGATGCTGCGCCGTGGCCTGGAGTCGCCGTACGCCGAGCGCCTCGCCGACTGGAAGCCTGACCCGGAGCACGCCGCCCGCATCACCACGCGCGTGCCCTGCGCCGAGTGGTTCCCCGTGCGCGACCAGGCACTGCTGGCTCATGCGACGCAGATCGACCCGGAGGGGCCCTGGTTCTCCTGTCCGCTTGACGTACACCAGGCGGCCTGGCCGACCGAGGACTTCGAGCTGGTTGAGTCGCACGTACGGTCCGAGACGCCAGAGGACGACCTGTTCGCCGGGTTGCGTGGCACCCTGGGAGAAGACGGCGAGGAGGCCTGATGACCGCGCTACTGCTGGCGCTGGACCCTGCCCAGGTCAAGCCCGGTTGGATAGGGCTGCTGGTGACACTGGCGATGGCTGTGGCCTTGGCGTTGATCCTGGTGAGCTTCACCCACCGGCTCAAGAAGATCGACGTCACCCGCGAGCAGGGGCCGGAGCTGGAGAGCATCGACGAAGTGAGAGCCAAGCCGGGGTCGGAGACGCGGCGTGACGAGTGGCCCCCGCGCCACACCTGACGCCAACTCCGGTCCGGGCCAGGTCCGCCGGGCGCAGCCTCTGTGCGACCACAGGCGCGAGCAACACTGCGCCGACCGGGTGCTGCCGGCTCAGTCCTCGCGCAACCAGGGACTGACGTCGACCAGCACGTCGATCGCTTCCCGTCCGTCGACCCACCGGCCGACATGTTCGAGTCGGTGCACGCGTGCGCCGCTCAGCTCGGCGGCCAGCTCCTCGATGCGCGGGAGGATGGTTGCGTCCTGCGGCCCGCCCACTCCGTACGTCAGGTTCTCCAGGGCATGCGCCAGCATCACGAGCCGCCCGCGGGGCGCCAGCCAGGTCAACGCTCGCCGCGTCAACGCCGCCCGCTCGTCTGCCGGCAGGTGCAGGTAGGCGATCAGCACCAGGTCGACCGGCTCGGCCGGTTGCCAGCTGCGTACGTCGGCCACCTCGTAGGTGGCATGACGCGGCCGGGTCCGCCCGCCGTCGACCGGTGCTCCTGTGTCGCGGCGGAGAGCCTGCGCAATCGCCTCGGCGGAGAAGTCGACGCCGTGCGCCTGCCACCCCCGACCCGCCAGCCACGCGGCATGGCGGCCATCGCCGCAGGCCAGGTCCACGGCCCGACCCGGTGAGAGCTTGGTCAACAGCGCCTCGAGGATGACGTTCGGGCCGCCCCACAAAGCGGCCGTGTCGCGGTACCTCTCGTCCCACAGCTCGGCGTCCACGCGCGCAGCCTGGCACGTTCCTGGCTCCGGCTCAGTAAGCCGGCTGCCTCGCGAGGCGGCCTGGGCGTTCGGTCGACGTGCGCGTGTGGCCTCCCCGGCCGAAGCGATAGTCGTGGCCGGCCGACGTAGATGGTGTAGATTCGTTGATCGCGCCATGTAAGTCTGTAATCATGTAAGCATGACTACTTCAGAGATCAACTCCTGGCTGGTCGGCCGCGTGCCGGACGAGTGGTTCAGCACCGCACCGACCGCCGAGGTGGACCGCGACGAGATCGTCATTGTCGGCGAG
>DASQMN010000262.1:0-27102 GCA_035645475.1 Nocardioidaceae bacterium
CGTATACGGCACCGTCTCGACATCGGCGACGTCGAAGGCGTCTCGCGTGGCCGTGATGTTGCGCGCGATGTAGGGCGCCTCCTTGTCCGGCTCGGACGGACGCACCGTGAAGGACTGCAGGACCGCGGGCCACACCCCGCCGATCAGTGCGGCCGACACAAGCAGCAGGCCGATCCCGATGCCGGGCAGCAGGAACGAGCGGCGCACGACGTTGGCGAACAGCAACAGCGCACAGATCAGCGCGATGAACACCAAGATGTTCTTGCTGGGGATGCGCGCGTTGGCATCGGTGTAGGAGATGCCGGTGAACAGGTTGCCGTCGGCGAACGCGAACCCGTACTTGTCCAGCCAGTAGGCGACCGACTTGAGCAGCAGGAACAGTCCCAGCAGCACTGACAGCTGCACTTGCGCCGGCCCGCTGACGCGCTGGCTGCGGCCCTCCAGGCTGATGCCGCCGTAGACGTAGTGGGTGACCGCCGCGGCGACGATCGCCAGGCCGAGGGTCACGAAGCCGAAGGTGAGGACGAAGCGGATGAACGGGTAGTCGAAGATGAAGAACCCGATGTCGCGGCCGAAGAACTCGTCGTTGACACCGAAGGCGCCGCCGTTGCGCCAGAGCAGGTAGGTGCGCCAGGCGCCGGCCGCCACCGACCCGGCCAGGACGAACAGCAGCGCTGCCACCAGTACGAGCACCCGCCGACGGACCGGCTCGAGCACCTCCCGGTAGCGCAGCACCGGGTCGGCGGCGCGCAGTCCAGGCATCGTCGGAGAGAAGCGGTGGGCGAGCCAGATGTTGAGGCAGACCACACCGCTCAGCACCGCGCCGGCTACGACGAACAGCAGCAGGCGGGTGAAGATCAGGGTGCTGAAGACGTCGCCTTCGCCGAGCGAGCCGAACCAGAGCCGGTCGGTCCACACCGAGGTGAAGACCGAGACGAGCACGAACAGCACACCCAGGGTCACCACCGTCGCCAGCAGCACCCGGCGCGGACGCCGTGATCCGCCGCTGCGCGGCACAGCGACCGGTCGGCCAGGAGAGCGACCGGCAGCAGCAGGGTCGAACGGGTGGCTCACTGAGCTCCTCCGGTAGGCATGGTCATTCGGCGAGCGTGTCGCTCAGTAGCTGGACGAGCGTAGGCACAAGGTCGGACGAGTCGATGACGTCGGCGTCGTTGTCGTGGTCCCGCAGGCGCACCGCGCAGTGCGCCCGGCCGTCGCGAGTGACGGCCGCCGCCATTCGTACCTCATGACGCCCAGGATGCTCCGCAGCGAAGCGGGCCAGCTCCTCGGAGTCGGTGGGCACGTGGGCCTCCGCCTCGGGAGGCAGCACCACCCGCTCGACGACGGCGGCGCAGCCGTAGACCTGCGGTGGCCACATGATCGAGGAGAGCATCTGTTCGAGACTACGGTCAGCCGCAACGTCCTCCTGCTCGATCGGCGTCAGCGTGCCGGCTGCCGAGGCAGCGTCCAGCCCGAGCGCGGCAGCCAGTGCAGGCTCGGCCTCGAGCAGCTCGCTGGTCGGTACGAGTGCGTAGAGCCGGGCCGGCTGATCCCATCCCGAGGCGGCGACGTGGGCCTCCACCTCGCGGACCACGTGTCGCAGGGACTCCGCCATCTCGGCAGACGCGGCGCCGTCAGCCCCGCCGGTCAGCACGTCGGCACCTCTGCATCGGGGTCGTCGGCCAGCGCCTCCAGGGAGCTGATGGCGTCTTCCAGGGTCTCGACCCGCACGAGCAGCAGGTCGGCGTCGACCTCGCCGTCGAGTGCCTCTGCGCAGTTGTCCGCAGGCACGAGGAAGATCGTGGCACCGTTCTCAGCGGCACCCACGACCTTCTGCTGGATGCCGCCGATCGGCCCCACTTCACCCTCGGCAGTGATCTCGCCGGTGCCCGCTACGGTCACCCCGCCGGTGAGAGCACCCGCCGTGAGCTTGTCGTAGATCGCGAGGGCGAAGATCATGCCGGCGCTCGGACCACCGATCTGACGGCTGATATTGATATCCACCTCGAAGTCGGCATCGACATCCTGGGCAACCTGCACGCCGATGCGCGCCGCGTCCGGTTCGTCGTCGCTGGCGGTGGTTGTGACGGTGACGGAGCGAGCGGAGTCATCGCGCTGTACTCGCAGATCCACCGGGTCGCCCGGGGAGCGCTGGGTGACGGCATCGACGACCTCCCTAGGTGTCTCCACCGAGTCGCCGTCCACGGCTGAGATGACGTCACCGGCGCGAAGTAGGTCCTCGGCAGGGCCGTCCGGGTCGACAACGGCAACGCGCACGAGCGGGGGATATCCAGCGGCGAGCAGACCCGCCACGCGCGAACTCTCCTGTGAGCCGGTCATCGCCAGCTGGGTCTGCGCCGTTGACTCCTCGGTGGTCACGTCCTCCGGGTAGACTAGGTCCTTGGGCACCAGGGCCGCTCCCGGGTCGAACCACGCATCGAGTGCCTCCGGCAGCCGCACGTTGACGTCGGGATTGGTGACCGACACGGTCACCAGATTCAGCTCACCGCCGTCGTCATACGTACGCACGTCGCCCTCGATGGAGATCAGCGGGTCCCCACCTTGCTCGCCGAGTGCATCGAGCGTCGGCCCGGGCTGCAACGAGACGTACGGCACCGGCAGCAGCAGGACGACGCACAACAGCGCGACGAGCAGCAGGACTGCACTCGTCACGGTGGTGGTCCGCCGGGTCACCGGGTCAGCCTCTCACCGCGTAGCAGCGCACCCGAGTGCCGAACGACCCCACCCGTGACCCGGGTCCTCACGAATCGGACGCCCACGGGTCGACCGGCGCCGCCTGCGCCGCGGACGTGAGCTCGCTGCGCCGTACGGCAACACCGCTGGGGCGCTCCGGACGCTGCGGCGTCACCCGCCGCGCCCGCGCCGGCACCGGGCGAGCCAGTGCCGCGCCGAGCCGCTCCCGAGCCTCGTGCTCATCGACCTGTGTACGGGCAGGACGACCGGCCCAGATGGCCCACATCACGGCAACGCCGGTGACGGACAGCGGCGCCGCCAGCCACCACAAGATCTCCACCGGCTCAGCGTAGGCAGGGTGCCGTCTGCAACAGCGCGCCGACGCGCGCGCTGAAGGTCACGGTCAGGGTGTGCCCACCCACTCCTGCGAGCCGTCGCCGAACTCCTGGTGCTTCCAGATCGGCACCGTCGCCTTGAGATCGTCGATCAGGGCGCGGGCGGCGTCGAAGGCATCCCCTCGATGTGCAGCCGAGGCACCGACCACCACGGCCAGATCCCCCACGTCGAGGTCGCCGACTCGGTGCACGGCGGCGAGCGCCACCACCGGCCACCGCTGCGCCACCTTCGAGGTCACTTCCTGCAGGCGGGTCAGGGCGCTCGGGTGGGCGGAGTAGCCCAACCGGTCCACTGCTTTGCCACCGTCGTTGTCCCGTACAGCACCGACGAAGACGACGACGCCACCAGCAGCGGGGTCACTGACCGCGGCATAGACCTCGTCGACGCTCAACGGCTGGTCCCTCACCGCCACCAGAGCCAGCCGCGGGCTCGGCTCAGCACGCTGAGGGTCCCCGCTCGGCCGCGTCATGGCTGGCAGCCTACGAGTACGTTGGAGCGCATGGCGACGCATGACGACGGACCTGACCCCGAGCTCCCCCGCGACCCCGACGAGGACGGCGGGAAGGACGGCCGGAAGGACGAGGACTCCGGCGGCGTCGGCTTCGGCGGCATCGGGAGCCCTCGTACCCCGGGCAGTGCGGGCGGGTCCGGCGGTTTCGGCTTCACCGGGAACCCGCAGGGCCCGTCCGGTGCGCAGAACCCGTTCTCGGGTACCCCGCTCGAGCAGCTCATGGGAGCGTTCACCGGAGGCGGCGCCATGCCTGACCTCGGCGCGATGATGGCTCAGATGCAGCAGCTGATGACGCCCCAGGAGGGCAACGTCAACTGGGGGCTCGCCACTCAGGTCGCCCGGCAGACGATCGCCTCGAAACCCGACCCCAGCCCGCACGGAGGGGACCGCTCGGCGGTCGCCGACGCGATCCGACTCGCCGAGCACTGGCTCGACACCGTGACCGATATCCCCGCAGCCACGACCGGTGCCGCGGTGTGGAGCCGCGCGGAGTGGATCGAGTACACGACACCCACCTGGAAGCGGCTGGTCGAGCCGATCGCCGAGCACGTGGTGTCCGCCATGAGCCAGGCGTTGCCCGAGGAGGCCCGCGCGATGGCCGGCCCGTTGATCGGGCTGATGGGCCAGGCCGGCGGAGCGATGTTCGGCCAGCAGATCGGCAGAGCGATAGGCGAGCTGTCCGGTGAGGTCATGAGCTCGACCGACATCGGTCTGCCACTCGCACCCGACGGCACCACGGCGCTGCTGCCCGCCAACGTGCGGGCCTTCAGCGACGGGCTCGACCAGACCCTGACCGACGTGATGCTGTACGTGGCACTGCGCGAGTGCGCCCACCAGCGGCTGTTCGCCCATGCGCCGTGGCTGCGCGCCCACCTGTTCGGCGCCGTCGAGGAGTTCGGCCGGGGCACCGCCATCGACCTCACCCGCATCGAGGAGGCGCTGTCCAGCCTCGACCCCACCAATATCGGCGCGATCCAGGAGGCCCTCTCGGGTGGCCTCTTCGAGCCGCAGCAGACCGGCGTGCAGCAGGCGGCGCTGGTCCGGCTCGAAACCGTGCTCGCCCTCGTCGAGGGCTGGGTGGACGAAGTGGTCGCCCAAGCCACGGAGGACCGGATGCCCGCCGCGGGGCCGCTGCAGGAGGCGATGCGTCGGCGGAGGGCCGCAGGCGGACCGGCGGAGCAGACTTTCGCTGCGCTCGTAGGACTGCAGCTGCGCCCGCGACGGCTCCGCGACGCCGCGGCGCTGTGGGGGGCGCTCCGCGACCGGGAGGGAGCGTCCGCGCGTGATGCCGTATGGGCACACCCCGACCTCCTCCCCACTGCGGCGGACCTCGACGACCCGATGGGCTTCGCCGCCGGGGAGCGAGCAGGCGACGCCACTTCGGATGGCGAAGACTTCGACACCGCCCTCGCCGCGCTGCTCGACGGCCCGGCGGAGTCACCAGACGCCCCGAAGGACTCAGGCGACAGCCCAGCCGACGACGACACCGGTACGGCGGCAGAACCGGACGACCATCCCCGCTGACCATCCCCGCTGACGAGCGGGCCGGCCGCGAGGGCCGAACTGCGTCCTCAGGCGTCCTCAGGCGTCCTCAGGCGTCCTCGGGCGCGCCGTCAGGCGTCGGCTGGCCGGTCGCCGCGCTGTAGCCCTCCAGATAGCCCCGGGCCCGCTCGGTGCGCTCATAGCGCTGCAGGAGCGCCCAGAACCGCCTGTCGTGGCCTGGCACCAGCAGGTGGGCGAGCTCGTGTAGCAGCACATAGTCCACGACCCATCCCGGCATGCCTTGCAGACGCGTCGACAGCCGGATGGACCTGTCCGCGACCGTGCACGAGCCCCAGCGCGACTGCTGGTTGTCGACCCAGCGCACCGAGACCGGCTGCGCTCGATCCTCCAGGTAGCGCGCGGACAGCTGCGCCGCTCTGCGGGCCAGCTCCACCTCTCCGGGCTTGCGCCGTGACTCGCGCCGCTCCAGGCGAGCCAGCATCCGGCTCACCCACTCAGCCTCTTCCGCAGGCGTCAGCCGCGCCGGGACCTGCACGACGACGGTGTCGCCATCCCGGTACGCCGACACGGTCCTCCGCCGCCGGCGGCTACGCCGTACGTCCACGCGGAGCTCGTCACCTCCGCCGGGGCGAACCGGCTCGATCGGCTGACCGGTCGCTGCGGCAGCCCGTGGCGTAGGGGACACCAGACCACGGTAGCCAGGCCGCCTGCTCCGGCCCGGGATCGAGGAAGCGCGGCTGCCCGGCGCCTTCCTGGCTGCCACCCGTTGACGCCCCGCCGCCGTGGGCCATAACGTGACCGAACCGAGGCCTCCGTGGTCCGGGCGCGCACGCAAGGGGAAGGCGGGCGCGCCCAGGATCCGGAGGCCTCGCTTTCTTTCGCGGGCTCGCCGACCGTCATCGCGCGGCGGTCGGGACGGTCTCGTGCTGACCCCCGGCGTGCTCCGAGTCGTGTGGTTGGTCCGATCTGGGCGTACCTGCGGTTAGGGTGACCAGCGATCCCGCTCCCGGGATCCTCGGTGCGGCCCAGCCGTCCCGCGAACACACCGGGCTCGAGGCGCTGGAATGCGCGCCGGCACCAACCACACAGCGAGGAGAACACGATGGCGGAGACGTGGAGCGGGGAGTTCTACTGCGTCAAGTGCAAGGAGAAGCGTGAGGCCAGCGGAGAGGTGCGCGTGAACGACAAGGGCACCCGGATGGCCAAGGCGCAGTGCCCGGTCTGCAGCACCAACCTCAACCGCATCCTCGGCAAGGCCTGACCAGCCCGTCCGACTCAACGCGAAGGCCGGCCCTATATGGGCCGGCCTTCGCTGCCTGCGCTTCCTTCCCTTGTGGACGAGCGCGGATACGAGCGACTCCTTGCTGGCACGCTGCTCCGGTTGGTGCCGACGGGAGGTGGTGTGGTGCGCCCAGTGCTCGACCCGGCGACGCCGCTGTGGCGTCGAGATGCCGACCATCTGCAGTTCGGCACCGACCCGCGCGATGCCGTGGTGCTGCACGACGTTGCAGGGGTTGTCGACCTGGTCCGCCGGTGTGACGGTGTGCGGGAGATCGGTGACGTCCTGAGCAGCATGCCCGCCCGGGAGCGACCCGCCCTCGACTCGGCGCTGCATGCCCTCCTCGACGCCGGTGTCCTCCGTGACGCCGACGTCGCGGGGGTCGGCACGCACGCCGGTGAGCGCGCGCGGCTCACCGGTGCAGGCCTTCGTGGAGCGCAGGCCGACGCGGTCGTCAGCGAGCGCCGTCGACGCGCCATCGGGCTCCTCGGGCCACGGGTGCTCACCGAGCCTCTCGCCGGCCTGCTGGCCGACTGCGGCACGCCTGTGCTGCCGGGCCAGGTGTCGGGAATGGACCTGGTCGTGCTCGCCGGCCGGCCGGAACCGGATAGACGCCTCGCCGACGCCTGCACACGCGAGGACGTCGCGCACGTGCTCATGTCCCTGCACGCGCGGTCGGCCGTCCTCGGTCCGGTCGTCCTCCCCGGACGTACCGCCTGCGTTCGATGTGCCGACGAGGCGCGTGCTGACGCCGACCCGGCCTGGGCTGCCCTCGTGCCGCAGCTGGACTCCCCCGTGCATCGCCCCACCGATGTCTCGGCTGCAGCGGCAGGCTCTCCACTGCTGGTGGCCACCGTGGTGGCAGCGACCGCCGCAGCCGTGCTCGCCCTGATCGATGGGCTCGCCACCGGATACGACGGCAGCGTCGTGCGGTGGGGGGCCGGTTGCGACGCGCCGTCGGTCGAGCCGCTTCTGCCGCATCCTCGCTGTGGCTGCCTGCGGCTCCGCTGACGCGACCACCCGTGCGATTGGCCTCGTACGGACACAATGGGCTCATGACTGCGCCTGGACCGCTGGACGAGTCGGTGGACCCTGCCGTGGACACGTCCGCGAGCCGCGATGCGGGTGCTCCCGGTGGGCGGCGCGATCCCGCGGCACTGCCACGTCGGGCTGTCGCGCGTACGGCCCGTCTGGCGGCGCTGCCACTCGGCTACGCCGGTCGCACCACGGTCGGCTGGGGTCGGCGCCTGGCAGGGGCACCCGCCGATGCGGTGCTGACCGGTGTGCAGCAGGCCACCGCCGAACAGGTCTTCCGCACGCTCGGGGAGCTCAAGGGCGGAGCGATGAAGTTCGGCCAGGCCATGTCGGTCTTCGAGGCAGCGATGCCGGAGGAGCTCGCACGTCCGTACCGCGAGACGCTCACCAAGCTGCAGGACGCCGCACCGCCGATGGAGCCCGCCACCGTGCGCCGGGTGCTGGCGCGCGAGCTCGGGTCATCCTGGCGCACGAAGTTCGCCTCCTTCGACGAGGACCCCGCCGCGGCGGCCTCGATCGGTCAGGTGCACCGTGCGCGCTGGCACGACGGCCGGGAGGTCGCGGTCAAGCTGCAGTACCCCGGGGCGAAGGAGGCACTGGAGTCCGACCTGCGCCAGATCAGCAGAGTCGCCCGTCTGCTGGGCTCGATGATGCCCGGCATCGAGATCGGCCCCCTGCTGACCGAGCTGCGCGAGCGCATCGTCGAGGAGCTCGACTACGACCTCGAGGCACAGGCACAGGCAGTGTTCGCGGCGGCCTACGAGGGAGATCCCGGCATCGTGGTGCCCTCGGTGGTGATGCACACACCCCGCCTGCTGGTCACGACCTGGATGGACAGCGAGTACTCGCTGGCCCGGCTGATCGCCGAAGGCACCCAGCAGGATCGCGACCGCTACGGCGCGGCCTACGTGCACTTCCTGTTCTCCGGACCCCGCCGCACCGGGCTGCTGCACGCCGACCCGCACCCCGGCAACTTCCGCATCATCGGTGACGGCCGCCTCGGAGTCGTCGACTTCGGCGCCGTCGCACGCTTTCCGGCCGGCAGCATTCCTCTGGTCGTCGGTCGCCTGCTGCGACGAGCGGTCGAGGACGACTACGACGCCGTGCTGGCAGGCCTGCGTACCGAGGGCTTCATCCGCTCCGGAGTCGACCTCGACGCCGAGGTGCTGCGCGCGTACCTCGCCCCCTTCGTCGAACCGGCCCGCGTGGAGAGCTTCCACCTCACCCGGGACTGGCTGCGCGGGCAGGCCGAGCGGGTCAACAGCCCGCGCAAGGAGGACTTCGCGACGGCACTGAAGATCAACCTGCCGCCGGAGTACCTCCTGCTGCACCGGGTCTGGGTGGGGGGGATCGGAGTGCTGAGCCAGCTGGGTGCGCAGGCACGGTTTCGGGCGATTCTCGAGGATGCGCTGCCTGGTTTCGGTGACTGAGCCCGCCGCGTCGCACCTCTCCCGGGACACCGTCGGTCAAGATGGGGCCATGTCGAGCGCACAGCGGGTGCACATGCATGTCGGTCTGCCGAAGACCGGCACCAGCTATCTGCAGACGGTGCTGCACACGGCGCGGGAGCGGCTGCGCTCCACAGGGGTCCTCTACGCCGCGCACTTCTACGACGAGCACTTCTACGCCGCGCTGGATCTGCAGCACCTCGCCTTCAACGCCGTTGTACGCCCGGAGGCTGAAGGCCGTTGGGACGCCCTCGCTGCGGAGGTCCGCGCGTGGCCGGGCAACAGTGTGATCTCCGCAGAGGTGCTGGCCGCCGCCTCGCTCGAGCAGGCACGACGGGCGATCGAGTCGCTGGCGCCCGCGGAGGTCCATGTCGTCCTCACGGTTCGCGACCCGGGCGCCCATCTCGTGTCGACCTGGCAGGAAGACGTCAAGCACGGGGAGACGGCTACCTTCGCCGACTGGTGCCACGCCATCGCGGCCCGCGACGAGTCGCGGTGGAACCTGTGGTGGTACTGGCGCTCCGGCGACCTGCCGTCCGTCCTGGGGCGATGGGCCGCTGTCCTGCCACCGGAGCGGCTGCACGTCATCACCGTCCCACCGGCCGGCGCCCCAGCCGGTGCGCTCTGGGAGCGCTTCGCTGCCACGGTCGGGATCGAACCCGGCACCGTCGACCTCGCTCATACGCCGTGGGCCAACCACGGGTTGGGTACCGAGAGCACCGCGTTCCTCCGCCGGGTGAACCGTGAGCGGCAGCGACTCGACCAGGTGTCCTACGAGCATCTCGTCAAGGGGGTGCTCGCGCACGAGACTCTGTCGCGCTATCCCCGCCCGATCCGACCGGAGCTGCCTGACCAAGCTCGCGACTTCGTCGAACAGCGCGCCAAGGAGTGGATCGCGGCGGTGCAGGCGTCCGGCGCCGAGGTGGTCGGCGACTTCGCCGACCTGAGGCCGGCGTTGACGAGCACGAGAAGCCCGGACGACGTGTCGCACCAAGATGTGCTCGATGTGGCGGTATTTGCGACCTGGGAGCTGCTTCTGCAGGTGCGCGACGCCCGCGCCACGATCGGCCGGCTCCATGACGAGGTAGCGGGCTTGCACCGAGACTTGGACGCCGCTCGGCGCGCGAGCGCTCTCAAGCACCTGGTCCGCCGGGCCAGCGAGCACTCTCCCGCGTTGATGCGCGCGCGCGTCGCCTGGTGGCACACCGTCGAAGTCGTGCGGGCGCTGAGATAGCGGCGTATCACCACCAGCGACTGTCCAGGCGCGCCTCCACAGCGCGGACGTGCTCGCGGGTGCACCGGTCGCAGAGCACCGCACTCCGGTCGGCGTCGACGTAGGTGCTCCAGGCCAGGGGCAGCGGGTCGGGTGCCGGCGTGCCGCAGTGCTCGCAACCGGACGTCATGAGGCGTCAGTACCCACAACGTACGACGCCTCCCTCCCGATTTCGGGAGGGAGGCGTCGGCGCGGCCCGCACCGGGTCATCACAGCGCCCGGGCGAGGTGCAGGCGTGCCCTCAGCGCGGCACGCTCGGCCTTGCGGCCGTAGCGCTGCGCCAGAGCCAGCTGGTGGCCCCGTCGGGCCTGCTGCGCCTGCTGGAGGCGCTCACGACTATGCGCGCGCGCCAGCTCTTCATGCATGCCGTACATCGGGATGCTCCTTCGAACGAGATTGGCCTCCTCGGGCCAGCGGATGGACTTGAGAGGCATGTGCAGCGGCCTCTGGCATGAGGACGGTCAGGCGGCCACTGGGTGCTTTCGCGGGCGACCACGAGGTCGCTTGCGTGGGAGGACAACTCCCTGGCAAAGCAGCTCACCGCCCCAGACACCCCAGGGCTCGCGCCGCTCCAGCGCCCCGGTCAGGCAGGCCTGCCGCAGCGGGCAGCTCCCACACAGAGCCTTGGCGCGCTCCACGTCGGACGGTGACTCGGCGAAGAACAACTCCGGGTCGTTGGTCCGGCACGGCAGCAGGGCTACGTCGAGCTCGAGGGCATCCACGTCGAGGATGCTCATCTGATTCACCTCCTTCTCGTGCCGTCAGTGCTTCGAGTGGGTCGGGGCGGATTCGGGGATCCGTGGCGACCGACTGTCGGTTGACAGACGAAAAGGCCGCGGACCCTGGTGGGTTCCGCGGCGTCGGAGGTGCCGGTCAGCTGTGAGCTAGACCGGAGGGCTCCAAGCCCGTGAACCCGGGCGGATGTCCTTGTTGCTGATGTGCTTGTTGCGGGGGGCGAGATCGCTGGGACGCACGCAGCCGCCACCGAGCTCCGTGCCGGCTGGGGCATCGCCAGCGGTTCCGAACACACGGCTGGCGCCGCCGCCCGTGACGCGAACGGTCGAGTCGACCGGACCTGCGAACGAGGGTGCGTACGACGGCAGGGACGCCCACGGCGTGGTCGGGATCGTCATGATCTCCATCGAGGTGCACCTCCTTCAGCGGGTCTGGGACGGCCGGCTGGCCGTGGCTGGACGCGTTCCGGCAACGAACGTGACTGCAGACTAGAGGCGGATGCGCCGGGGCTGCAATGGATTAAAAGTAAATCTTCGGTGCGACGCTCCGGGGCACCCGTCGTCGGTCGCCAGCACCTGGCCTCACGAGACGGATTCGCACAGGCTGAGGATGTCTTCTGCGTAGCGGTCGAGCTTGGCCTTGCCGATGCCGGGGATGGCTCCGAGCTGAGTAGGACTGCTCGGGCGGCTCTCGGCGATGGCTGTGAGCGTTGCGTCGGTGACGACGCAGTAGGCCGGGACTTTCTGTGCGGACGCCTGCTCGGTGCGCCACTGTCGCAGCCGCTCGAACAGGGCCGAGTCAACGTCGCCCGGACAGTCCGCACAGCGCCCGACCTTGCGATCGGCCGCAGAGCCCAGCGCCGCGCCGCAGACTCGGCAGCGAGCCACGCGCCTGCTCGCCCTGCCTCGGCCGCCGATGTCGGCACGGCTGTCTCCCGCACCGGGTGCCGGGGACTCGGCTGGGCGGATGCCGTCGAGAAAGCGGCTGGGGCGGCGATTACCTCGTCCGCCCGGGGTACGCGCGGCAGACCACGACACCTGTAGCTCCCGGCGAGCTCGCGTGACACCTACATAGAACAGGCGTCGCTCCTCCTCGACCGCCTCTGGTGTGTCGGCGTAGACGATCGGCACCGTGCCCTCGTGGACACCGGCGAGGAAGACGACGTCCCATTCCAGGCCTTTGGCCGTGTGCATGGTCGCCAGTGTCACGCCGTCAGCCACCGGAGCATGCTGAGCCTGGGCGCGACGCTCCAGATCGGCGACGAACGCCGGTAGACCGATGGTCGACCCGGCGCGCTCGTCCTCCGTCTCACCCGTCGCGCCCGCACCGGTGCTGTCGACCTCGCCGGCCATGGCGACCAACGCCTGCAGCGACTCCCACCTGTCGCGCTGCGCCCCCCGTCCGACCGGTGGGGCATCGGTCCAACCCATCCCGGACAGCACAGCCTTCACCTCGGCTACCAGTGCCGACATCCCGGCCGTCTCGGTCGGCGCCGGTGGTACGAGGCCGTCCCCCATCGAGGCCGCACGGGCGGCGCCGCGAAGCAGTGTGACGGCTTGCCGGACCTCCGGTCGCTCGAAGAACCTCTCGACACCGCGCACGACGTACGGCAGCCCGCGAGCGGCGAGCGCCTCCTCGTAGGCCTCGGACTGTGCGTTGACCCGGAACAGGACCGCCATGCTCGACAACGCGGTGCCAGCCGCCAGACGCTCGGCCACCTGTCCAGCGACGTGCTCGGCCTCGGCCACCTCGTCGGCACAGGGGGTGCAGGTCACAGCGGGGCCGTCGGCCTGAGTCGATTGCAGCACCACGCGCCCAGGACGAGCGGGGAACACCCGGTTGGCGGCTGAGACGATCTGGGGTGTCGAGCGGTAGTTGCGCCACAGCTTGATCGTGGTGGCGCCGGGATGCCGGCGCGGGAAGCCGGTGAGATGGTCGGGTGCCGCCCCGGCGAAGGAGTAGATGGTCTGGAGCGGGTCTCCGACGACGCACACGTCGTCACGCTCACCTCGCCACAGGTCCAGCAGCAGGACCTGCAGGGGGCTGACGTCCTGATACTCGTCGACGACGAGCCAGCGGTACTGACTGCGCACCTGAGCGGCCACGGCGGCGTCCTCACTGAGAAGAGCGGCCGTGCACAGCAGCACATCCTCCATGTCGATGCGGCTCCGCTCGCGCTTGACCTCCTCGTAGGCCGCGAAGACGGCCGCCACGGTGCGAGCGTCGAGCCCAGAGACCGCTCGGCTCTGAGCGGTTGTGACGGCCACGTAGTCCTGCGGGCGTACGTTGCTCACCTTGGCCCACTCGACCTCGCCGGCGAGGTCGCGCAGTAGCGCCTGCTCTGCCTGAACGCGGCAGCGGCGGGTGGCCTCGGCGAGCAGGGAGATCTTGGAGGCGGTGAGCTGTGGCAGCTCGCCACCGAAGACGCGGGGCCAGAACCAGCGGGCCTGGCGCAGCGCCGCGGAGTGGAAGGTGCGGGCCTGCACACCGTCCGCGCCGAGCGCACGCAGCCGCGTCCGCATCTCACCGGCGGCCCGGGACGTGAAGGTCACGGCGAGCACCTGCGCAGGGGCGTAGACGCCGGTCGCGACCCCGTAGGCGATGCGAGACGTGATGGCCCGCGTCTTGCCCGTGCCGGCCCCCGCCAGCACGCACACCGGACCGTGGAGTGCGCGGGCGACCTCGCGCTGCTCCGGGTCCAGCGACTCCAGCAGGGCCTCTACAGACTGCTGCGGCACGGCAGGCTCCCTGCGAGTTCTCGGTGCGGCGGAGGTACGTGCATGGAGGTCTTGGGCGGGTCATGGAGCGGGACTGCTGTCGTCCAGGAATAGCGGACTCCGCCGACAGGTTGGGCCGCCGACACCCTAGACGCCCTGTGGAGGAAGTCATGTCGGCCGCGTTCACCTTGTACTCGACCCCGTGGTGCGGCTACTGCCACCGGCTCAAGGGGCAGCTGACCCGTGAAGGCATCAGCTTCGACGAGGTCGACATCGAGGCGCAGCCCGAGGCGGCAGACGTCGTCGAGTCGGTCAACGGCGGCAACCAGACGGTACCGACTCTGGTCTTCTCCGACGGCACATCACTCACCAATCCGTCGGTGGCCCAGGTGAAGGCCAAGCTCGCCGGCTGATGTGGCCGCGCTCTGCATTCGGCGCCGGGGCGCTGTACCCCTGCTACCAGCTGCCGGACAGCTCCTCGCCGTACCAGCTCTCGATCAGCCACCGAGAGATGCTCAATGAGCCCGGCAGCCCCACATCACCGGCCGCGATGGCAGCGGCCAGCTCGGCACGGGTGAACCAACGGGCGCTCGCGATCTCGACCCCGTCGACGCCGATGTCGACGCTGTCAGCCGACGCGAAGAAGCCCAGCATCAGGCTCGACGGGAACGGCCATGGCTGGCTAGCAGCGTAGGTCACCTCGCCGACGACGATGCCTACCTCTTCGGCCACCTCGCGGCGTACGGCCGCCTCTAGGGGCTCTCCCGGCTCGACGAAGCCGGCCAGGGTGGAGTACCGCCCTTCTGGCCATTGCGGCTGGTGGCCGAGGAGCGCCCGGTCGTCGGCATCGGTGACGAGCATGATGACGGCGGGGTCCGTCCGGGGGAAGTGCACCGCCCCACAGGCGGGGCACTCCCGGACGTGGCCACCCCTCGCGGCGACGGTCGCCGCACCGCAGCGGCTGCACCGCGGATGAGTCGCGTGCCAGGCAGCCAAGCCGGTCGCGTGGGCGAGCAGACCGCCCTGCAGCGCGTCCAGCGTGGCGGCGACCTCACGTACCGATCGGGGGACCATCTCCGCAGGGACCTTCTCGACCATGGCACTCAGGTAGGACACTCCTCCGGTCCGACCCAGATAGGCCAGCTCCCCGGGCGGCGCCTCGGCTGGGGGCAGCAGCCGCAGCGCGTCGCCGTCGCCCGCGACCTGGTCAGCCGATACCACCAGCACGCGAGTGTTCGGGTCGGCCAACGCCGCGGTCATTCCCTCCGGGGTCCGGCGCTCGGCAGCACGGTCGTGCGGGGGGGCTGCGAACGGGAACAGCGGGCGACGGCTCACGCCGGGACCCTACGCGTGCTTGCCCGTCTGAACGGGACTGTCCACCGGCTCGAGCAGCAGTGCCTCCAGCCCGGCACGATCAGCCAACAGTGGCCGCTCCACCCGCCCGGTGCGAACGTGCACGAAGGCAGCCCGCACCGACTCGGGAGGCACGTCATGAGCTTCCGCCCATGCGAGCCGGTAGACGGCAAGCTGCAGCGGGTCGGCACTGCCGCCTGCTTGCCCGGTCTTCCAGTCCACGACCTCCCAGCCCCCGTCCTCGCACTCGTAGACCGCATCGATCCGGCCGCGTACGACGCGGCCAGCGAGCACCAGAGCGAACGGGGCCTCGGTTGCGACAGGGCGTCGGCCGGCGTACGGACCTGCCTCGAAGGCAGCAATGACCGCGGCGAGATCAGCCTCGTCGTGGATGTCGTCGTCGGACCGACCGGGTAGCTCGTCAGGCCCGAGCAATGACTGCTGGCCGGTGCGGCTCTCCAGCCAGGCATGGAAGCGTGTCCCCAACCGGGCGGTAGGGGATGGGCGGCGCGGCATAGGCCGCGCGAGGCTGCGCGCGAGTCCTCCCGGGTCGGCGTACAGCCGCATCAGCGACGTCGCAGAGAGCGACTCGGGTAGATCGACCTCCATGACGTCGGCGTGCTCTCGCTGGGCCTCGGCAAGCAGGTGGTCGGTGTCCGCGTCCAAGGCGGCGAGCCGGTCGAGCTCTTCGGCCTCCAGCAGCGAGCCGGGCGGCCGAGTGTCGAGAGCCGGCTGGTGTCCAGACCTCGGCGTCAGTTCGGCGTCGGCGGTGCGGTAGGACTCGACCAGGGTGGCCGCGTCGCGGCGCCGTTGCAACAGGTCGGCGTCCAGCGGAGCGGGCCAGGAGGCACGTGCTTGTGCCAGCAGCAGGGGGTTGAGGAGCTTGCCCTCGTCGTCTCGAGGGGCCTCGTCATCGGTTTCAGGGTCGGCGGCCCACTCCACCACCTGGCCGCCCGAGGACTCGTCGAGCCAGTCGCGCATCTGCACCAGGTAGGGCGAGGGCCCGCGCGGGCGGAGCTGGGTGCGCCCCCACCAGTGGCCGCTCAGCACGGCAAGGTCCTTGGCTCGGGTGACTGCCACATAGGCCAGCCGCAGCTCCTCCAGCTCTGAGGAGCGCTTGCTCTCCTCGTGGAAGGCCTTCTCGTCGGCCGGCCCCCATCCGGTGAGGGCCGGAAGGCTGCCGGCGTCGCCACGCAGCTCGGTGGGCAGCTCACGGGCACAGGTGGTCCAACGCTCGCGTCCACGCGCCGAGGGAAACACCTTCGCGGACAAGAACGGCACCATGACCACACGCCACTCCAAGCCCTTGGCCTTGTGCACGGTGAGCAGCTTGACCGAGTCGCTGTCGGTCGGCGCCGCGACAGCCATCCCGGCATTGAACTCCTCCTCAGCGCGCAGATACGCCAGCAGCCCGTGCAGCGAGGCGTAGGGGTCGCTACCGGAGAAGTCGCCGACGGCCTCCAGCAGGAGCGCGAGGTTGTCCCGTGCCTGGACGGACTCCGGGGCCGGCATGCTCGCGAGCTCCACGTCGAGGCCGATCGTCTCGACGACACGCCGGACCAGATCGGTCAGCGGCTCGCCGACGCACCGGCGAAGTTGCGTCAGCTCGCGCGACAGCCGGGCGAAGCGGATGCGCGCCTGCGCTGAGTACGGCTCCTCGCCAGGATCGTCGAGGGCGTCGCAGAGCGACAGCACCTCGGTCGGGTCGACTCCGGTGACGGCTGCGTCAAGACGGCTTGCCAGGCCCGCCTCGGCCATCTCAGCCGTCGCGCTCAGCACTCGCGCCCGACGCCCGAGCAGGGCGAGGTCACGAGCGCCGATCCGCCACCGTGGACCGGTCAGGAGCCGCAGCAGCGCCGCGTTGGCCGTCAGCGAGTGCACCACCTCGACAGTGGCCACGACGTCAGCGATCTCGGGCTGAGTGAGCAGTCCGGACAGGCCGACAACCTCCACCGGAACCCCCCGCCGCCGGAGCGCAGCGGCCAACGCGGCCACCTCGGCGCCGGTGCGGACCAGGATGGCGATGTCGGACCACCTCGCTGCAGCGCGATGCGGCGCGAGCGCCTTGGCCTCGAGTCGAGCGTCCAGCACCCGATCGGCCACCAGCTCCACCTCGGCCGCGACGTCCGACAGCAGGGCCACCGACACGGCGCCACGGCCGGCTGCCGGGCTCGGTTCGAGTGGCTTGACGCCCTGATGCCGGTCGTACAGCCGGCCCGCCAACGTGTTGGCGGCGGAGAGCACCTCCGCACCGCATCGGCGGTTGACCGACAACGTGAAGACCTGCGCCGGTCGCCCGTCGGGAAGTGGGAAGTGCCCGCGGAAGCCGTCCAGGTTGTCGACCGACGCGCCACGCCAGCCGTAGATCGCCTGGCACGGGTCGCCGACCGCGGTCACCGGATGACCGCGGCCCGATTCGGCGTCCGGGCCCGAGAAGAGGCCCTGCAGCATGCGGCGCTGAGCCACCGAGGTGTCCTGGTACTCGTCCAGCAGCGTGACCGCGAAACGCTCTCGCATGGCGACGCCGACAGCGGAGCACTCGACGGCCAGGCGTGCCCCCCATGCCATCGTGTCGGCGAAGTCGCAGACCCCGTCGTCAGCTTTGGCTTCCCGGTAGCGATCGATGAGATCGAGCAGGTCGTCTCGCTTCGCGGCCGCATCCTGGGCACTGCGGGTGCGCGGGTTGGCCGGTATCGACGCGAGCTCGCTGCGCAGCCGCCTGTGCATCGCCCGCACGTCGTCTGTCTGCACGAGATGGTCGCTGAGCTGGCCGTCCAGCGCGATCACGTCCGCAATCACCGTGGGCAGATGAGTGCTCAGTGACGCGATCGCGGCGCGGTGTGAACCGATGACTCGGGCCGCACGTTGGAAGCGCGACGCGTCGGCCACCAAGCGCAGGTCGGGTTCGATGCCCAGTCGCAACCCATGCTCGGCCACCAGCTGCCCGGCGAAGGCGTGGTAGGTGCTCACTGTCGGCTCGCCGCCGCTGAGCAGATCGGTGCCCGCCTCGCCGGAGAGCCGGCTGAGAGCGTCACGCACCCGAGACGCCAGCTCGGCCGCGGCCTTGTTGGTGAAGGTGAGGCCGAGCACCTGTTCTGGACGGGCGAGACCTCGACCGACCAGCCAGACCACCCGAGCCGCCATGACCGTCGTCTTGCCGGACCCCGCTCCGGCCACGACGGCCGCCGGTCCCAGCGGTGCTGTCACCGCCGCCAGCTGCTGCTCGCTGAAGGGCACGTCCAGCACCCGGCACAAGGCCGCTGGATCAGGGAGCAGCGATCCGCTGCCTCCCCCTTCCTGGGGCCGGTACTCCCGCATCACTCGTCCTCCTCGTCGACGGCGCGCACATCAGCGCGCGGCGACAGCACGGTGCGCCCGTGCGGCTGGGCCGGGCATGCGCGGACGAAGTCACAGGTGCGGCAGGCGGGCCCCCGGGTGGCTGCGAAGTCCTCGAGCCGCAGGGTACGAACAGCTTCGCGCAGGTGCCCCTCGATGGGTAGCACGCCCTCTGGCCGGGCATCGGCCGCTCGCTGCCTCTGCACCCTCGGCAGGTCGCCGACTCCGTCCACTCCCTTGCCACCGGGGGCGGAGTTGCGCAGCTGCACCAGCTCGGCACCCCCCACCTGCACCGGCTGCTCCGTCAAGTCATCGACGGCGCCGTGACGTACGGCGAGCTGGTAGGCACCGAGCTGGGGACTGGCGTCGACCTGCGCTCTGGTCGGACAGCTGCGTCCAGTCTTGAAATCGACCACGTACACGCGACCGTCGTCGGCGATCTCGACCCTGTCCATCG
This sequence comes from Nocardioidaceae bacterium, assembly GCA_035645475.1. Taxonomy (GTDB): domain Bacteria; phylum Actinomycetota; class Actinomycetes; order Propionibacteriales; family Nocardioidaceae; genus DASQMN01. The sequence continues at coordinate 18,738 of DASQMN010000262.1, forward strand.
ACCCACGAAGGACCACCCTCTCCGGCTCGGGACAACTCGTGGGCGACTCGGCGGCAGCCGCCACGTCGACTGCCGCGTTGAGCTCGACGTCGACCTCGACCTGGACCTCGAAAGCCACCTCGGCGCCGAGCAGGGAGCGGCCGCGGTCGGCGCGGGTCCATGCCAGGAAGCGATTGATGGCGGCTATGGCCTCGGCGCGTTCACGCTCTGCCACCCATGGGGCGGCGAAGTCGAGCCGGTCCCACACCTCGTCCAGCTGAGCCGAGAGGACCCGTTCGTCAGCCGCGATGCTGCCCTGCGCCACTGCCTCGGCCAGCGCGTGCAGCACGCTGCCGAAGCCCTGGGCGGCCGTGCTGACGGCCGCGGCACCCGCCTCGCGGTCCAGGAACCAGCGCAGCGGGCAGGTGGTGAGCGACTCCAACGCGCTGCCGGACAAGCGCAGCGGCGCCTCGTCTGGACGCACGGGCACAGTCGCCGAGCTGAGCTCTGCCAGGCCCCACCACCGCGCAGGCGAAGCGGCCGGCACGAGAGCACGGCCGTCCCTGGTCTGCAGCTGAGCCAGGCCCGCCAGTCGCCGTGCAGCCTCGGATCGGATCCGCGGCGTGCTGCCGCGTTCGGCCAGGGCGCGCAGCTCGGCGGTGAGGGCGACCAACGACAGAGGGCGGCGAGGACGTGGCTCCGGGGCGCCGACGTCCACACCGAGCAGACCCGCGAAGCGGGACGGCTGGTCGCCGTCCTCGGCCACGCTGGCCACAGCCGTGACCACGAGCCGCTGGCGCGCTCTGGTCACGGCGACATAGAAGAGGCGGCGCTCCTCTGCCAGGAGCGAGGCGGTCGAGGCGCGCGGAGCCAGGCCGTCGGCCTGCAACCGGTCGGCGTCGAGGATGCTCCCTCGCCACCGCAGATCAGGCCACTCCCCCTCTTGGACGCCGGCGACCACCACGAGCCGCCACTCCAGCCCCTTCGCCCGATGGACCGTCAGGAGCCGGACCGACTCTGGGCGCACCGACTGCTCCCCGATCGGCTGAGCGGGAATCTCCTGCGCCTCCAACTCGGCCAGCAGCCCGGCTGCCCCGCGGCGCTGTTGACGCTCCTCGACCCGAGCGGCCTGGTCGAACAGCGCGCACACCGCATCCAGGTCGCGGTGAGCCCTGCGGGCCGCGGCCCCGCCGCGGTCGACAGCGCTGCTCAGCCGGTCCGGCCACGACGTGCCGGACCACAGCATCCACAGCACCTCCTCGGCGCTGACCTGACGACTCAGTGCCTCACCGGCGCGATGCAACAGCTCAGCGAGGCCCAGCGCATGCGCCGCCTCAGGCCCCTTTGTCGTACGCAGCACAGCGGGCTCGGCCAGAGCGGCGGCGAGCAGCAGGTCCGACGGCCGCGGAGGTCGAGGCCCGCCCGGACCGTTGCGGTCGTCTCGGCGCAGTCGGGCGGCCAGGCGTCGAAGCCCCGCCGGATCGAGCCCTCCGAGCGGGCCGAGGAGCAACGCCTCGGCCTCGTCCGGCGCCAGCTCCGGCAGTGCGGGTGTCGACTCGCCGTCGGATGCCGCGGCGACAATTCCGACCTCGGGCGGGGCCGCGCGCTGAGCAAGGCGCAGGGCCACACGCAGGGCCGTGAGCAGAGCTCGCACGGCCGGCTGGCTTCGCAGCGGCACCTCGTCGCCGGCCACCTCCACCGGCACGCCCGCCGCAATGAGTGCGCGCTGCAGCCGGGGCAGGCGAGCACTGGTGCGTACGAGCACCGCCATCTGCGACCAGGGGATGCCGTCGTCGAGATGAGCCCGCCGCAGCAGGTCAGCGATGTGCTCCGCCTCTGCGGCGGCGCTTCCGAAGGTGCGCACCTGCACCTCACCGTCGCCGTAAGGCGGGTCGACGCACTGGGGCTGGCGGAAGGTCTCGAAGACCGAGCGGGAGACCGAACCTCGGGCTCCGGTGCTGCCGAGCACATGACGAGACGCTGCTGCGAGCACAGGCCCGAAACGTCGGGTCGCTCCGAGCGCCAGCACACGAGCCGTCGTGCCGTCGGCATGCGTGAAGTCTGTCGGGAACCGCCACAGGCCGCTGACGTCGGCGCCACGAAAAGCGTAGATCGACTGGTCGGGGTCGCCGACCGCCATGATGCTGCCGCCCCGGCCGCCGACCAGCGCCTGCAGGAGCGAGACCTGCGTCGGGTCGGTGTCTTGGTACTCGTCGACCACGACGAAGGGGAACTCGGCGCGCAACACGTCGCGGTGCTGCTCCATGCGAGCGATCAGTCGGGCTCGATGGACCAGCTCGGCGTAGCTGATGCTGCCCTGCTGGTCGAGGTTGGTGAGGTAGTCCTCCATGAAATGCCCCGCGGCGACCCAGTCAGCTCGACCGACCCCGGCGCCGAGCGCAGCCAGGTCTTCGGGGTCCATGCCCAGCGCCCGCGCCCGGTCGGTGAGCAGCCGCAGCTGCTCGGCCAACCCGCGCGTGCCCACAGCGGCCCTCAGGAAGGGTGGCCACTCAGTCAGCCGTTCCGCCACCGACCCGGCGAGCAGCTCACGCAGTCGGACGTCCTGCTCGGGGGCGCTGAGCAGCTGCACGGGGTCGGCGTAGGACTCCGGATCGCTGAAGCGACGGACCAGGGCGTAGCAGAACGAGTGAAAGGTCGTGGCCGTCGGCGCTGCCGTGGTGCGGCCCAGACGTCGAGTGATGCGCGTGCGCAGCTCCTCTGCCGCCTTGCGGCTGAAGGTCAGCACCAGCGCCTGCTCTGGGCGCAGGTCCCCCTGCTCGACTCGAGCGGCGACCGCCTCCACAACGGTGGTGGTCTTGCCCGTACCCGGACCGGCGAGGACCAGCAGCGGACCATCGCGATGGTCGACCACTGCCTGCTGGAAGGCGTCCAGCCGTGGTGGCGCAGAGGTTGCGCCGGTGCTGCGTCGCAGCTGGTACGTCATCGGCATGGCAGCAGCAGAACAGATGCCGCCGACAAAAGACGTCACATCGGCGGTCAGCCGTTCCCAGGAGTCGTGCGAGGCGGGATCCAGGCTGCATGCGGCATGTCCACGACGATCCTGTCGGCCCCACGCAGCGGCGTACGTTCCCGCGCGTAGGCCTCGACGGCCGTCTCCGGAGCGTACGGAGACCCATCTGCATGCACCACGCGCCACCACGGCACTGCTCCCCCGTCGCGCGCCATCACTTGTGCGACCTGACGGGGCCCGCCGTGCCCGATCGCCGCGGCGATGGCGCCGTAGGACATGACGCGTCCCGACGGGATGGACTCCACGAGGCTGAGAACCTGCTCGGTGAACCGCTCAGCCTCGTCGTCAGCCATGGACAGGGGCGGTCAGTAGGTGGGCTGCGACGGGTCGATCTGGTTGACCCAGGCGACGACGCCGCCACCGACGTGCACGGCGTCGGAGAAGCCGGCGCCCTTGAGCACCGCGAGCGCCTCCGCCGACCGCACCCCGGACTTGCAGTGCAGCACGACGGGACTGTCCTGCGACAGCCTGCCGAGGGCCTCGCCGTTCAAGAAGTCGCCCTTGGGAATGAGCACCGAGCCTGGGATCCGATTGATCTCGTACTCGTTGGGCTCGCGGACGTCGACCAACGTGAAGTCGCGGGTGCCCTCCTCGCGTTCCTTGAGCATCGACGACAGCTGGGAGACTGAGATCGTCGAGCCGACGGCCGCCTCGGCCGCGTCCTCGCTGATCGCCCCACAGAAGTCGTCGTAGTCGATCAGCCCGGTCACGGTGGGGTTCTCCCCACAGATGGCGCAGTTCGGGTCCTTGCGGACGGCGAGCTTGCGGTACTCCATCTCCAGGGCGTCGTAGACCACGAGCTTGCCGAGGATCGGCTCACCGATGCCGGTGAGGAGCTTGATCGCCTCGTTGACCTGGATGGCGCCGATGGATGCGCACAGCACACCCAGTACCCCTCCCTCGGCGCACGACGGCACCATGCCGGGCGGCGGCGGCTCGGGGTAGAGGCAGCGGTAGCACGGTCCGTGCTCGGCCCAGAACACCGACGCCTGGCCGTCGAACCGGTAGATGGAGCCCCACACGTAAGGCTTGCCGAGAAGCACGGCCGCGTCGTTGACGAGGTACCGGGTGGCGAAGTTGTCAGTGCCGTCGACGATCAGGTCGTACTGCTCGAATATCTTCATGACGTTGTCGTTGTCGAGCCGCTCGTTGTGCACGACGACGTGCACGTACGGGTTGGTCTCGGTGATCGAGTCCCGGGCCGACTCGGCCTTGCGGCGGCCGATGTCGCTCTGCCCGTGGATGATCTGTCGCTGCAGGTTCGACTCGTCGACCTCATCGAACTCGACGATGCCGATCGTGCCCACACCCGCTGCGGCCAGGTACAGCAGCGCCGGGCTGCCGAGGCCACCGGCGCCGATGACCAGCACCTTCGCGTTCTTCAGGCGCTTCTGACCGCTCATCCCGACGTCGGGAATGATCAGGTGTCGGCTGTAGCGACGCACCTCGTCGATGGTCAGTTCCTCGGCGGGGCTGACCAGTGGGGGCAACGACACTTCGTACTCCTCGTCTCTTCACGGCTGGGCCACAGCCGTGTCACGCCGGCGGCAGTTGCCGACGTCGTTGCAACGTGGCCGGCTGGTGCGCGTGTTCCCACGGAGATGATGTCGGTCCGCACGAGCACCCGATGCCCGTCCCACCTGCTGAGCGACGACTACGATGCCAAGGCGCTCAGCGCCGACAGTCCGGGAGTAGTGATCGACACATGGCCGGCACCTCCCCTCACGGCGCACTAGCCACCCAGTCACGCGGGACGCGTCTCCCGCGAAGCGCTCGGCGTGCCCAGCTGCTCGATGCCGCACTCGAGATCTTCGTGGCCAACGGCTACCACGCGGCCGCGATGGACGAGATCGCCGAACGCGCAGGCGTGTCGAAGCCCGTGCTGTACCAGCACTTCCCCGGCAAGATGGAGCTCTACCTCGCGCTGCTCGACCAGTCGTGCGACAGCGTCGTGGACGCGGTGCGCCGGGCACTCACCTCCACCGAGGACAACAAGGCGCGGGTGGCGGCCGCCGTGGAGGCGTTCTACACCTATGTCGCCAACGAGCGTGCCGGGTTCCGGCTGGTCTTCGAGTCCGACCTCACCAACGAACCGCACGTACGCGAGCGGGTCGAACGCGTGACGGAGGTGACCTCTGCGCTGATCGCCGAGGTCATCGAGGACGACACCGGCCTGCCGCCGGAAGCATCCCGACTGCTCGCGGTGAGCCTGGTCGGCATGGCGCAGGTGAGTGCCCGCTACTGGCTGGCAGGCGGCGGCCGGCCCGACCAGCAGACGGCGGTCGCGTTGGTGTCCGGCCTGGCTTGGCGAGGTATCCGCGGCTATCCGCGCACCGACGTGCCCCCCGCCTGACTGACGCTCTCGGAGTCTTCGAGCTTCCTCTGGGGAGCCCTCACGGGCCGCGGGAGGCGTCGGGAGTTGGAGCCCTGGTTAGGCTCGTCGAGGCCGAGGTCGACACGACCTCGCCGGGGGCACAACGCGAGAGAAAGAGAGCCACGTGGAGGTCAAGATCGGTGTCCAGGACGCCAACCGGGAACTGGTGGTCGAGTCCACCCAGTCCCGGGAGGAGGTCGTCGCACTGCTGCGTTCCGCCCTCGTTGACGCCGACGGGGTACTCGAGCTGAGTGACGAGCGAGGCCGCACGGTCCTGGTACCCACAGCCAAGCTGGCGTACCTCGAGCTCGGCGAAGACAGCGCCAGACGGGTTGGTTTCGGCAACCGCTGAAAGCAGCCGATACCACCCATATCCGCGCCGGAAGTAGTCCGTACCACCCAATCTGCGGTTAGACAAACACGCGACTCGACTTCTTGCGCCGTTTCGCCTGCTCGGAAGTGGGAACAATCGTCAGTGATGTCCTCGCCCGGGCCATCATCGACGTCTGGGCACTGAGTCCTTTGGAGGGACGCCATGGAGTGGCTAGGCACTATCATCTTCGGAGCAATCATCGGGCTGCTGGGTAAGTTCGTCGCACCCGGCGACAAGGACAACATCCCGATCTGGCTGACCGTCATTCTCGGAATCATCGGCGCCGTCGCCGGTTACTGGCTGGCAGCAGCGCTGGGAGTCGATGCCACGAAGGGCATCGACTGGATCCGCTGGGTCATCTCCATCGCCGTGGCCGCGGTCCTCGTGATGATCGCCTCGACCGCGATGGGACGCAACACCACCTCGCGCAGCAGGGTCTGAGCGAGCGAAGGCTCGACAAGCCTGAAGCGAGCAAGTGCCCCCGGGGAATTCTCCCGGGGGCACTTGCTCGTTTCACGTCCGTCAGGATGCGAGGCCCAGTGCGGCCATGCGTACCGAATGCTTTTCCGTGAGCCGGGCCATCATTCTGCCGATGGCGGCGAGATCCATACCGGGACGCTCCGGACTACCGGCAAGCAGTGCACTCAGCTCGTCACGTTGCGCTACGACTTGCTGCGCCTGGCTGAGTGCCTCGCCGACCAAACGGCGCCCCCATAGGGCCAGCCGCCCAGCGACCCGGTGGTCCCCTTCGACGGCGGACCGCACCCGCGGTACGACGAACTCCGAGTGTCCCGTGTCGTCCAGCGTCGTGAGGATCAGCTCACGAGTCTCGCTGTCGACGTACGCGGCGATCTCCCGGTAGAAGTCGGCTGCCAGTCCGTCCCCGACGTAGGCCTTGACCAACCCCTCCAGCCAGTCCGCCGGCCGGGTGTGCCGGTGGAAGTCGTCGAAGGTGGCCCGAAACGGCTCCATCACGGCATCAGGGTCCAGGCCCATGGACAGCAGATGGTCTCGCAGGCTGGTGAAGTGCCCGAACTCCGCGCTCGCCATGGCTGCCAAGGCGGCCTTGTCACGCAGTGTGGGAGCCATGGCGGCGTCCTCAGCGAGCCGCTCGAAAGCGGTCAGCTCGCCGTACGCCAGCACGCCGAGCAGGTCGACGACTCCAGCACGATAGACGTCGTCATCGGACGTGGTGTCGACCATGGGCGCAGCGTAGCGACGCAGATGCGGGCCTTTCGTGGGTGTGGACGGATACACTGGCTCTGACCAGCGCCGCTCGCGGTCTCCCGGTGAGTCTCCTGAGGCTCGTGGCCGGACGTCGCCGCCCGCAAGGGCGAAGCCTCGACGCCGCCGCGCGGCCCGTACGCACCTCGTGACGTCCGCCGACGTCGCGGACGCACCGAGACGAGAAGACTCTGACCTCCTTCACCGATCTGGGCGTACAGCCCGAGATCGCCGACGCGCTCGCCGACGTCGGTATCACCGAGCCCTTTCCCATCCAGGAGATGACGCTGTCGGTCGCCCTGACCGGCACCGACCTCATCGGACAAGCCCGCACGGGCACCGGCAAGACACTCGCCTTCGCCATTCCGGTCTGCCAGCGCACGGTGGCACCGGGCGACCCCGACGCCATCGACATCGCTGTTCCCGGCAAGCCACAGGCACTCATCGTGGCACCGACGCGCGAGCTGGCCCAGCAGGTCGCCGGCGACGTTGAGGTCGCGGCTCGCAACCGCGGACTCCGCGTGCTGACCATCTACGGTGGCGTGCCTTACGAGCCTCAGCTCGACGCACTCTCGGCCGGCGTGGACATCGTCGTCGGCACTCCCGGGCGCCTGCTCGACCTGGCCGACCGCCGAGCGCTCGACCTCAGCCACGTCAAGTCGCTGGTGCTCGACGAGGCCGACGAGATGCTCGACCTCGGGTTCCTCCCCGACGTGGAGCGCATTCTCGCCAAGACGCCCGAGCTGCGGCAGACCATGCTCTTCTCGGCGACGATGCCGGCTGCCATCGTGACCCTTGCCCGCCGGCACATGCGTCATCCGGTCAACATCCGGGCCGAGTCCTCCAGCGAGGAGCAGTACGTCCCGACCACCGCCCAGTTCATCTACTGGGCGCACGACCTCGACAAGCCCGAGGTCGTGGCCCGGATCCTGCAGGCCGAGGGACGCGGCAAGACGATCGTCTTCACCCGTACGAAGCGCTCCGCGCAACGGGTGGCCGACGACCTCGCCGAACGCGGCTTCCCAAGCTCCCCGCTGCACGGCGACATGGCACAGGTAGCGCGCGAGAAGGCCATGGCGCGGTTCCGTGACGGCACCATCGACATCCTCGTCGCCACCGACGTGGCCGCTCGCGGCATCGATGTGTCAGCCGTCACCCACGTCATCAACTACACCTGTCCCGAGGACGACAAGAACTACCTGCACCGGATCGGCCGAACCGGTCGTGCCGGAGCCTCCGGGATCGCGATCACCTTCGTCGACTGGCCGGACCTGGCGCGTTGGAAGATGATCAACTCCACGCTGGGCCTGCCGTTCGAGGAGCCGCAGGAGACGTACTCCACCTCCGAGCACCTGTACCACGACCTGGGCATCCCCTCGGACGC
>DASQMN010000263.1:0-27364 GCA_035645475.1 Nocardioidaceae bacterium
CGGGGGCCGGGATCTGATCGGCGAGAAGCGGGTCCTCTCACAGCGGGCGAAGTGAGCCATTTCGCCAGTTCCGACACACACTGTCACATTGTTCCTACAATGAGTGATCATGACCTTGGTGGATCTGCCCGACTCCCAGCGCAGACTGCTGCTCGGGGTACGGGTATGGGCCGCTTCCGCTGTGGCGCTGCTTGCCGCAGCGGACGTGTCTGTCACCGGCTTCGCCTGCGCCATCGCATTGTCCGTGCTCGCTGTCACCTGCTCGTGGGGAACGCTCTCCGGCTCGATACCTCAGCCCGCGCTCGTGGTGCTCGAGTCGGTCGTGGCCTCTGCAGCTGTCGGCATGGCCGTCAACGAGTTGCCCGGGGCCATGCTGTATCTGCTTGTCCCTGCATTCGCCGCCGGTCTCATGATGGGCCTGAACGGCGTTGCGGTAGCCCTGGCCTGTGCCGTGGTCGTTGTGCCGGCCGTGGCGACGGTGGCGGACAGCGGGGTGCGTGACACGTTCTCGCTGCTGATTCCATGGCTCGTCACCACCGCGGGAATAGGTGTGCTCGGGGCCTGGGTCCTGCAGATCGACGAGCAGAAGCCGGGGAGCGACGATGCCTACGACTCGGCTCGCCGGCTTTTGGGTCAGCTGCGCACCGTGGCCCGTCGGCTATCTGCCGGCCTCGACCCCGTGGGCATCGCCCAACAGCTGCTGGTGGAGGTCTCCTCGAGCCTGTCCGACCGGTGCTCGGCCGTGTTGATCCGCTCCGAAGGGGGACTGCTGGTGCCGCTCACCTTTCGTGGCGCCGACCGGCTGACCGCGGTGAGCGGCGACGACCCTCTGGTCCGAGACGTTTGGAGCCAGGAGTCGGCGGCGTACCGGTGGAGCGACAACGACGGAGAACGCACCGTTCTGGTCGGTCTGCCCCTCCGCGCCGGCTCGCGCATCATCGGCATCGTGGTCGCCGAGGTGGAGACACCTCCCAGCCCCTCTGCTCTCGCCACGCTGCAGTCGTCCCTGGACCAACACGCACTCCCGTTGGACACCGCGCTGGTCTTCGACGAGATCCGCACCATCGCCACAGCCGATGAACGCCGTCGCCTGGCACGCGAGATCCATGACGGGATCGCCCAGGAGGTCGCTTCGCTGGGCTACGTCGTCGACGAGCTGGTCGCGACCTCGGACAACGAGGCACAGCGCGAGGGGCTCCGCAGCCTGCGCAGCGAGCTGACCCGGGTCGTCAGCGAGCTGCGACTGTCGATCTTCGACCTGCGCAGCGAGGTGAGCGCCCACACGGGCGTGAGTGCCGCCCTGTCGGAGTACGTGCGACTGGTCGGCACCAAGGCAGGCATGACCGTGCACATGTCGCTCAACGAAGCGCCACAACGGCTGCGCATCGAGGTTGAGACCGAGATGCTCCGCATCGCACAGGAAGCCGTCACCAACGCCCGCCGGCACAGCGGCGCCACCAACCTGTGGGTCACTCTCGCGGTCGCCCCTCCACACGCCACCTTGACCGTCACCGACGACGGCCATGGGCTGGGCACCGCCCGCTCCGACAGCTACGGCATGAAGATCATGCGCGAGCGGGCTCAGCGCATCGGCGCGGACCTGATGATCGCCTCGCGCTCAGAAGGCGGCACGATCGTCGACCTGACCTTGCGCCCCGACCAGACGGGAGCTCTGCCGAGACAGCCGACTGCGACGTCGAAGCCGACCGCCGATCCCGCCTCCGCGGCCCCATGACCAACGCCACCGCCGACCACCAAGTCGCGCACGCCCGGCGCTTACCAACCGTCCACACAAGGAGTAACGCCATGGCCACCTCGGTCCTGCTCATCGACGACCACGACCTCATCCGGCAAGGCCTCAGTCGCGCGTTCGAGCGTGACGCCGACTTCGAGGTCGCCGGTCAGGCCGGCACCCTGGCCGAGGGCGAGCGCATGGCCGCCGGGCTTCGCCCCGACGTGATCGTGATCGACGTTCGCCTCCCCGACGGCTCGGGGCTCGACGCCGTCAAGCGATTGCGCAAGACCCGCGACGAGGTCGGCCTCGTTGTTCTCACCATGTACGCCGGCGACGAGCAGCTCTTCGCCGCATTGGAAGCCGGTGCATCGGCGTTTGTACCCAAGGACGCACCGGCCGAGGACGTCGTAGCCGCCGCTCGGCATTCGGCTGTCTCACCGCGCTCCTTCACCGCCCCCGACCTGGCCGAAGCCATGCGCCGCCGTATGACACCTACCGGTCCTCAGCTCTCGCCGCGCGAGACCGAGGTGCTCAACCTGCTCGCCGACGGGCTGGGCGTCGCGGCCATCGCACGGCGTCTGTACATCTCCGAGTCGACGGCCAAGACGCACATCTCGAAGATCTACGACAAGCTGGGCGCCGCCAACCGGGCTCAAGCCATTATGAAGGCAATCAGAGCCGGCTTGCTGCGTGGACATCAAAGCCACGTCTGAACGCTGCCATCTGTCCGTCGCGCGGCCTGTCGAACTGACGTACAGAGCGCAGCGCTGGCAGCCGCACGATCATCCATTCGGACAGTCGGAATAGGCCGGACAACGGATTCCTGCACGCACCTCAACCGCCGAGAATGGGGCAGACCCATTTGCGCCGCTCGGCGCGCGGACCGTAAGGAACCCACATGTACATCTTCGCCTATCTGGCCTACCACCTGGATTCGCTGCTGTCCTTGCCGCGCCGGCGTCGCGACGACGGTGCGTCAGCCGTTGAGTACGGCTTGCTGGTCGCTCTCATCGCCGCGATCATCGTGCTGGCCGTCAGCACCCTTGGCACCAAGATTCTCAGCGCCTTCAACAAGACCGGCTCCGCACTTCCGGACTAGCAGTCGGGGGTACGTATGGCCCGTGTCGGCTCGAGCTGGTGCATGCACCCCACCTGCGTCGCGAAGCTCGTGTGGCACGTTCCTCAACGGTGAGCCAGGGGCCTATTCCGGTCGGTGCGCTTCGGCCTCGCTGACTGGGGGGTCCTGGCTTCGCCCAGCGCCGCTGTACGCGGCCGGATGTGGCAGCTGACCCGCGCGAGACGCAGCCGTGCGGCTGCCTTGGGCATCCGAACCTGCTCGTTCGTGATTCCGGGTACTGATTCGGGAAGACCCGCGCCGTTTCGGATCACCCGATCGGTATCGCGACCGTTGCCCAGAGGTCTTTGCCCGCTAGGCACGTTCACTCCGGCAACTGATCGACTGAAGTCATGTCAGGCCGGATAGAAACCCGTCAGATCCTGCGTGGCCATTGTTCGATCTGCACCGACTCCACCGATTTGTCGCGAATCAGCGTCGCCACGGTCATCCGTTCGGACAGCCGAATTGGCCGGACAACGGATGACCCCAGGTACCCAGGCAGCCGAAGATAAGAGCAGACCCACTTGCGCCGCTCGGCGCGCGGACCGTAAGGAACCCACATGTACATCTTCGCCTATCTCGCCTACCACCTGGATTCGCTGCTGTCCTTGCCGCGCCGGCGGCGCGACGATGGCGCGTCCGCCGTTGAGTACGGCCTGCTGGTCGCTCTCATCGCCGCGATCATCGTCCTAGCCGTCAGCGTCCTTGGCACCAAGATTCTCAGCGCCTTCAACAAGACGGGCTCCGCACTTCCCTCCTGAGTCGGAATCAGCAGAACCTGTGGCCGTCATCCTCTGGGTGGCGGCCACAGCGTCGTCCTCTGTCGGCGACGGCAAAGCGCCTCCACTCACTGGGCGGCCAACCACCCCTCCGCCAGTGCAATGCGTTGTGCCGTGGTCGGGTGGGTGCCGAACCACAGCTGCCGCCACTGCGGCGGCGACGGGTCGTTGAGGTTCGTCGACGCGAGCCGGCGCTGCATGGCGGCGAAGCCGACTGGGTTCGCGGTCAGATCGAGTGCGTGCACATCGGCGCGCGCCTCCACGGCCCGGCTGACCGCGTTGACCACCGGCAGTGTCACCAACGAGCTCAGGCCGTAGATCGCCAACAACAGCGGTACTCCCGCGACTGCGATCATGGAATGCAGCGCTGGATCAGGGCGGGCATCGCGATTCGCGCCATCGGGCGTCCTGCCGTCCAGTCCGCTTCGCCTCCGCAGCACCGCCGAGCCGGCCAGCAAGGTGAGCCCCGTGAGGCCTGCCACGGCACCGGCCGCTCCGATCATCGTGCCGCGCAAGACGTCGTCGTTCGCGGTGTGCCCCAGCTCGTGGGCCACGATGAGCCGCACCTGCTCCGGCGTCGTCTCCAACAAGGTGTCGTAGACGACGATGCGACGGGTCGGGCCGAACCCGGAGACGTACGCGTTGACCGCGGTGGTTCGCTGCGACGCGTCCGCAACCAGCACCTCGTCGACCTCGATGCCGTCATCTGCGGCGAGCTCGAGCAGCGAGGTACGCAGCGGACCCGCCTCCATGGGCGTGAACGATGCGTACAGCGGCTCGATCACCACCGGATATGCCAAGGACGCCACCAGCACGAGCGCACCGGCGGCCAGCGAGGCGACCAGCCACCACCGGCGCACCCGCGCGGCAAGGCCGGCCAGCGTGAGAAGCGTCAGCGACGTCATGGTGACACCCAGCCCGTACGACGTGAGCACGTCGACGGCCCACGATGCCCAGGTCTGAGTCGACAAGCCGGCATCTCGAGCCAGCCGCTCACCCCACACCCGCAACGGCAGCGTGACAACCACGCCGATCGCGAGCACCAGAGCGACCGCCAGGCAGCGCTGCACGGCGCGGTACCTGCTGCCAGGCAGCGAGCGCACCAGACGCGCACCCAGGGGGGTGAGACCGAGCACCGCGGTCACGAGGACGCTCACGGCCACGCTAGCCAGGCCGACAGGAACGGACCTGCTGCGGTAGTCCTCGATTCGCTCCAACGTCTCGGGGTCCATGCCCGCGTCCGCATCCAGCGGTGGAAGCCCTCCCGGCAGCCACTCCCACGGGGTGGTCAAGGCCAGCGCCAGCACCGTCGCGACTCCCCAGCAGAGCAGCCACACCCACCGCTCGAGCGCACTCTCCCTGCCCTCCTCAGTCACGGGTGAACCGCCGCACATCCATCCGCCAGGCCCGGGTCACCTCGGCGACGTCGAGGCCGGTGTTGAGCTCGAGTGCTGCCGCCACCGGTTGGCCGGCCTGGACATCGGCGTAGAAGCCGAGAACGGCCCGGTCCCCCGCACGGCGGCTCAGCAAATGGAACGCCGTCCACGACGCCTCGTACGCGTGGCTCGACCTGTGCCCAGCGAACTCGGCGTCCACCGGCAGCGCAGCGGGGAGACCCTCCTGTCGCACGACGCGCGACAGCCGTCCGGTGGTGACGTCGAGCGAGAGGGATGCATCTCGCAGGGCGATCCAGTCGGCGAAGCCCTCGGCCACCCACAACGGCATGGTGCTCGCAGCGGCGCCGGTCACTGCATGCGTCACCTCATGGGTGAGCACGACCTGGGCGCCGCGCCGCGTGAGCCGGGCGAAGACCGTCGGGTTGAGCACCACGTGCACCGGTGCGTAGGCACGAGGCGACCCGTCGACGGTGGTGGTGACCGCGGCAGCGCCACGTAGTTCCCGCCCGCCCAACCGAACAGCGTCAGCCTCGGTGGCGGGGGCCACGACGACGACCCGGCGGTTATTGTCCACGTCCGACCCTGCCAGCGCCGTCCGGACCGCAGCCAGCGCTCGACGGGTCAGCACGTCGAGACTCGGCCGACTGCCTCTCCGGCCGGTGCTGACCACGGTCGCATCGCCCAGCGACCTCACGTCCATGTCGCCTATCAGCCAGGCGGGCAGCCAGAAGTCGCCGGTGCCACCGGCGCCGATGACGGCTGCCGTACCCGTATCGGTGCACGCAACGGTGAAGGTGACGTGCCGGGGCACCGTGGTCGTGCCGTCGTAGGCCGTGTTCGAACCGGGGCTCCACGCCACCGCGACACTGACATCAGCGGTGCTGAGGCGCGGAGCGTCATCTGGGCCGTAGCGCAGGTCGATCCGGTCCACGCCGAGCGACCTGATCCGGTGCCAGGTCTGGCGAGCCCAAGGGGTCGATCCAGCAGCGGCGATGAAGTCGGCGCGGTCATTGTGTGCGACAGCGCGAGACATCGCCTCGAACATCATGGTCAGCGCACGGTCGTCCGGGCCGGCAGCCCGCACGGAAGCCGACCTGGCAGCCGATGCGGCAGGCTTCGCGGCGACCGAACCGCCGCGTGGAGGCTCGGCTACGACCGCTCCCAGCAGGCCCACGGCCAACGCCGCCAGCCCAGCGAGCGACCACCACAGGGATCGCGACCCACGAGATGGTCGCGGGGTGCTCACCCTGCCGATCCTAGGTCGACCGCGTCGGTCGCCGAGCCTGCACGAGGCACGCCCCTGAGGGCGTTCCCAGTGCGAGAAGGTCAGCCGAAGCGGCGGGCGGTCGTGATGGGCATCGAGGTCACCGAGACGACCTCGACCGACGTGCTCGGGTTGGGCGCGTGCACGAGCTGACCGTTACCGATGTACATGCCGACATGGCTCACCGGGGAGTAGTAGAAGACGAGGTCGCCCGGCTGCAGGTCGGACACCGACACGGCCGTGCCCATGCCCGACTGCATGGCCGCTGAGTGGGGCAGTGAGACTCCAGCCGCAGCCCAGGCCGCCATGGTCAGACCAGAGCAGTCCCACGCCGAAGGTCCGGCGGCGCCGTAGACGTACGCGTCGCCAACCTGGGCGAGCGCGAAGTCGACAGCGCTCGAGCCCGAGCCGCTGGGCTGCACGCTAGCGTCGGGTGCGACGTCGGGGGCGGCGGCGGGAGCCGCCGGCTCTGACTCAGCCTCAGCGTCGGCTTGCGCCTCTTCGGCGGCGGCCTCTTCGGCAGCGGCCTCTGCGGCAGCGGCCTCCTCGGCTGCAACAGCAGCCATCCGGGCCTCGACCCGCTCCCGGCGCTCGGCCTTGAGGTTGGCGAGAAGGTTCTCGGCACGAGCTGCCTTGGCGTCGAGCTCAGCCTTGGTCTCCCGCAGCTGCTGCACGTCGTCGGTGACGCGGCCCACCTGGGCGGTCATCGCTTCCCGCTGCTCGGCGAGCTCGTCGACCTCCTCCTCATAGGAGCCGACCTGCACCGCTTGCTGCTCGTTGAACGACTGGACCGCCGCGACCCCGGCCAAGAAGGTCGTTGCGTCTTCGGAAGCGAGGAGCTCGGTAGCGGTGCTGAGCGGGGAGTTTTGCGCCTGGGCGGCGACCATGGCTCCCAGCCGGGCGCGCATGGTGGCCACCAGCCGCTCCTGGCCGGCGAGGTCTGCGCGCAGGGTACGCAGCTCGCGCCGGGCGACTGACAGCTGCTCGCGTCCGGTGTTGTAGCGCTCGGAAGCGGTCTCCGCGTCGTGGTAAAGCCGGTCCACTCGGATCTGCACGTCGTCGATGGACGGTCGTGGGTCGGCTGTGGCCGCAGTCGGGGTCAGGCTGACCGCAGCGGCGAGGACTGCGCCGACTGCGATGGAGCGGGCTGAACCGCGAGTCGGGGCGCGGAAAAAGCAGACAGAACGGCCGTGCGGCACCAAGTACTCCAGATCGCTTCGACGCCTACCAGGTGAGCTGACGGGTTCGGGCCGAGCTTGCCCGCCACCAGGTTCGGTGGTTGACCCCAGTTACGTGGTTCCCCGGTTGCCGGTCTGACCGGCATTCGGCGGGGCCGCCGCGCCGACCCGGATGGTCGACTGTTGCGGAGCCCGGACCGACTGTACGGGAAGGGCGCCGAGACGCTCCAATCGAGGCTGTGGATGTCTGGACACTGACGCACGCGGTCGACTCCGCTGCGGTGGTCAGGCTCCAGGGTCGACCTGACCGTCTACGGGAGTGACGAGTCGAAGCGGTGGTACCAACCCGGACGCCGACAGCGCGCCGATGGCCTGCACCTGGTGCTCGTCGAGTCGTCTGCCTTCCGGTGGCGGAGCCCCCAGCAGGCAGGTGACCACGCAGTCGCCGCAGGCGGGCCCCCGGGCCAGGCAGCTGTCGCAGTCGATCACCAGCGAGTGGGTCGTCCGGGCCGCGATATCGACACCGGGACCGAGGGGGGCGTCAGCCGCGACCGGGGGAATAGCGGATGCTGCCGACCTTGCCGCCCCCGAGGCCGGCGGTGACCCTTCTCGACCAGACGGTGCTGTGCTCGACATGGATCCTCCACGGTGGCCGCGACTTCACAGATGAGCCACGTCGGCGTCATCGGTCCCGACGCTAGGTCGCGCCACTGACAGTTCCGCCGGCCTCCCGGCCGGCCTTCGCTTCGAGCGCGGTCAAACCGGTACGAGCGCGCCGTCTACGCCGGCGCGTCCGGTGACTTCTGTCAGTCCTGGTACCTACGTTCCTCCACATGAGCAGCCAGGCGGTGTCGACCCCGCTCGGGGCTCGAGCCGTCCAAGGCAGCTTCGACGAGCTCGGGCGGCCGCTCCGCGAGACGACTTTCTGTGTCGTCGACCTGGAGACCACCGGAGGGTCAGCAGCGGGCGGCTCGATGATCACCGAGGTCGGTGCGGTGAAGGTCCGCGGCGGAGAGGTGCTCGGCGAGTTCTCCACCCTGGTCAACCCACTGGGACCCATCCCGCCCTTCATCGCCGTTCTGACGGGCATCACCAACTCGATGGTGGCCACGGCCCCCCGGATCGAGTCGGTGCTGCCGGCCTTCCTCGAGTTCGCCCGCGGCAGTGTGCTCGTCGCCCACAACGCACCCTTCGACACCGGCTTCCTGCGTCACTTCGCCACCGCCATGCACATCCCCTGGCCGGCCTTCGAGGTCGTCGACACCGCTCGGCTGGCGCGCCGGGTGGTCACCAGGGACGAGACGCCCAACTGCAAGCTGAGCTCGCTGGCCACGCTGTTCGGGTCGAGTACGACGCCCAACCACCGGGCGCTCGCCGATGCGCGCGCCACGGTGGACGTGCTGCACGGCCTTCTCGAACGGCTCGGCAACCTCGGCGTGTCGACGCTGGAGGAGCTCGCCACGTTCAGCTCGCGAGTGAGTCCCGCGCAGCGTCGCAAGCGTCATCTCGCCGACGCAGTGCCGTGCGGCCCCGGGGTGTACCTGTTCCGTGACTCCCGCGACCGCCCTCTGTACATCGGGACCTCCAGTGACCTGCGTCCGCGCGTGCGCTCCTACTTCACCGCCAGCGAGACCCGGTCCCGCATGGGCGAGATGGTCGGGCTGACCGAGCGGGTCGACGCGATTCCCTGCGCGACCTCGGTCGAGGCGGAGGTACGCGAGCTGCGGCTCATCGCTCAGCACAAGCCCCCCTACAACCGTCGGTCGCGGCATCCGGAGCGTGTGTGGTGGATCAAGGTGACAGAGGAGCCTTGGCCGCGGCTGTCGCTGGTCCGGGACGTACGCGACGACAGCGCCGACTACCTCGGTCCGATCGGCTCTCGGCGCACCGCCGAACAAGCGGTGGCCGCCTTGCACGAGACCTTCCAGGTGCGGCAGTGCAGCGGTCGACTCGCTCGGCGGCCGAGCAAGGTGGCCTGCGTTCTGGCACAGATGGCGCGGTGTCTGTCCCCGTGTGACAGCAGCGCCGACGCGGCGGCGTACGCCGATGAGGTGCACAGACTCCGTCTCGCGGTGCGAGAAGACCCCAGCGACGTGGTGCGCGCCGTCTCGGCGCGCATGGACGCGCTGGTGGCGCAGGAGCGTTTCGAGGACGCCGGGATGCACAGAGACCGACTGGCCGCGTTCATCCGCGCATGTGCCCGCACCCAGCGGCTGACCGCCCTGACCCGGTGCCCGGAGCTGGTGGCTGCCGAGTGCGACGACACCGGACGCTGGCAGGTGCACGTCCTGCGTTTCGGCCGGCTGGCCGCCGCCGGAGTGATGCCCGACCGGGTGGACGCCAAGGTCTGGGTCGAACAGCTCGTTCTCGGCGCCGAGACCGTGCCTCGGGGCATCGGGCCCACTCCCGCAGCCTCCGCTGCCGAGACCGAGCGCCTCGCACGCTGGCTGGAGCGCCCCGGCGTACGGCTGGTGCGGCTGGAAGGTGAGTGGAGCTGCCCGGTGGCCGGGGCCTCCCGCCACGTCGCAGCACTCAACGTGGACACCCGTGCCTCGCTGGTGCGCTTCGACGAGCAGCGCCTGCCCACTCCGGTGCACCAACCCGCGCGCTGATCCGCGACCGCTGGACGGAAGGCCGCGCGAAGCCGATCTATCGACATCGCCGCTGCCCGGGCGACGCCAATGTCGATAGATCGCTCGGGCGAAGGGACCAGGGCGCGCGGGCAACGACGGATCAATCGACATCGCGGCTGCCCGCGCGGCGTGAATGCAGAGAGACTCGTCCGCCCAGCGAATCCGGACGAGCGTCACATGACCCGACCGAGCGAGGCCGACGTTTCGTGCAGGGCGACAGGCACCGCGGTGGAACACGCACCCTTGCCATCCCGGTCCAGCACGAGCACGCCCGGCTGGCCCGGTTAGGCTGCGGGGCCTGTCGATGTCAGGGCCAGCCGAGGAGTACCGGTGATCACCGCCATTGTGTTCGTCGAGGCCGACGTGGCCCGCATCCCCGAGGTGGCCGAGCAGATCGCTGCCCTCGAGGGGGTGAGCGAGGTCTACTCGGTGACCGGGCACATCGACCTGATCGCCCTGGTACGCGTCGCCCAGCACGACGACATCGCCGCAGTCGTGGCCGACCGGCTCAACAAGGTTGACGGCGTTCTCTCGACCGAGACCCACATCGCCTTCCGCACGTACTCATCGCACGATCTGGAAGCGGCGTTCAGCATCGGCCTCGACGAGAGCTGACGGTCAGTCGGCCATCTCGACGGTCACCGCCACCCACCGCGCCAGCAGGTCGGCTGCTGCACCCGAGTCGACCGCCCGGGCCGCTCGCTCCATCCCGGAGCCCAATCGCTCGGCGAGTGAGCCGCTGGCGGCGGCGTGCGCCGCGATGCCCGCAGCGGCATTGAGGAGCACCGCGTCGCGCACCGGCCCGGCAGTCCCTTCGATCACGGAACGGAACACTGCGGCGTTCTGCCGGGCGTCACCTCCGCGAAGGTCTTCTGGACGAGCAACCGGCACACCCAGCGCGGTGGGGTCGAAGGTCTCCACGGCCACCTCACCGTCGCCGACGACCCACACCGACGACGTCGTCGTGGTGGTCAGCTCGTCGAGCCCGTCGTCGCCACGAAACACCAGCGCATCGACTCCACGCTCGGCCAGCACCGACGCCATCACCGGCGCCATGGCGGTGTCGGCGACGCCGACGGCTTGCGCCTGCGGCCGGGCGGGGTTGGCCAGCGGGCCGAGGAAGTTGAACGTGGTGGCGATGCCGAGCTCACGGCGCGGTGCGGCCGCGTGCCGCAGCGATGAGTGGAACACCGGCGCGAAACAGAACGTCAGCCCGACCCGCTCCGCGACGGCGCCGATCCGCTCCGCCGGCAGGTCGAGCCGCACGCCTAGCTCCTCGAGCACGTCGGCGGCACCTGTGGAGCTCGAGGCCGCACGATTGCCGTGCTTGACCACCAGGCAGCCGGCCGCCGCGGCCACGACCGCCGCCATGCTCGAGATGTTCACCGTGGAGGACCGGTCCCCGCCCGTGCCGACGATGTCCAGCGCCCGGCCGGGAATCGTGAGCGGCACGGCGTGCTCGTACATGCTCGCGAGGAGGCCGATGACTTCCTCGGCGGTCTCCCCCTTGGCTCGCAGCGCCACCGCGAAGGCCGCGATCTGCGCGGGGGTCGCCGCACCGGACAGCACCTCGTGCATGGCCCACGCCGTCTGCGCGCGGTCGAGGTCGCGGCGCTGCACCAGCGCAGTCAGCAGCCGCGGCCACGACATGGCGTCGGTCGCCAGGGTCATGCTCAAGTCCTGGTCGTGCTGGCGAGGCGCTCGCGAGCCAGCGCTACCACCGACGTGGCCAGCTGGATGGGGTCCAGCGGGTGCGGTACGACGGCATCCACCCGCGACCACGTGGCCAGCCAGGCGTCCTGGGGCCGACCGGTCAGCAGCAGTATCGGCGGGCAACGGAAGATCTCGTCCTTGAGCTGGCGGGCGATGCCCATGCCGCCTGCGGGCACGGCCTCCCCGTCAAGGATGGCGAGGTCCACGTCCCCGCGGTCCATGTGCTGCAGAACCACCGGCATGGTGGCGCACTCGACGTAGTCGAAACCGGGCAGATCGGGGTGCGGACGCTTACCGAGAGCGTTCACGACCGACGCCCGGCTCGACGAGTCATCGCTGTAGACGAGCACGCGAAAGTCACGCGGCTGGGTCGGGTCGATCACCCGCCGAATGTTAGCGGCGCCTCACGTGGGGCCGACGTGCCGGTCACCTCGATGGCTTGCATAATGGAGGTGTGGCGACAGCGACCGCGATCCCGGCCTCCAGACTCAATGGTCAGCCCGATCGCCCCAACATGGTGGCCGTGGGCACGGTGGTGTGGCTGGCCAGCGAGCTCATGTTCTTCGCCGCGCTGTTCGCCGCCTACTTCACGATCCGGGCGGTCGTGCCCGAGCTCTGGGCGATTGAGACCGAGAAGCTCAACGTGCCGTTCGCCACGGCCAACACCACGATCCTGGTGCTGTCCAGCGTGACCTGCCAGCTCGGCGTGTTCGCCGCCGAGCGCGGCCGCGCCGGTCGAGTCGGCAGCCTCTTCAACGTGTCCGGCTGGGGCATGCGCGAGTGGTTCATCGTCACCTATGTCATGGGCGCGGTCTTCATCGGTGGCCAGGCTCTGGAGTACGCCGAGCTGGTCCACGAGAACGTCACGATCGCCTCCTCCGGCTACGGCTCGGTGTTCTACCTGACGACGGGCTTCCACGGCCTTCACGTCACCGGCGGCCTCATCGCCTTCCTGCTCGTCCTCGGGCGCACGTACATGACGCGACGGTTCACCCACGAGCAAGCCGTCTCGGCGATCGTGGTGTCGTACTACTGGCACTTCGTGGACGTGGTCTGGATCGGGCTCTTCTTCACGATCTACGTGCTCCAGTGACGTCCTCGCAGGCACCTGCTCCCGGAATGAGGTCTTGGACATGAGGGCGTTGTCGACACGGCGTCGCCACCCGCTGGCGGGGCTCTTGGTGCTGTTGCTGGGTCTGTTGGTTGCGGGTGGTTTGTACTCCGCGCTTGCGCCGCGGGCCGCCACGGCCGACACCGCCGACGCTGCTGCCGTGGAGGAGGGCCGCGAGCTGTTCCTGATCGGCTGCGCTTCCTGCCACGGCAAGAACGGCCAGGGCATCCTGGCCGCCGACGGCAGCTCGAACTACGGACCCAGCCTGGTCGGGGTCGGCGCCGCGTCGGTCGACTTCCAGGTGGGCACCGGCCGTATGCCGATGGCCCAGGCCGCCCCGCAGGCACCTGACAAGCCGCCGGTCTATGACGAGGAAGAGACCGCGCAGCTCGCGGCGTACGTCGCCTCGCTCGGTCCTGGCCCAGCGATTCCCAGCGAGGAGGACTACTCCCCCGAGGGCATCGACGCCGAGGGCATCGCCAACGGTGGCGAGATCTTCCGCGCGAACTGCACCGCCTGCCACAACTCCGTGGGCGCCGGCGGGGCGCTGCCGGACGGACGGTACGCGCCGACGCTGTCCGGTGTGGACGACGTCCACGTCTACGAGGCGATGCTCACCGGTCCCCAGCAGATGCCGGTCTTCCCCGACGAGACGATCACCCCCGAGGAGAAGCGAGAGGTCATCGCCTACATCAACTCGGTGCAGGACCAGCCTGACTACGGCGGCTTCGGACTCGGTGGACTGGGCCCGGTCGTCGAAGGTGTCGTCGTATGGCTGGTCGGCATGGGCGTTCTGGTCGCGTTCGCGGTCTGGATCGCTACCCAGGGCGCGCGGGCAAGGAGGCAGGAGTGAGCAGCGAACGGCCAGGTCTCGACCCCGACCAGCCTGACCAGGCACAAGCGGGCGACGCCCCCATCGCGGGGGCGGTCACCAACCAGGACACCCGCCCTACCAACACGACCGGTCGCGGGTCCGGCCTCGTGCCACGGCAAGAACCGATCCCCGACCCAGGCCTGCCTGAGCACGAGTACCGCCCGACCGACATCAACCCTCGGCTCGAGAAGCGCGCCGAGCGGCAGGTCGCCGGCATGTTCGCTCTGGCGACCCTGCTCACGCTGCTGTTCTGCGTGGCCTACTTCCTGATCCCGATCGACGAGATCTTCGCCAACACCTCGGCTCTCAACCTCGCGCTGGGGCTGACCCTCGGCGGCGCCTTGCTGCTGATCGGTGTCGGCGCGATCCAGTGGGCCAAGAAGCTGATGGACGACCACGAGATCGTCGAGATGCGGCACCCGGCCTCCTCCACACCGGAGGACCGTGCCGAGGCGATCGCGATCATGCAGACCGGTGGGCGCGAGTCGGGGATCGGACGCCGGCCTCTGATTCGCAACACACTGTTCGGTGCGGTGGCCGCGCTGGGTCTGCCTGCGGTGGTGCTGCTGTACGACCTCGGACCGGTCGAGGACGAGGAGCTGCTCGAGAGCACGGTGTGGACCGAGGGCATGCGCATCGCGTTGGACGTGACGGGTGAGCCCATCCGCCCGGAGGACCTAGAGCTGGGCACGCTGGTCAACGGTCAGCCGATGGCCTTGTTCGAGACCGACGAGGACGGCGAGCATCTGATCGAGGGCACCGAGGCGCTGCAGGTCAAGTCGAAGGCAGCGGTGATCCTGGTGCGGATGCGCCCCGAGGAGATCACCGCATCGGAGGAGGCGCAGAACTGGGGCATCGACGGCATCTTGTGCTACAGCAAGATCTGCACCCACGTCGGGTGTCCCATCAGCTTGTACGAGCAGCAGACACACCACGTGCTGTGCCCGTGCCACCAGTCAACATTCGACCTCGCCAACAACGGCGAAGTCATCTTCGGTCCCGCTAAGCGACCGCTTCCGCAGCTACCGCTCGGGGTGGACGACGAGGGTTACCTGATCGCCACAAGCGACTTCCCGGTGACCGTTGGACCCAGCTTCCCCACGATGGAGCAGTCATGAGTTCGAGCACCGCCGCCACCGGCAGCACGGCCGCCGGAAGCACAGCCACAGGAACCACAGCCACAGGAACCACAGCCACCGGCAGCACAGCAGTCGGGCACTCAGCCACCGATACCTCCGCGGGTCCGGCTGAGCTCAACGGCTTCGAGCGAGCGGTGGCAGGCCCGGTCGACTGGTTCGACCAGCGGCTCGGACTCGCTCCGCTGGTCAAGAAGAACATCCGCAAGGTCTTCCCCGACCACTGGTCGTTCATGCTCGGCGAGATCGCGCTGTGGAGCTTCGTCGTGCTCCTGCTCAGCGGCGTCTTCCTCACCTTCTGGTACGTCCCGAGCATGGGCGAGGTGCCCTACGAGGGAAGCTACGCGCCACTTCGTGGCGTGATGGTGTCCGAGGCCTACGCCTCCACCCTGCATCTGTCGTTCGACATCCGCGGTGGCCTGCTGATGCGGCAGATCCACCACTGGTCGGCCATGCTCTTCATCGCCGCGATGATCGTGCACATGCTGCGGACGTTCTTCACCGGCGCCTACCGCAAGCCTCGAGAGATCAACTGGCTGATCGGCGTCGCCCTGTTCATGCTCGGCCTGATCGAAGGCTTCGCCGGCTACTCCCTCCCGGACGACCTGCTGTCGGGCACAGGCCTGCGCTTCGTCGACGGCCTGATCCGCTCGATCCCGGTGGTCGGTGCCTACCTGGAACTTCTCGTGTTCGGCGGGGAGTTCCCCGGCAACGTCATCATTCCGCGCCTGTTCACCGTGCACGTCCTGCTCGTCCCCGGTCTGCTGCTCGGGCTCATCGCGGCGCACATGCTGCTGCTCGTGTACCACAAGCACACCCAGTGGGCCGGGCCCGGCCGCACCGAGAACAACGTGGTCGGCTACCCGATGCTCCCCATCTACGCGGCAAAGGCCGGCGGCTTCTTCTTCGTCGTCTTCGGCGCCACGGCTCTGCTTGGCGCGCTCGTGCAGCTCAACCCGGTCTGGGTCTACGGACCGTACGACCCCGCGCAGGTCACCGCCGGCTCGCAGCCGGACTGGTACATGGGTTGGGTCGAGGGTGCCGTGCGCGTCATGCCCAACTGGGAGAGCCAGTTCTTCGGCCTCACCTGGTCGTGGAACGTGCTGGTCCCCGCAGTGCTGCTGATGGGCCTGCTGTTCGCGGTTCTGTCGCTCTACCCCTTCGTCGAGCAGTGGGTGACGAAGGACCAGCGCGAGCACCACCTGCTGCAGCGCCCCCGCAACGCCCCGGTACGCACGGCCTTCGGTGTCGCGGCGATGACCGCGTACGGCATCCTGTGGATCGCCGGGGGCAACGACATCATCGCTACGAGGTTCAACCTCGACATCTACATGATCACCTGGTTCTCCCGCATCGGAGTGTTCGTCCTACCGGTGCTGGCGTTCATCGTGACCAAGAGGATCTGCATCGGGTTGCAGCGGCGCGACCAGGAGAGGCTGCTGCACGGCTACGAGACGGGCATCATCACCCGCTCCGCCGATGGCTCCTACGCCGAGCGGCACAGCCCGCTGCCGATCGACGAGGCCTACACCCTCACGGCTCGCGACCGGATCTCGGTGGCTGCCGCACCGGAGACGGTGGACGAGAACGGTGTGCGCGCCAAGGGGACTCGTACGGCCGCCCTGCACGCGCGTGCCTCCCGCTTCTTCGAAGGCGACGTCGTCGACAAGCCGACTGCTGAGGAGCTGGAGGAGGCGCACCACCACCAGCACGCGCTGGAGGCGGGCGACCAGGAGTTCCGGGGCGTCAGCGAGACCGGAGTGCCGAAGGTCCACTGAGCCAGGGCCAGACAAGCCTACGGCCCGCCTCCCTGATTGGGAGGCGGGCCGTCATCGTTGGAGCTGAGGTCAGCTCAGCGCTGACTTCTCACGGTAGTCGGCGTAGGAGATGTCCCAGTCGGTGTAGCCGTTGCCGTACTCGATCCCGCGGTCGGAGCCGGACGTGATGACGACGTCGCCGACGCTGCTGCGCTCGTACAGCCACGCGGCGTCCTGGGTGCTCATGCCGATGCAGCCGTGGCTGACGTTGGCCGACCCCTGCGAGCTGACCGACCAGGGTGCGGCGTGCAGGAACTCCCCGGTGTAGGTGACGCGCATGGCGTACTCCACGTTGCTGATGTTGTAGTACTCCGGGCTGCCGGGCTGGATGCCGGTGGTGGCCGCGTCCATGCGCTTCTCGCGGAACTTCTCGACGATCACCTTCGTGCCGGAGCGGGACTCGAAACCTGACTTGCCGCCGGTGATGGGGATCGTGCGTGCCAGCTTGCCGTTGATTGTGACCCGCATCGTGTGGGTGTCCAGGTTGACCCGGCTGATGACCGAGTCGCCCACTGTGAAGGTGCCGGAGCGACTCTCCTGTCCGTAGATGCCGTTGCCGGCGTTGACGCTGTTCACGTCAGCATTAACGGTCACCTCGGTGCCGGGCTCCCAGAACGACTTCGGCCGGTAGTGGACCTCGGTGTCACTCACCCAGTGCCAGGTGCCGTTCACCTCCGGCACGGACTCCACCGAGAGCTGCTTCTCGAACGCCGCCTTGCGCTGCACCGGCAGGTCGAAGCGCACGATCACCGGCATGCCGACACCGACCTCCGAGCCGGACACCGGCGCCAGGCTCGGATAGGTCTGCTCGTCCAGCGTCAGGTCGTCGGTGCGGAAGCTGGAGCGCTCGGTGCGCCGCTGGCCCTCGCTGTTGACGCCGGTCATCTCGACCTCGTAGCGGCGGCCCGGCTCCAGCGCCATGGACGACGTCCAGGTGCCGTCGTCGGCCATCTCGCCGCGAACCTCGAGCTTGCCGGACGTCACGCGTACGGCCTTCACCTCACCGTTCCGCGCGCCGACCTTCACCACCTTGTCGACCGGGACCTCGGCCTTGGCGTCCACGTTGGAGTCGAACCTCACCGGGGCCGGTGGCGCGTCCTGAGACGCTGCCGCCGTGCCTTTCTCCGTACCTGCCTTCGGCGCGGCACCCTCGCCACCGCTCTCGCTCGCGTTGCATCCCGTCACGGCCAGACCCACGCCAACGGCGGCCACCGCCAGGCGTACGCCGGGTGAGCGACCTGCGAATGGAAGGGCGTAGCGCCCAGGGCGACTCATGAGGCTCCTCGGTGAGATGGGGGGCAGTTCGAGGGTAACAACCACCGGCCCCGCCGGTGGCTTCCGCTCAGGGGCTGCGAGCCTCCATTGTGATGGAGCGCACGCTCATTCGCCCGTTGGTTCCGGGCGACGCGCTGGGGCTCAGAGCGCCTCAGTGCGCGTGCAGACCCCGGTAGTACTCGAACACGTATCCGACGATGGCCATCATGGTGATCAGAGCGCCGACGGCGGCGAGCCACATGCTGATGGCGACGCCGAGGGCCATCACCGCAAAGGCAGCGGCCACGGCCAGCGGCCACCAGCTGAACGGCGGGAAGAAGCCCAGCTCGCCGGCACCGTCGGAGATGTCAGCCTCTTTGTCGTCTTCCGGCCGCGTCGGGATCTGCTTGGCGAGCACGCCCAGGAAGAAGGCCAGCAGGAAGCCCAGCAGCGCGGTCATGACCAGCGCGCTGGTTCCCGTCCAGTCGTTCGACATGAGCCAGTAGATGGGCGTCACCACGGTCGCGAACACCGCGACGGCGACGATGACGAGCGCTTCGGTCTTCATCGCCGGTCCTCGCCCTCTTCCTCGGCGCGGCGTACGCGGGTGCCGTCGGTGTCTTCGCGGTCGTCCAGGTCACGCGTCTCACGGGCCACCTCGCCGGCGTCGCGACCCAGCCGGTCTTGCAGCATGCCGACCCGTCCCTCGACGTCGGGACGGTCCGCGCCGCCTCCCTGCTCGGCGAAGGCGCCGACCTCTGCCATCTCCAGCGCTGCGACCTCGGGGTGGTGCAGGTCGAATGCCGGGCTCTCGGATCGGATGCGCGGCAGCTGGACGAAGTTGTGCCGCGGCGGCGGGCAGGACGTGGCCCACTCCAGCGACCGCCCCCAGCCCCACGGGTCGTCCACACCGACCAGCGGGCCGCGCCGGCTTTTCCAGACGTTGTAGAGGAAGGGCAGCGTCGAGGCGGCCAGCAAGAAGGCTCCCACCGTCGAGATCTGATTCAACGTGTTGAAACCGTCGGAGGCGGGGTAGTCGGCGTAGCGGCGCGGCATGCCCTCGGCACCGAGCCAGTGCTGCACCAGGAACGTGAGGTGGAAGCCGAAGAAGAGCAGCCAGAAGTGAATCTTGCCGAGCCGTTCGTCGAGCATCCGGCCGGTCAGCTTCGGCCACCAGAAGTAGAACCCGGCGAACATCGCGAACACGACCGTGCCGAACACGACGTAGTGGAAGTGCGCCACCACGAAGTAGGAGTCCGACAGATGGAAGTCCAGGGTGGGTGACGCGAGGATGATGCCGGTGATACCGCCGAAGAGGAACGTGACCAGGAAGCCGACGGACCACAGCATCGGTGTGTCGAAGCGTATGGAACCGCCCCACATCGTGGCTATCCAGACGAAGAACTTCACCCCGGTGGGGACTGCGATGACGAAGGTCATGAACGAGAAGAACGCCAGATCGACGGCGCCGGTGACGTACATGTGGTGCGCCCACACCGCAACGCTGTACAGCGCGATGGTGATGGTGGCCAGTACCAGCCCCACATAGCCGAAGATCGGCTTGCGGCTGAAGACGGGCAGGATCTCGGTGATGATGCCGAAGAACGGCAACGCGATGATGTAGACCTCGGGGTGCCCGAAGAACCAGAACAGGTGCTGCCACAGCATCGGGCCGCCCGTGGAGGCGTCGAACACATGCGAACCGAGCTGGCGGTCGGCCTCGAGCATCAGCAGCGCGCCACCCAGGATGGGGAAGGCGATGAGCACCAGCAGGCTGGTGATCAGGATGTTCCAGGTGAAGATGGGCATCCGGAACATCGTCATGCCCGGTGCCCGCATGCAGAAGATCGTCGTGACGAAGTTGACCGCGCCGAGGATGGTACCGATTCCGGCGATGTAGAGACCCATGATCCACAGGTCTGCGCCGACGTTGGGTGAGTTGACTTCGTTGCTGAGCGTCGCGTACGCCGTCCAGCCGAAGTCGGCCGCGCCGCCGGGTGCGATGAAGCCCAGGCCGGCGATGATTCCGCCGAACAGGTAGCACCAGTAGCTGAACATGTTCAGGCGCGGGAACGCGACGTCGGGTGCGCCGATCTGGAGCGGCATGATCGCGTTGGCGAACGCGAAGAACAGCGGCGTCGCGAACAGCAGCAACATGATCGTGCCATGCATGGTGAAGAGCTGGTTGTAGGTCTCGTCCGAGACGAACTGGTTGCCCGAGTACGCGAGCTCGGCGCGAATGACCAACGCCAGCAGGCCACCGAACAGGAACCAGATGAACGCGGTGATGAAGTACAGCTGGCCGATCAGCTTGTGGTCGGTGGTGGTGGCATAGCGCACCACGGTCTGGCCGAGCGTGCGCTGCCTCGTCGGGGCTACGTCGGCCGTACGTGCGGCGGTGGTCGGTATGGCGGTCACTTAGTCACCCTCCGCTATGTCGTCGAGGCCCGCGACATCGTCGTCGTCACTGGCCCCGCGCGGGTCGCCGACCTGGCCGGCTGCACGCAGCTCCTCGATGTGAGCCTCGTACTCGTCCCTCGGCACGATGTGCACGTCGAAGATCATCCGTGAGTGGTACATGCCGCACAGCTCGGTACAACGGCCGCGGAAGACGCCTTCGCGGGTTGGGGTCACCTCGAAGTAGTTCTCGTTGACTCCTGGGAACACGTCCTGCTTGAAGTAGAACTCCGGCACCCAGAAGCCGTGGATCACATCGGACGACTCGAGCCGAAAGCCGACGACCTCGTCTACGGGGAGCCACAGGTCGGCGGGCTCGGCAGGAGTGCCTATCTCGTAGACGTCCTCTTCCAGGTAGTTGAACGCCCAGCTCCACTTCTGCGCCACGACTCGCACCTCGTGCTCGGCGTCGCCCTCGGCGAGCACCTCGTTCTGCGAGGTCACGGTGTGGAAGAAGAGCACCAGAATGATGATGAAAGGTGCCGCGGTGTACAGGATCTCCAGCGGTAGGTTGTAGCGCGTCTGCGGCGGCACCTCCTCGTCGCTCCTGCGGCGGTAGCGTGTGCACACCCAAGCGATAAGGCCCCAGACCAGCACACCGATGACGGCAGCGCCGGCCCAGAAGCCGATCCAGACGTCGTAGATGATCGGAGCCCGGTCGCTGGCGGCCTCAGGCAGTGCCAGCCGCTTGGTCTCGTCCCATGAGCATCCGCTGGTCGCGACGAGCGTGGCCAGCAGCGCCAGCGACAACATGCCGCGACGACGGACGCGGCCTCGCCGGGCACGCGAGAGGTGCGGATTCGTCACCTGCCGAGCGTAACCCAGCACGCCTGCAGCGCATCTCCCAGGTGGGGCTTCGTGGCGCGCCGTCCGGCGCCGCGGTGCCGGTGGCTGGAACGGACAATGCGGGCAGCTAAGGCACGCGGTCGCGAACTCAATCGGGCCATAGGCTGCTGAGGTGGCCGACCCCGTCCGTACGTACCTCGACGCCACCTCCAGCGAGCCGCTGCGAGTGGTCGCGCGGGAGGCGATGCTGACCGCCCTCGCGGACGGCTGGGCCGACCCCACTCGCCTGCACTCCGAGGCACGCAAGGCTCGACTGCTGTGGGACGAGGCACGCGAGTCGGTGGCAGCCGGGCTGCGGTGTCGACCGGACGAGATCTCGTTCCCGGCGTCCGGTACCGCCGCCGTCGGCTCTGGCCTTGCCGGGCTGCTGCTGGGTCGACGAAGAGCCGGCGACCTGCTGGTGCACACCGCGGTCGAGCACTCCGCGGTGCTGCGCGCCGCGCAGGAGCACGCTCGAGCCGGCGGTCGATGCCGCGTCGTGGCGGTCGACCGAGTAGGCGTCGTCCAGCTCGACGACCTCGCGGCCGCCGTGGGCGAGGAGGGCGTCGGGGTGGTGGCGCTGCAGTGGGCCGGTCTGGAGTCCGGCGCGATCCAGCCGGTCGAGGCGGTGGCCCAGCTGTGTCGTGATCACGGCGTGCCCTGGTTCGCTGACCTCTCCGCCGGTGTGGGTCGGCTGCGCGTTCCTGACGGCTGGGCGGTGGCGACGGCCAGCGCACACAAGTGGGGTGGCCCGGCAGGCGTGGGTGTGCTCGCCATCCGCAAGGCCAGCCGATGGCGCGACCCGGCGCCGCGTGACGACCGGATCGACCCGCGCGTCGCCGGGTTCGAGAACGTGCCCGCCGTGCTGGCGGCCGCTGCGGCGCTGCGTGAGCTCGCGGCTCAGGAGGGCCTCGCCGAGCGGCAGCAGTCGTTGACCGAGCGGCTGCGCGAGGAGGTCCCCCGCCTCGTCCCTGACTGCGAGGTGGTCGGGCCGGCGCACCCACGCCTGCCGCATGTCTTCAGCTGCTCGTTCCTGTACGTGGACGGCGAGGCGCTGGTGCATGAGCTCGACCGTGCCGGGCTCGCCGTCGCGAGCGGGTCCGCGTGTACGGCTAGCACGCTCGAGCCGAGCCACGTGCTGGCCGCGATGGGTGTGCTGACCCACGGCAACATCCGGATCGGCCTGAGCGCGGACGCGAGCGAGGACGATGTGGACCGGTTGCTGGCCGTCCTGCCGGGTGTTGTCGCCTCCCTGCGCGCTCGAGTGGACGCGCCGCGGTGATCGACCCACCCGCCGAGTTCGCTGCCTGGCCGACGGACTCCCGGCTCGACTGTCGCGGGATGCGCTGCCCACGACCGGTCATCGAGCTGGCCCTGGCCGCGGCTCGAAGCACCGACGAGCTGCTGTTGCTGGCCGACGATCCTGCGACCGAGGTCGACGTGCCCGCGTGGTGCCGCATGCGGGGTGCGACGCTGGTGGACTGGGGCCGGGTCGGCTCGGCAAGCTGGTTCCGGGTGCTGCCGCCCGTCAGCCGAGCGTGAGCGCCTCGCCCACCTCGGCGGCAGCCTGCTCGCCGTAGGCGTGGCTGATCCGGCGGAGGAACGGCTGGCGACGCACCACGTACTCCTGCGTGCCGGTGGTCTCGACGACACCGGCGGCGATGGCGCAGCCGACCTGGGCTGCCCGGGTCGACGAGAGACCGGCCGCGATGGCTGCCAGGAAACCTGCGCGGAAGCTGTCACCGACCCCGGTGGGGTCGACGGCGTCCACACCTGGCACCGCCGGTATGTCGACCATGTCGGCCCCGGCCTGGTGCAGCTGCACGCCGCGAGCGCCTTGGGTGATGATCCGGGTGCCGACTCGAGCCAGCACCTCGTCGGCCGACCAGCCGGTCTTCTGCTCGGTGAGTGCCGCCTCGTAGTCGTTGCTGAACAGGTACGTCGCGCCGGCGACCAGCTCGCGGATGACCTCACCGTCGGCCCAGGCCAGCTGCTGCGACGGGTCGGCCGCGAAGGGGTACCCCCGGTGCCGGCACTCCGCGGTGTGGCGACGCATCGCTTCTGGATCGTTGGGGCTGATGACGACCAGGTCGAAGCCACCCACTCGAGCCGCGACCGGAGCGAGCTCGATCAGGCGTGCCTCGGCCATCGCGCCGGAGTAGAAGGAGGCGATCTGGGCCATGGTGGAGTCAGTCGTGCACACGAACCGCGCGGTGTGCCGCGTCGAGGAGACATAGATGCTGTCGCAGTCGACCCCGTGCCGTTCCAGCCAGGAGCGGTAGTCGACGAAGTCCTCACCGACCGCTCCCAGCAGCACGGCCGGGCTGCCGAGACTTGCCAGACCGAATGCGATGTTGGCCGCGCAACCGCCGCGACGTATCTCGAGGTCGTCGACGAGGAACGACAGCGCGATCTTGTCCAGCTGGTCGACGACGAGCGAGTCGGCGAACCGCCCCGGGAACGTCATCAGGTGGTCGGTCGCGATCGACCCGGTCACGGCGATGGGCACGTCAGGAGCCTGCTGTGAGGTGTGCCCGGCGTGAGCGTGACGTCATGGCCCCGGCACGCGGGGGTTTTCGCACGGACGTCACTGTCGCGGTGTGCGGCTCCGGCTCAGTGGAAGGAGTCGCCGCAGGCGCAGGACCCGCCGGCGTTGGGGTTGTCGATCGTGAAGCCCTGCTTCTCGATCGTGTCGACGAAGTCGATCGTCGCGCCCTTGAGGTACGGACCGCTCATGCGGTCGACCACGACCTCGACGCCACCGAAGTCCTTGACGTCGTCACCGTCGAGGTGCCGATCGTCGAAGAACAGCTGGTAGCGCAGGCCCGAACAGCCGCCGGGCTGTACCGCGATGCGCAGCTGCAGGTCGGTGCGGCCCTCTTGGTCGAGCAACGTGCGCACCTTGCTGGCCGCGCCGGGGGTGATCATGATGCCGTCTGCGCTGATCGAGGTCTCGCCCTGAACCGTCATGAAGGTCTCCTGCAACTTGGTGATGACGCGGTGATAGGGGTCGCCGTGGAGGCGCCACCCGTACGGAACCACTGTACGTGCCCGGTATTCCTTCCTGCGGTGCCGTCCACGGCGATCCCCATGAGAAGTCGTCGATCGCCCGCGGAGTGCCATGCGAGGAAGCTCAGGGGTGTGACCAGGTGCGCGCCGTGCGCTCAGCCAGGGTGGCCAAGCTGTCGGCTGGGTCCACGAAGGCGGCCTGCTCACCGACGAGGTCGACGAGGCTGTACGCCGACTCGATGCCCAGCGCGCGCATCTCACGTGCGCCCACCAGCACCCGGCCGGCCAGCACGACGCACGGTCGCAGCGCGGCCTGCGAGATCTCCGCGACCCCGTGCACGACCTTGCCGGCGCGGGAGGAGAAGTCGAAGGACCCTTCCCCGGTGAGCACGACATCGCACTGGCGGGCGAGAGCCGGCAGTCCGACCGCCTCGGCGACCAGCGCGACACCGGGCACCCTCGAGGCAGCGAGAAGGAGCAGCGCGAAACCCATGCCGCCGGCGGCCCCTGCACCGGCCGCATCGGCCAGCCGCCGCTGCGCAGGAGTCGAGCCGAGAGTCGCCTCCACGAAACGGTCCAAGATGGCGTCCACCACCACGATCCGCTCCTCGGTCAGCCCCTTCTGCGGTCCGAACACCTTGGCGGTGCCGAACAGCCCGAGCAGCGGGCTGTCGACGTCCGAGGCGATGACCACCTCGGCCATGCCCAACCGTTCGCGAACGCCGGTCAGGTCCACCGTGCTGACACCGTCAAGGCCGGCCGGCCCCGCGTCAAGCGGTACGTCGGCGTCCGCGCCGAGCGCCGCCAGCAGGCCGGCGCCGCCGTCGGTCGTGGCGCTTCCCCCCAGGCCGACGACGAGCCGGCGGGCACCGGCATCGACGGCCGCTGCGATCATCTCCCCCGCCCCGTACGAGCTGGCCTGCTCCGGGCGGCTGTCGGTCGGCGCAATCAGGTGCGAGCCGGCAGCCTGTGCGGACTCGATGTAGGCCGTGCCTTCACGCAGGAGCACCGCGCCGGGCACCTCGTCGCCCAGGGGGCCGCGGACGGTCAGCGCCAGGACGTCGCCGCCGAGCGCTGTGTGAAGCACGTCGACGAACCCGGGCCCGCCATCGGACATCGGCACCGAGATGCACTCGTCCTGAGGTGCTCGGCGCTGCCACCCGGTAGCCATGGCTTCGGCCGCTTGGGGAGCGGTCAGAGTGCCGGCGAACTTGTCCGGGGCGATGAGCACTCGCATGCGCTCATGATCGCGTACAGCCGAGTGCCCACCGCGGTGCCCAAGGCTGCGAGGCTGTCGTGTGCGTGAGTCAGCACCGTGAGCGGCTCCGCTAGCGTGCGTGACATGCCGGTCGGACCGCTGATCCGTCCCATGCGACCGGCCGACGTCAGCGACGTCGAGCGGCTGACCGGCGCGGCCTACCACCAGCTGGACGTGACCACGCGCCCGATCAACCGGCCCGAGCCGGCTGGCCGCGATGAGCGCACCGCGGCGCGGTGGCGGGCGCGCTGCCTGCGCAGCATCGAGCACGACCCGGGCGGCTGCTGGGTCGCCGAGGTGGACAGCGGGCTGGCAGGCGTCGCCATCTCCGCGAAGCGCGAGCTCATGTGGATCCTGTCCGGGTTCGCGGTCGCCCCTGCGGCGCAAGGCAGTGGACTGGGCGGCCGCCTGCTCGACGCCGCGCTGGCATACGGCTCCGGCTGCCTGCGTGGCATGCTCGCCAGCTCGATCGACCCGCGTGCCGTCCGCCGCTACCGGCTCGCCGGCTTCACGTTGTACCCCACGATGCTGCTGTGGGGGCCGGTGGATCGAGCCCTGCTGCCCGTCGTCGATTACGTACGCCAGGGCACCCCGGCTGACCGGGACCTGGCCGACTCCGTCGACCGGCTCACCAGAGGTGCGGCCCACGGACCCGACCACGAGTCGCTCGCCGGCTTGTCCGACCTGCTGGTGGTGGACCAGCCGACGGGACAGGGCTACGCCTACGTACGCCCCGGTGGATCGGTCGAGCTCTTGGCAGCCACCAACATGCGTACCGCCCAGCGGCTGCTCTGGGAGTGCCTGGCTCGCACCGTGCCCGGGCAACCCGTCGAGCTCGGCCATGTCAGCGCCGAGCAGGAGTGGGCGGTCGACGTCGCCATGGCCGCCCGGCTCGAGGTTCACCAGCGTGGGTACCTGGCCCTTCGGCACATGCGGCCGCCTGCGCCTTACCTGCCGTCGGGCTATCACCTGTGACGGCCGAACGCCGTACAGCCGGGAATGCAGGCTCGACCGGCGGACTTGTGACGGGTGCCAGGCTGGGCGCCAGGACGTCGACTGCTGAGGAGGGCTCGTGACGACCATCTCCAACCGACCGGCCCCCGTACCGCTGCTCCTCATGGGTCGAGGCGTCGACCTGGACTCCGAGCGCGGCGTCGACTGCCCCGGTGAGCTTCCGCCCGCGTCCGACCCGCACCTGGTGCAGCGTGCCCGCGCAGCACGCGCGGCGCTCGGCGACCGGGCTTTCGTTCTCGGGCACCACTACCAGCGCGACGAGGTCATCGCGTTCGCCGACGTGACCGGCGACTCGTTCAAGCTGGCCCGCGAGGCAGCGGCACGTCCCGATGCCGACTACATCATCTTCT
This sequence comes from Nocardioidaceae bacterium, assembly GCA_035645475.1. Classification (GTDB taxonomy): domain Bacteria; phylum Actinomycetota; class Actinomycetes; order Propionibacteriales; family Nocardioidaceae; genus DASQMN01. The sequence goes on from DASQMN010000263.1 coordinate 26,922, forward strand.
GCGGCGTGCACTTCATGGCGGAGTCGGCTGACATCCTGACCGCCGACCACCAGCAGGTGGTGCTGCCCGACCTTGCCGCCGGCTGTTCCATGGCCGACATGGCTCGCCTCGACCAGGTCGAGGACGCGTGGGACGTCCTGGCCGACGCCGGCCTCGCCGACAGCACCGTGCCTGTCACGTACATGAACTCATCAGCCGACATCAAGGCGTTCTGCGGGCGCGAGGGCGGCGCCGTATGCACGTCCTCCAACGCGCGTACCGCCCTGGAGTGGGCGTTCGAGCGCGGTGAGCGGGTGCTCTTCATGCCTGACCAGCACCTCGGGCGCAATACCGCTGTGCTCGAGCTCGGGCTGCGTCTCGACGACTGCGTCGTGTACGACCCGCACCGTCCTGGTGGCGGGGTGATGCCGGAGCAGCTGCGGGCTGCGCGCATGGTGCTGTGG
>DASQMN010000264.1:0-2804 GCA_035645475.1 Nocardioidaceae bacterium
CTCGTGCGCGTCTTCGATGAGCCCCGCGGCACGCCAGGCCCTGAGCTCGCCCTCGAGCCAGGTCAACTGGCTCGCTCTCACCGACTGGGCGCCCAGGCGCTCGGAGATCACGTGGTTCGGTGCCATGACAGCAGTGTTGGACCGGTTGGCAGCCGGCCGCATGAGCGCGAGTACTCAGTCTCTCTAGGTCATGGCACTCGGCACCGGTCAGCGATGGTCTAGTACCGGCTGAGAGTGGCGGTGTCACTGACGAGCCCGAACCATGGCAAACAGGCCCGCATCCCCGAGATCACCACCTGGTTCCCTTGTCCTGACGCGTTCCAGGTCTCTCGGGTCAAACGCATGTGTCGGAGTTCGGCGAGCCCACCGGTCCCGGCATTGAGGCTCACGCCGTTGTCGGTGTAGCCGATTCGTCGCGATACCCCCAGCGATGCTGCGTTGTCCGCCCGGGCCGAGGTAACCGCTGCGTGCGCCCCCAAGTGTTCGAAAGCCAGCCCGAGCACGGCTCGTCTCATCGCGACGCCGATGCCACGTCCGCGAGCGGTCCTCACCAGCCAAGACCCCGAGTCGACGGTGCGAAGGGACAGGAACTGCTCAGCCTCCAGGGATTGCACACCGACCACCTCTCCGCCATGTTCGAGGATGAAGACCAGGCCCCAAGACGTGGGTGACCAGTTGCCGACCGAGCGCCAGTACTCCTGATAGAGGAGCCGTCGGCGATGTTCAGCCACATCGTGCGTGGCGATCGGCTCGGCGCGGGGATCATGCTCGTAGTCGTCGGGCTGGATCGCTCCCAGGTGGGGTAGATCGCCCTCGCGAACATGCCGCAGAGTTGTTCCACCGACCGCTAGCCGCAGGGCCAGCAGCGGCCAGCCTCTCTCGACTCCGTCCGCATGGCCATCCACACCTAGATGGTCATACACCCATTCTCAGGGGACAACTGATGACGTCCTCACACGCGGCAGGAGCCATCAGGTCGGGGAAAGCGCCCGTGTCCTGCCCAGGATCGGCTACCGGACGGGGTGGGTGGGTGGGCGTTACCGGCCCGGATGTGGACGAGGCGTCACGCCCTGCCGGCGTCGCCCTGCTGCATGGCTTCCAGCGCGATCGGAGGCGGTGCGTGAAAGTCGAAGGCGCGGAACAGGACGGCGTTGGACACACCCATCGCTCGTCCCTGCATGGCGGTGATGGCAGTGAGCATGAGCCGCGGCGGAGGGTGGCCAGGAATCCCGGCCAGATAGGCGCCATGGGCCTCCAGTGAGGTGATGCCGCGCTCGAGTGCCTCGCCTGAGACGTCGACACCGTGGGTCGGCTGGGAGTCACCGGCCACGAGCAGCCACCGGGTGGACCAGGGCTCGAGCCCCTCCCCGAGAAGCTCGGGGAAGACCCAGCGGTTGCCCGCATCACGCACGGCATCGAGCGCCGCCAAGCCGGCCACACGGTGGTCCGCCTGGTTGAGACCCGCGACGAACTCCACCTCCCACGTGCCTACGACCACCGCATCCGGTCGGAAGCTGCGAATCGCCCGAGCGATGTCTCGTCGCATCTCCATCGAGTACACCAGGACGCCATCGGGGTACTCCAGGAAATCCACCTCGGAAACGCCGACCGCCACGGAGCCGGCAATCTGCTCGCGCATGCGCAGCGGCGCCGTCTCCTCCGGCGGGCTGGCATCCATCCCTGCCTCACCCCGGGTCAGCAACAGGTACGCGACCTCGACGCCCGAGCTGGTCCAGGCTGCGACGGCCGACGAGGTCCCGTACTCCACGTCATCGGGGTGCGCCACGACGCACAGCACACGTCGGAAGGCGCGCTCGGGTAAGGCGGGAACGGCTGCGGGCATCTGAACCATGAAAGTCCCTTCACGTAGATCCGGCAGCCCCCGCACTGCCGCGAGTACTCGCCAACCGACACAGTGACTTCTGATGCAGGCACCCCTGCCACGGAGGATGGTGCCCGGCTCCTCAGCGCCTGGAGCTTGTCCGGACTCTATTCCTACGGTGGCCGGACGTCACGGCGGACGTAATCAGCAACCACGCTCGTCTCAATGCGATGGGCCTGGAACTCAGCGACACAGTCGTGCGCGCACCGGGGCCGGCTCAGCGCGCGCTTCAAGCGAAGGGGTCCTCTTGGACCCGCGTGGCGCGCAGGACCTGCTCCAGGTCCAGCTCGTTGCTGGCGCGCCACTCGTGCAGGCGTTGCAGGTCGGCCTCGAGCTCAGCTGGATTGTCGGTGTGGTGCCACCGCAGCGCATCCTCGGCGTACGCGACGAACGCGATGGGCCGCGCGACGTAGATCGCGTCCAAGGCCTCGCGGGCGCCCCACCCGAGGGCAAGGAGGATGGCGAAGCCCATCGACGGTCCGCGGTTGATGCCCATGTGGCAGTGCGCGAGCACCACCCCACCGGACTCGATGGCCTGGCGTGCGAACGCCACCCCCTCGTCGAACCACGCGTCGGGGACACGCTGGCCGGCATCGTCGATGCCCAGGTGCAGGTACTCCACATTTGCGTTGCGCTCCCGGATCCACTCCTCGTCGCTCGCCTCGATGCGGGCGTCAATGACGTGCGTGATCCCGGCTGCGCCGAGCTCTTCCAGCTGGCCGAGGGCGACGTCATGCTCGGTGATGTCAAGGTCTCCGCCGATCGCCAGGTAGGGCGTCAAAAAACTGGCGTTGGCGTGGTCGAAGGCTGCCAGCGGCTCGTCGGGCTTCGGGCGCCAAGCACGCAAGTCGTCGGGTGCAGTCACGTGGCCAATCTGCCATCCGAAGCTGGCTCATGCGGCATTCACTGACGGTGTCGCGCT
>DASQMN010000265.1:0-4502 GCA_035645475.1 Nocardioidaceae bacterium
CCACCGCTACGAGCCCAGACCGTTCCTTGCCCTGACTGTCAGTCGCCGCCGTTCGTGGCCTCGATCTCGGGGCGACAGCCGCCGCCTCACCTGGTGCTCGTCGACAGCGCGGGCCGGTCCGAAAGGCCGGAGTCGACAACGGGAGATCACAGTTCTTGTCGTCTGGGTTTCCGATGTACCGCTCGCTGCTTAGACTGATACAGACGGCTGGTCGGCCGTCGGTGTACGTGACCGCGGGAGGTCGACGGTGCCGCTGTCTGAGGAAGAGCAGCGACTGCTCGAGCAAATGGAGCAGGCGCTCTCTACGGAGGATCCGAAGTTCGCCTCCACGTTGCGCGGTTCAGCGCTGCGCGCACGCAGCCGCCGACGGGCAGCCCTTGCCGCAGCCGGCTTCCTGGCTGGAGTCGCCATTCTGATGACCGGTGCGGTGGTCAAGATGACCGTCGTGGCAGTCATCGGCTTCCTGGCGATGCTGGCTGCTGCCTACGTCTTCGTCTCCCAATGGCGCCGCTCGACCGGCACCGTCGAGCCGGTGCCGAGCGCCCCCACTCCGCGTGCCGCCAGCCGCAACCGCGCGACCGCCGCCGGCACTGACTCGTTCATGGACCGTATGGAAGAGCGCTGGCGCAAGCGCCGCGACGACACCACCTGACCTTCGCGGCAGCACTCACCCGGGGTCCGACCCGGGGGCTGGGACGCCCCGCCACGACGGCTGAGCGATCCGGCCCAGGTCCGCAGTGCTACTGGGTAGCTCGCTCTCACACCTGCCGCAGACGCGCCTTCGTCCAGTTCGTCCAGCCCGGCCGGCTCACTGCCCACACCGAGCGAGGCCACCAGCGTGCGAGGCGTCGCTGCTTGCCATTGCAGCCATCGGCCACCGCCCGCACGATCAGGTCCACCTCGGCCTGGGCCGATGGAGCGACTGCCTCGGCATCTGCCCCGGCGTTGCTGCTGGCATCGGCGAAGCGGGACCGCTCGACGGCGCGCACCAACCGGGCGAGGGCTTTCTCCGCGGACGGGTCGTCACGCAGCAGGGGGCTTAGTGCGGTCCCGGCTGAGCGGGGCGTCGCCGCCCGGTCCCATGGACGGCGCAGGTCCAGCACGCTGTCGCCCAGCTCCGCCCAGGCCGCTTCCGGCCACTGCTGGGGGTTGCTGCTCACCGTGGCCCAGCGGCGCCGTGCCCGAGCAGCGCGCCAGGCGGCGGGCAGGCCCGCCAAGCCCAGGAGCACGAGCGTGCCGGCGACCGTGCGGAGACTGACGTCGCTCCGCACGGACATCGGTGCCTCGCTGACCGCCTGCAAGGTCTCAGTAGCCGCCGTGTCCCCCTGGGGGACCCGCTCGGGCTCCGGCACTCGGCCACCGGAATCGGCCGGAGCGTCCTCAGCGTTCGTCGAGCCGGCGTTGCCGGTGCGGTCGGCCGGTGTCGGCTCGAAGCGCACCCACCCGACGCCTTCGAAGTAGAGCTCGGGCCAGGCGTGCAGGTCTCCGCCGGCGAAGACATAGCTGGTCTGGCCACCCCGGCCGGGTCGGATCTCTGGCCGAAGGAAGCCGACAGCTACCCGGGCGGGGATGTCGACGGAGCGAGCCATCAGCGCCATGGCACTGGCGAACTGCTCGCAGTAGCCTTCCCGTCCTTCGCCGATGAACTCGGCGATCGTCTGCATCCCTGTGCCCGACGCCGGCTCGGTCGAGTACACAAACTCATCGGGGTCACGGAACCACTGCTCGATGGCGAGCGCGGCGTCGTAGTCGGTCGTGGTCCCGGCCGTTACCTCCCGGGCCCGCTGGTTGATGATCGCAGGCACATCGTCGGGCAGATCCGTGAGCGCCCCGAGTGCCTCAGGCGGTGGCGGTGCTGCACGCAGCTGGGCCGGGCTGGGGTCGACGAGGGTCGAGGTGAACTCATAGTTCATGCTCGTGAGCGTTTCCTCGTCGTCGCCCACCACTACGTCCATGGTGTCGCGATCGACCCGCCAGTCGCCCTCGACGTCGACCGATGTGGGCGCATAGAGGACGGGCAACCAGGACGAGTTGAAGTGCGGGCTCACCTGCACCGCGTACGAGACCTCGCGAGTCGGCATGTCGACGGTACGACCCGGAACCGAGGGCAGGTCATCGTCGGTGTCGACGGCGTTGCTCTCGTCGCGACTGCTCGGCTCCCACCGGGTGCCGGTGAAAGCGTCCAGCACCGACGTGCGCAAGTAGCCTGGCGCCGGGTCGTCGGTCTGCACCGTGAGCAGCCTGATGTCGGGCTGCGTCACGAGGTTGCGTCGCAGGTCCAGGACAGGGTTGTTCACGCTGATGACACCGGATCCGCCTCCTGCGCCGTCCCCCAAGAGGCCTCCGCTGCCCACGAGCTGCAGCGATGCCGCCGGCAGGATGAACGGCACGATCAGCGCGACGCCGACCGCGCTGAGGCCCACCTGCCGGCCCAGCAGGTCGAGGTTCCATCCTGCCGACGGCCGCCCAGCACTGTCAGCTGACGCTTCCGTGGGAGCGCTCCACCGCTGCATGGTGGTGCGCTCGGCAGCCAGCAGCAAGCCCACCCACGCAAGCGCCCCGGGCCAGAACGCATGGATGCTCACCTGTCCGCTGAGCGAGGCGACGGGAGCCATGTAGACGCCCAGCAGCAGGAGCCCGACAAGGGGGGCACGGCGAGCAGTTACCGCAAGCAGGTCGACCAAGGCAGCGAGTACGGCCACGATGAGCGCGAGCAAGCCGGCCAGCGCAGGCGATGGCGGCAGCGGCGCAGGGTTGGTGGCCGCCAAGGTGAGCACGCGGTCGATGTCGTAGCGCAAGGCCTCCAACGCACTAGGTGTCGGAAGCACTCCCAGCCATGCCTGATCAGGCGCGATGAGCGCCGTCGCCCACAGCACCAGAACCAGTAGCTGCAGCGGTACCGCGAACGGCCGGACGGCCCCCTCGGCCCTGGCCAGAACACCGACGAACACGACGAGAGCGGCACCGACCATGCCGGTGACCAAGAAGTCATGGTCAGCGGTGAGCGGGAACAGCGCCAACATGGCGGCCGCTGTCACCACCAGTCCCCAGAGTGGGACGCTCAGGCTGGTGGCCAAGGGCTCACGCGAGGTGCTCATCGGGTCCCTCCCGGCGCAGCGGCATGCTCACCGACGCTGGAAGCGTCGGCTAGGTCGCCCTGGTCAGCGGGGGAACGAGCGGCATGAGCGGCCCTCGGGCTCACCAGCCGGTCCCAGGCGGCGCGAACGTCGTCGTACGGCCCGGCGACCGAGACGACCCAGCCGCTCGCGCGCAAGGCCTTCGCCCGCTCCTGCGCCTGAGCTGAGACGCCGCGCGTCCCGCGCTGCCAGGACTCGACGTCGAGCAGCAGGCACAGGGACTGACGGCTGGCGCCGGGAACCCGGCGCAGCTGCGCCAGCTCCCTGGCGGACAGACCTCCGAGAATGGCCAGCAGCAAGCCGGTCTCCCCAGACAGTGAAGACAGGTCGTTGGCGAGCGTGTGCTCCTCGGTGAGGCCGACAGCCGCCAACGAGTCGAGCAGCGGCCCGGTCTGCACCCACGTGTGCGTGGACCGGTCGTGCCACCCCGCCCGGACGTCCACCGCGGCACCGCACGCAAGCCGGACGGTGACCTGCTCGCCGGCCAAGTGGACCACCGCCGAGGCCGCCGCCGTCACCGCCCACTCCAGCGACGACGCCTGTCCGGCACCGACGTGGGCGACGGCGCGAGTGTCGACGAGCACGCTGGCCCGGCTCTGCCAGGGCTGCTCCTCGCGGCGCACCATCAGCTCCCCGGTGCGCGCGGTGCTACGCCAGTGCACTCGGCGAAGGTCGTCCCCGCGCTGGTACTCCCGCACCGTGATGTCCTCCGTGCCGCCGACGGCCAGAGCATGCGGGCGCACCTCGCCGGTGCCCGACCATGCGCCGATGGTGCCCAGTTTACGTAGCGGCACTGCCGCCGGTACGACCGTGACAGTGGACGTGCCGGAGAGCATGCTGACGGACTGCGCCAGACCGAAGGGGTCGAGCGTCCGGATCCTCAGCGGCCCGAGCCGGTGCTTTCCGCGCACCACCCCCTGGATCGCGTAGGACACACCGTGCTCCCGCGTCGAGGGTCGTCGGTGCAGCAGAAAGCGAGCCGGCATGCCGAGCGCCCGTGGCACCTGTTCCTCCAGGGCCAACACCCCGACGGGTACGCGGGCACGATCGTGGAGGGTCAGCACCACCTCGCCCCGGTGTCGCAGCGGGAGACGCGCCGGCGTGACGACTCGCCCGACGAGAAACTCCGCATCGGTGTTGCGGCTCGCCCAGGCGGTCAGCAACGGGAGAGCTGTGACCAGCACGCCCGCTCGCAGCAATGCGTCCAGGCCCAGCGCCAGGGAAACCACGGAGAGGACCAGCCCCGTGGTGAGGAAGCTGCGGCCCCGAAGGGTCAGCGAGCCCAGCACCTGGCGCATGGTCAGCGACCCGCTCTCACACCCGGTCCGGACCCACCGCGGTCAGGCAGGGGTACTCGGGCGACCA
>DASQMN010000266.1:0-3206 GCA_035645475.1 Nocardioidaceae bacterium
CAGCTCTTGCGCCTCCGCCGGTACGGGCAGGGCCAGGCGCACGGAGTCGACGGTGTAGGCGCCGTCTACCGCTGTGTTGGTGACGCCGGCGCGAAGTCGGATCAGCCCGGCCGGCAGCAGCTCGAGAGTGGTGGACATCTCCAGACCGACGACCTCGTCGACACCGCTCGTCACCAGCGTTCGGCTGCCCCCGGTGCCCTCGGTGAGCTGGTAGCCGTTGGATGTGAACCGGGTGGAGAAGGCCAGCCCGTCGCGGTGTCCTTCCAGGCCCGGCGTCCCGACCCACCCTGCGGACTGCTCGGGTAGGACGGCGGGGAAGGCGCTCCCGCTCAGCCCATCGGCACCCGACTGCGACAGGGGCAGTGCCTGCAGGAACTTCCGGTCCGACGCCGAGGCGCTGACCGGTGGGCCCCAGTGCAGGACGCGCGGGACTCCGGCCGTGACGTCGACGACTACGGACAAATCCCCCACTGTCAGCACCAGTGGCTGGGTGCGCTCCGCAGTCGTCGTGGACGGTCTTGGCACGGTGCGTCGCTTCCATTAGTTTCGATGTGAAAGTTGGCGATGCGCCATGTTGCCACACCCGCTAGGCGGCCGTCTGCACCTTGGCAGCCGGTTCTCGCTGGTAGAAGTCGTCCCCGCGTCGTTCGAGAAGGGCAGTCGGATGGAAGGTGCTCCGGACCCGGACACGTTCTCGCTGCCTGACACGTCGAAGTCCGTGGCGGTCGAGGTACTGCTGCACGGCGCTCAGTCGCGGGCGCAGCTGGCGAAGAGCATGGGGCTCTCCCCGGCCACGTTGACGCGCCTGGTCAAGCCGTTGCTCGATGCAGGCGTGCTGGTGACGGCCGACGCGGTGCGCACGCCCGGTCGAGGGCGGTCGTCGCTTCCGCTGAACGTCGTGTCCGAGGAGTACCGGTTCGTTGGTGTGAAACTCACCACCGAGGTGATCTATGCGGTGGTCACCGACCTTCGAACGCGAGTCCTGGACAGCTGTGTCGTCCCGGTCCGCTCGTTGAAGGTGCCCGACGTGGTCGACGTGGTACGCGGGATCATCGACGACGTCAGGTCGCGCACTGACCAGCCACTGGATGCGGTCGGCGTCACCGTCGGCGGCCAGGTCGAGCGAGGCGAGATGGTGTCCGACTCCCCGTTCATGCACTGGCACAACGTTCCGTTCCGGGCGCTGCTGAGGGCGCAGGTCGACATACCCGTGCACCTCGCGAACGACGTCGTGGCACTCACCCAGGCGCAGCACTGGTTCGGCTTCGGCAGGGGCAAGACGCACTTCGCCCTGCTCACCGTCGGCGCCGGCATCGGCTACGGGCTCGTGGTCAACAACGCACTCGTGCCGACGCAGATGCACCCGGTCAGCCATTTCCCGATCGATCCGTCGGGTCCGCTGTGTCCGCTGGGACACCGCGGGTGCCTGACGGCTTACCTCACCACCGACGCGATCACCGCGGCCGTGTCGGTGGGGCACGGTCGCCGGGTGGGGTACGACGAGGTGCTCGAGATGGCCCAGGGAGGTGATCCTGTCGCCAGCCGAGTGGTGCATGAGTCAGCACACGCTTTGGGCAGGGCCGCAGCCGCCATCAGCTCACTCACCGGCGTGCGACTCATCATCTTGTCCGGCGAAGGGGTGCATCTGGCCGAGATCGCCCGGAGCTCGGTCGACGAGGGACTCCAGCAGTACGCCCCCGCGGGCGCCGATCCGCAGCTGGTCATCCGCCCGATGGGCTTCCTCGAGTGGGCTCGCGGAGCGTCTGCCATCGCCATCCAGGCGGAGTTCCCGAGGTGGCGACCGGCCGAGCGACGACGCGCCGGTAACGGCCACATCACGACTCTTGACACTGATTCGTTCCGCAGTGAAAGTATCTCAGGAGTTCACTAGGTCCCAGCCGACGCGGCGGACCACCTGACCGCCCGCAGCCTGCGACCTTCACCGAGCCAAGGGAACCGTCATGAAGCAGTCTCCGACTTTGAAGGTGGCCGCCGCGGCCGCGACGGCCTGTCTGGTCGCCGCCGGCTGTACGGGCGGGACGGCCTCGAGCTCTTCCGACGACGGCGGCGACACAGCCGATGACAAGACGCTCGAGTGGCTGATCGAGGAGCCTGAGGACGCCGCCGCGCTCAAGGCCTTGGAGAAGCACGTCGAGGACTTCGAGAAGGAGTCCGGCGTGACGGTGACCACGAAGACGCTGCCCTTCGACACCATGCGCACGGTGCTGCAGACCCAGCTGCGCTCAGGTGATGGACCCGACGTCTTCAACTGGGGCTCCGGGCCCGGCTTCGGGGGTGCGCTCGCCGAGGCCGGTCTGGTCATGGACCTGACCGATGCCTACGAGGAGAACAACTGGGAGGTCTACGACTTCGCCAAGGAGCGGGTGACCGTCGACGGGAAGGTCTACGGGATTCCCGGTGAGCTGGAGACCATCGGCGTCTACTACAACAAGGGCATCTTCAAGGAGCTCGGCCTCGAGGAGCCGCAAAGCCTCGAGGACCTCGATGCCGCGTCACAGGCGATCAAGGACGCCGGCATGATCCCGATGGCCGTCGGTGACAAGGAAGGCTGGGAGGGCGGACACCTGCTCAGCATGGCGCTGTCCAGCGACGTCGGCTCCGAGGGCATGGAGGCGCTCATCAACGGTGAGTCCTCATGGGACTCCCCCGAGGTCGTCGCCGCGCTCGACCTGTGGGAGACCTACAACGAGAGCGGCTATCTCCCCGAGTCGCCCACGTCGGTCGACTACGACAACTCCACCGCCCTCTTCTACTCCGGCGACGCGGCGATGATCCCTACCGGCAGCTGGCTGGTGGGCGAGATCGACGACAACACCGACTTCGAGGTCGGCTTCATCCCCTTCCCGGCTCCGGACGGACCGGGCATCTTCGTGAGCGGCCTCGGTTCGGGCCCCTACGTCTCGGCCACTACCGAGAACTCCGAGTCGGCCATCGAGTTCCTCAACTTCCTCGCATCGGAGGAGCACGGAGCCTGGACCATCGAGAACCTGCACACGATCCCGCCGCGGCCGATCGACACCGAAGGCCTTGATGTGACCCCGCTGAACGCACAGGTGCTCGAGGACACCGCTGAGCTCGCCGAGGGTGGCGACTTCGGCTACAACATCGACGTCATGACGTCGGACCTGTTCAACGAGGCGATGTACAACGGCGTGCAGTCGGTCCTCTCCGGACAGGCCAGCCCC
>DASQMN010000267.1:0-2601 GCA_035645475.1 Nocardioidaceae bacterium
TAGCAGCGGGTCCTGCCAGGATGGCGGCATGACGACCAAGCCAGAGATCGACTTCCCCGGGGGCGAGCCCCCGACCGACCTCCAGAGCCATGACATCACCGTCGGCGAGGGCGCCGAGGCCAAGCCGGGTGACCGGGTGGAGGTGCACTACGTCGGTGTCGAGTTCGACACCGGTGCGGAGTTCGACGCATCGTGGAACCGTGGTGAGTCGATCGAGTTCCCGTTGCAGGGGCTCATCCAGGGCTGGCAGGAAGGCATCCCGGGCATGCGCGTGGGTGGCCGTCGACAGCTGACGATCCCGCCGGAGATGGCGTACGGGCCCGCCGGCGGCGGGCACCGGCTTTCGGGCAAGACGCTCGTCTTCGTCATCGACCTGCTCGACGTGAAGTAGGCGACGCACACACCGCGCCAGCACGGAAGGCGGCTCAGCGCAGGTCGGCCAGTGCTGTACGGACGCGCTTGGCCGACACGGGCAGAGCCGTGCCGAGGGTCTGCGCGAACAGACTGATGCGCAGCTCCTCGAGCATCCATCGAACGGCCCGGGCCTGCGGGTCGGACTCCGCCAGCCCGCGCTCGCGCAGGGCGATGTCGTACGCGTCCTCCAGCGCCTGCACGGTGGCCATGTCCTGCGCGTCACGAAGCGGCGCCGTCGCGAGCCGCTCGATCCGTCGCAGCATGCCCCGCAGGTAGCGGGGCAGGTGTACGAGCTGGTCATGCCCGGCCTGTGCGATGAACCCGTTGTGCACCAGGAACGCGAGCTGGGCGCGCAGGTCCTCGGCCGCGGCGGGTACCCGTACCTGCTCGATCGCCGTCCGCACCGGACCGGTCAGCTCCAGAGCCTGGGCGGCCGAGCGCACGACCTCCGAGGTGACGTCCACCAGGTCGGACCGGACCCGGAGATGCAGGGAGGCGAACCCGGCCGCGGTCCACGCCGGTCCACCGGCTCGCTCCACCAGCCAGTCGACCGCCGCCGCGGCGCTGTCGTTGAGCAGTGCCCCCACGCTGGGGTACGGCGACGCGGCGAGCGCCAGCTTGGCCGGGGTGTCGAGCCGGCGCGTCACCTGGGCTGCGGGGGAGGGCGTCGACAACAGCAGCAGCCGGCGAGTTCCCGACCGCATCGCAACCGCTTGCGCTGCCGGCGTCTCCAGCACGCGTACGCCGACGGAGCCGCCGTCGTCGACGAGCGCGGGATAGCCGTGCACCTCGTTTCCGCCGACGCTGCGGGTCACCACAGACGGAAGGTCGCCGATCGACCACGACGTCAGGGCGCTGCGCTCCAGCTCCGGCGCAACCCGGGTCAGGCTCGTCCGCAGCCGGTCGGCCAGCTGCGCGCGCAGCGCCTCGAGGTCACGCCCGGTGGCGATGACCGAGCCGTCCTCGACGACCGCGAAGTTCATCCTGAGGTGGTCAGGCACTGACGCCAGGTCGAAGGCGTCGTGCGGCACCACCACACCCGTACGCCGGCGCAGAGCGTCGGCGAGCTGCTCGACCGGCGACCCATTGCCGGTGAGCTCGGGCAGGACGGCGCGGGCGTGGTCGGGGGCCGGCACGAAGCTGCGGCGCAGCGCCTTGGGCAGCGTACGGATGAGAGCCGTCACCAGCTCCAGCCGGTGACCGGGTACCTGCCACGCGAAGTCGGTCGGGTCGACCTGGTGCAGCGCCGTCAGGGGCACCTCCACGGTGATGCCGTCGGCGGCCGTACCGGGCTCGAAGGCGTACGACAAGGGCAGCTCGACGCCGCGGGTCGCGAAGGCGTCGGGGAAGGCGGTTTCCACGTCCTCCGGCACGGCTGCCTCGCGTACCAGCAGGGACCGCTCCAGGTCGAGCAGGTCCGGCGACTCGCGGCGGACCTTCTTCCACCAGGTGTCGAAGTGCCGGCCCGACACCACCTCGGCTGCCACTCGGGAGTCGTAGAAGTCGAAGAGCGTGTCGTCGTCGACGAGGATGTCCCGCCGCCGCACCCGGTCCTCGAGGTCGGCAACCGACTCCAGCAGGGCCCGGTTGGCAGCGAAGAACGGGTGCCGCGTGTCCCACTCGCCCTGCACCAGCGCGTGCCGGATGAAGAGCTCGCGCGCCACCGGCGGGTCGACGGAGCCGTACGTCACCGACCGCCCGGCCACCAGCGGGATGCCGTACAGGGTGACCCGCTCGTCGGCCAGCACGGCCGCGCGCTTACGTGACCAGCGCGGTTCGCTGTAGTGCCGCTTCACCAGGTGAGCGGCCGCGGCCTCCACCCAGGCGGGGTCCGTACGCGCCACATCGCGGGCGAAGAGGCGGCTCGTCTCGACCAGCTCGCCGGCCATCACCCAGGCCGGCGCCTTCTTGGCCAGAGCGGAGCCGGGAAAGATGGAGAAGTGCGCGTTGCGCGCGCCTAGGTAGTCGCGGGTCTGCGCATCACGCATGCCGACGTGGCTCAGCAGGCCGGAGAGCAGCGCCTGCGACAGCACGGCCGGGCTGGGGACCTGGTCACCCGAAGTCATGCCCAGCTCGCGGCACGCCTCGCGCAGCTGTGCGTGCAGGTCCTGCCACTCCCTGATCCGCAGGTAGTGCAGATGCTCCTCGCGGCACATCCTCCGGAAGCCGTTCGAGGAGCGCTCGCGG
>DASQMN010000268.1:0-3773 GCA_035645475.1 Nocardioidaceae bacterium
ATCGGTCGCCGGGGCCTCGTCCATGCCTCCATGGTGCCTGACGAGCGCCGGGGGCGATGGTTGAGTGCGCACCATGACCGCTCTCGCCGCACTGCACCGTCCGGCCGAGTACCCCCGCTCGTCACGGTACGACGCCGCCTGCTTGCTGGAGCTGGAGATGGCACCCAATCCGCTCTGGCTGCCAGCGGGTCAAGCCCGGCGCAAGGAGTACCGCGAATGCGGCCTGATCAACGGTATATCTCCGCAGGTGCGGCTACCCTGCCCCCATGCCGGTGTATCGCCTGTCGGAAGCCTCCTCCCTCCTCGGAGTCAGCGACGACACGCTGCGCCGGTGGGGGGAGCAAGGCCGGTTCTCCCCCGCTCGCACGCCGGGAGGATCAGCCGGGGTGGACGGTGTCGAGCTCGCCGCGCTGGCGACCAGCACCGCACACCTGCCCGAACGCGGCGGCGGTCCGCGAACCACCAGTGCTCGCAACCGCCTGCGCGGCATCGTCACAGCCGTCACCAAGGACACCGTGATGGCCCAGGTGGAGATGTGTTGTGGCCCCTATCGAATCGTGTCCTTGATGAGCCGCGAGGCTGCCGACGACCTCGCCCTCGAGCCCGGCGTGCTGGCCGTCGCCGCCGTCAAGGCGACCACCGTCGTGGTCGAGGTGCCGTCTTGAGTCGCGGGCCGGCGCTTGCGGCCGTGCTCGTGCTCTCCGCCTGCTCCGGCTTGGCCGCGTCCGACGAGACCGACGCCGAGCAGACGGTCCTGCGCGTGCTCGCCGCAGCCAGCCTCACCGAGGCTTTCACCGAGCTGGAGTCGGTCTACGAGGACACGTACCCCGACATCGACGTGCAGACGTCCTACGACTCCTCGGCCGTCTTGGCCCAGCAGGTGCTTGAGGGTGCGCCGGCCGACGTGCTGGCCACCGCGGACGAGGCGACCATGGCCCGAGTGGCGGACGAAGGGCTGGCCGAGCCGCAGCCTTTCGCCACCAACACGCTGACCCTGGTGACCCCACCCGACGACCCTGGCGACGTCGCGGGCATCACCGACCTGGACTCCGACGCGGTGTCCTTCGCGGTGTGCGTACCCGACGCGCCGTGCGGACAGGCAGCCCAGCAGCTGCTCGCGCTGGCCGGTGTGGACGCCGCGCCGACCACCGAGCAGGAGGACGTAAAGTCGGTGCTCACCCAGGTCACCAGCGGTCAGGTCGACGCTGGTCTGGTGTACGTGACCGACGCTCAGGCGGCGGGCGACGCCGTGCGTACGGTCGGCGTCGACAATGCCTCCGAGGTCGTGAATTCCTATCCCATCACCGTCGTGAGCGACTCCTCCCAGGCCCAGACAGCGGAGGACTGGGTCGAGCTGGTCACGTCCGTGCAAGGGCGCCGAGTGCTGGCGTCGTACGGCTTCGGCCCACCGGCCACCTGACGTGCCCGCCTCCACCACGACCACCGCCAACAAGGCCGCAGCCCCCGACACCGGGCCGGCTCTCGGACGCGTGCCGGCGGTGCTGGTGCTTCCCGCCCTGATCGGTGTGCTCCTGCTCGTGCTGCCACCGCTGAGCCTGCTGCTGCGCACGCCGTGGTCGACCGCATGGCAACGGCTCACCGAGCCTGCGGTCCTGGAAGCCCTGCGGCTCAGCCTCTTCACCGCCTCCGTGTCGGCTGCGATCTGTGTGCTGCTCGGGGTGCCCCTTGCCTGGGTGCTGGCCCGCGTCACGTTTCGCGGACGCCAGGTGGTGCGCGCTCTGGTCACCGTGCCGCTGGTGCTGCCGCCGGTGGTGGGCGGCGTGGCACTTCTCGCCGTCTTCGGTCGCCGCTCCGGACTGATCGGAGGTTGGCTCTACGACCTCACCGGCTGGCAGCTCGCGTACACGGCGGGAGCTGTGGTGGCGGCCCAGACGTTCGTGGCACTGCCGTTCCTGGTGATCGCTGTGGAGGGCTCGCTGAGGTCGGCCGACCCGCGCTTCGACGAGGTGTCCGCGACCCTGGGAGCCAGCCGCTGGCAGACGTTCCGCCGAGTGACCGTGCCGCTGGCGTTGCCGGGCGTGGCCAGTGGCGCGGTGCTGGCGTGGGCCCGAGCACTCGGGGAGTTCGGCGCCACCGCGACCTTCGCCGGATCCACCGAGGGGGTCACCCGGACCTTGCCGCTGCTGGTCTACCAGGTGCTGCAGACCGATCCAGAGGGCGCCTACACCCTCAGCATGCTTCTCCTCGTCATCAGTGTGGGCGTGCTGCTCTTACTCCGCGAGCGCTGGGTATCCGGCGCGGGCGCGAGGTGAGCCCAGCGGCTTGGCTGGACGCGCGGGTAGCGCTGTCCCGTGGACACTTCGAGCTGAATGTTGCCCTGCGGGCCAGCCCCGGTGAGGTGGTGGCGTTGCTGGGTCCGAACGGTGCCGGGAAGAGCAGTGTGCTGCGGGCGCTCGCCGGACTCACACCGCTCAGCAAAGGTCACGTCGCCGTGGCCGGCACCTGCTGGGACGACCCGGCCTCTGGGGTACGCCTGCCAGCGCCGGGGCGGCGTACCGGCGTGGTGTTTCAGGACACGCTGCTGTTTCCTCATCTGAGCGCACGAGACAACGTGGCGTACGGCATGCGGCACCGCCGGGGACTGGGCCGCTCGCAGGCACGGGCCGCCGCGGGCGAGGCGCTCGAGCGAGAGGGGCTGGCGGCGGCAGCCGATCGCCGGCCGGCCCAGCTCTCCGGTGGCCAGCAGCAGCGGGTGGCCATCGTGCGGGCGTTGGCTACCGAGCCCGACCTCATGCTCCTCGACGAGCCGCTGTCCGCACTCGATGCGGCAGCCAGCATGCAGCTGCGCACGTTTCTCCGCCGGCACCTGGCCGGCTTCGGCGGAGTCAGCGTGCTGGTCACCCACGACGCCCTCGACGCCCTCGTACTCGCCGACACGGTGGTCGTGCTCGACTCCGGCCGGGTGGTCCAGACCGGTCGTCCACTCGACGTGGCAAGCCGCCCCCGAAGCGCGCACGTGGCCGCCTTGATGGGGCTCAACCTCGTCCGCGGCGACCTGCGCGGCAGCGTGCTGCATTCGCCCGGCGGTGCCCACGTCGTGACGGCCAGCACGCTCGAGCCTGGCCCAGCCTTCGCCACCTTCGCACCCCGGTCGGTCACCGTCACCCTGTCACCGCCCCGAGGCAGCGCGCGCAACGTATGGCCTGGACGAGTCGTGTCGATCACTCCCCATGGCGACATCCAGCGGCTGCAGGTCGACGGGGTGCTGCCGTTGCTCGCCGACATCACGCCGCAAGCACTCGTCGAGCTCGACCTGGCGCCGGGGTCGCCGCTGTGGTGCTCGGTCAAGGCCGTCGAGGTCGACGCGTACGCCGCTTGAGGCATTAGCAGTGGATGGCGGCCACGGATACGCTCGGCTCCCGACCGCGGACAGCGGGTGGCGACGAGGCTGGACGGAGACACCGGTGAGCGAGCGAAGCCACAGCGAAGGTGCCGACGGCGCCCCGAGCCACCTCGACCCACTGGCCACCCCACGCGACGCCCCCGACCGCAACCTGGCGCTGGAGCTGGTCCGCGTGACCGAGGCCGCCGCCATGACAGCTGGGCGATGGGTCGGCCGAGGCGACAAGAACGGCGCCGACGGCGTCGCGGTCAACGCCATGCGATCGCTCATCGGCACCGTGGGCATGAACGGCGTCGTTGTCATCGGTGAGGGCGAGAAGGACGAGGCGCCGATGCTGTTCAACGGCGAGCGGGTGGGCGACGGCAACGGACCCGAGTGCGACGTCGCCGTCGACCCGATCGACGGCACC
>DASQMN010000269.1:0-4242 GCA_035645475.1 Nocardioidaceae bacterium
CGAGGTACTGCTCGCTTGGCAGATGAACGGTCAGGAGCTTCCGCCCATCCATGGAGGTCCCGTGCGCGTCGTGGTCCCCGGCTACATCGGCGCGCGCAGCGTGAAATGGGTCGAGCGAGTGACCGTGAGGCGCGAACCGTCGGAGAGCTACTTCCAGGCCACCGCCTACCGGCTGTTGCCCGCAGACGGCGAACCCGGTCCAGGACGGGGCTCGTCCCTGTCATCCGTCGCGTTGAACTCGTCCATCCTGTCGCCGAGCGACGGTGCGATCGTGCAGGCGGGGGTGGTCGAAGTCAGTGGTTACGCCTACGCCGGCGACGACCGTGGCATCACCCGAGTGGACGTCTCTGTCGACCGGGGCAGGACGTGGGTCCAAGCCGAGCTGGACGATCAGTCCAGCCCCTGGACATGGCGCTTGTGGCGGACGCAGCTGCTGCTGGACGAAGGAGAGGTACGCATCACGGTTCGAGCGTGGGACACCACGGCGGCCACTCAGCCGGAGTCGGTCGAGCAGGTGTGGAACCCCAAGGGTTATGTCAACAACGCGTGGGGCCACGTCCGGGTGCACGTTCGCTGATTGGCATGCCCTCAGGCGAGGCGCTTACGGATGGGTGCTAACGGCCGCGGAACCCGGAATGAACACTGAGCGCGAGGCGTGACTCCCGCGGCTCAGCGGGCTTTGCTGGCTCCGTGCCAGAGCTAGCTCGCCGAACGTTCATCGCCGCCACTGCCGCCACCGCTGCATCGACCGTCGTAGGAGCCAGCGCATCGCAGGCATCCGCTGCGAGTCCGTACTTCCGTCACGGGGTCGCCTCCGGCGATCCACTGCCAACGCGTGTCGTGCTGTGGACGAGGCTGACGCCGACTCCCCAACTGGTTCCCGGCGTCGGGAGCGGTCCCACCGTGTCCGGCCGGTGGCAGATCGCATCGGACGCCGCATTTACGTCTGTCAAGGCAAGCGGCGTGTTCACCACATCGGCGAGTAACGACTACACCGTCAAGATCGATCCGGGCGGCCTGTCCGCCAACACCACCTACTACTACCGCTTCATCTACAGCGGCGCCTCCAGCCCGGTAGGGCGCACGATGACTGCTCCGGCTGCCACCGCTTCGCCCGCCAACCTGCGGTTCGGTGTGGTGTCCTGCTCGAATCTGCAGGCCGGGTACTTCTCGCCGTACCGGCATCTGGCGAACCGCAACGACCTGCACGCGGTGCTGCACCTGGGCGACTACCTGTACGAATACGCCCCGGGCGAGTACGGATACGGGTACGACAACCGCGACATCCGTCCGCACGTTCCTCCTCGCGAGATGGTCTCGCTGCGCGACTACCGGCAGCGCCACGGTCAGTACAAGCAGGACGCCGACCTGCAGCGGCTGCACGCCAAGGTGCCGTTCATCGTCACCTGGGACGACCACGAGAGCACCAACGACGCCTATCGGGACGGGGCCGAGAACCACACCCCCGCCACCGAGGGCGACTGGCAGCGGCGCAAAGCCAGCGCTCACCGTGCCTACCACGAGTGGATGCCCACGCGGATGTCGGACACCGCGGCGTCCGGAGACGGCGACAGGCTCTACCGCTCCCTCCGGTTCGGCACCCTCGCGAACCTGTCCATGCTGGACCTCCGCAGCTACCGCTCGAAGCAGGTCGCGCAGACCGCCCTCGATGACGTCGACGACCCCGCACGCACCATCACCGGCGACCCGCAGATGACCTGGCTGAAGAACCAGCTGCTCGCTCCGCGCGTTCAGTGGAGGATCGTGGGCAATCCGGTGATGATCGCGCCGGTCGTCTTCCCTCCGCTGCCTGCGGACCTCGCCGACGCCGTCAACGACGTCACGGGCCTGCTGCCGCCCGACGGCGTGCCGTACAACGTCGACCAGTGGGACGGCTACACCGCCGACCGTTCCGAGCTCTTCGGTCATCTCGCCGACAACGGGGTCACGAACACCGTCTTCCTCACCGGCGACATCCACTCCGGCTGGGCGTGCGACCTGCCCCTCGACGCGGGCACGTACCCCTTCTCGCAGACTGTCGGCACCGAGTTCGTCTGTACATCGGTCACCAGCAACAACCTCGACGACATCACCGGCTCACCGCCTCGCACGTCGTCGGTCGCCGTCGAAGAGGGCATCAAGGCCTCCAACCGGCACGTCAAGTACCTGAACTTCGACGACCACGGCTACAGCGTCGTGGACATCACGGCCGCCCGCGTCCAGATGGACTACTTCAAGATCAGCGACCGGGCCGACCGTGGCGCCACCTCGTCGTGGACCCAGTCGTGGGCCACCGACGCCAACACCCAGCGTGTTCACCGAGTCCTAGGAGGACCGGTAAGATGACCGAACCAGCAGCGCCCGTCAGTCGCCGGCGCTTCCTGCAGCTCACCGCGACCAGCGGAGCGGCCGTCGTCGTCTCGGCTGCGCCTGGCGCACCGACCGCCTCGGCGACGGTCGTTCCCAAGAACCGGGTGTACGTCGTCGTGGTCGATGGTTGTCGCCCCAACGAGATCACGCTGGCGCAGACGCCGCAGCTGCATGCGCTGCGGTCGCGGGGGATGAACTTCCCGAACGCGCGGTCGCTGCCGGTGATGGAGACCATCCCCAACCACACGATGATGATGACCGGGGTGCGACCGGACCGGAGCGGCGTGCCGGCGAACTCGATCTATGACCGTGCCGAATCCAGGGTGCGCGACATGGACCGCCCGAGCGACATGCGCGCCCCGACCGTGCTCAGGCGGTTGCGTGGCCTGGGGTTCACCACCGGCTCCGTGCTCAGCAAGGAGTACCTGTTCGGCATCTTCGGTACGCAGGCGACGTACCGCTGGGAGCCCGAGCCGCTGGTGCCGGTCACCGACCACGCACCCGATGTGGCCACCATGGATGCCACATTGGCGATGATCGACTCGGTCGACCCCAACCTCGTGTTCGTCAACCTCGGTGACTGCGACCGTGTCGGCCATGGCGATGTCACCGGTACGACGGTGGCGGCGGCGCGTCGCGCGGCCCTGGTGTCGGCCGACCAGCAGGTGGGCCGCCTGGTGGCGCACCTCCGCAGCACCGGGCGGTGGCCCAATGCCGTTCTCATCGTGCTGGCCGACCACTCGATGGACTGGTCCTACCCCGACCGGATCGTCAGCCTCGCACCGGTGTTCGCCGCGGACCCGCTCCTCGCCGGGCGCGTCACCATCGCGCAGAACGGCGGCGCCGATCTCCTCTACTGGACCGGGTCGGGCGCACAGCGCGCGGCTGCCGTCGCCCGGATGCGCGAGCTGGCGACGGCCACCGAGGGTGTGCTGTCCGTGCTTCCTCCGTCGCGGCTCCGGCTCAGCCCGCTCGCCGGCGACCTGGTGGCGTACTGCAAGGCGGGGTGGCGCTTCAGCGACCCTGCGCCGGTGTCGAACCCGATCCCCGGCAACCACGGTCACCCGGCCACGGAACCCATCCCGTTCTTCATCGCCGGCGGCTCACCCCTGGTGCAGGCCGGCACCACGTCGAGCTCGCTGGTGCAGACCGTCGATGTGGCGCCCACTGTCGGGCGGGTGTTCGGGCTGGCGGCACCGAGCGGTGGGTACGACGGGCGGTCGCGCCTGTAACGCTCGGTCCGCGGTCACCTCGGCCGTATGGTCATCCGGTGAGTTGGCCACGCATCGACGGCATGCGCGCCATGGAGCTGGGTCGGCCGGGCGAGTCCCGCCGCCGATTCAACGGCTACGTGCTGCACGGGGAGAAGCGGGCGACCGCAGGCTTGCTGGCGCTGGACTACGAGCAGGAGGACGAGCCGGTCGAGCAGGTCGGTGAGCTGCTGGCCCTCGTGGACGACGATGGGAGGGCCATCGCGACTCTGCGGGTCACCGACGTCGCCGTGCGCCGGTTCGCTGACGTCCCGTGGGAGTTCGCGCAGGCGGAAGGTGAGGGATTCACCTCCATCGAGCACTGGCGTGACGGTCACCGGCGGTTCTGGTCGCGCGACGGTGTTGACGTCACCGACGACACCCGTGTGGTGTGCGTTGAGTTCGACGTCGTAGACGCACCCGGTTCAGCGGCTGCGAAGGTCGATGGCGACTAGCGCACCGATGCCCAGGCACAGCGGCCCGTAGTACTGGCGGTCATGCCTGACGAACTCCTCCGCTGGAGCCTAGGGCACCAGTAGCGCAGTTCGGCCGGTGAGCCCGGTGACACCGCGGATCAAGCGACATACAGGTGGCGATCCGACTTCGGCGAGGCTCGGACAGG
>DASQMN010000270.1:0-5997 GCA_035645475.1 Nocardioidaceae bacterium
AGAGCCGTGGCGAGGAGCGGAGCCGCTGCCAGGACGCCGACGAGGGCCGAGACCCACCCTGCACCGGTGAGCCATCGAGCCAGGCGCGACTGCGGCCGGATCGGCGACGCTCCGCTGACGACATGCGCCGATGCCGTGGTCGGTGATGTCACCACAGTCAGCGGCGTCGTTTGAGCCGGGAGAGCCTGGCCGTAACGCGGGGGCTTCGGCCAGGCCGTCGATCGCGCGTCCTCGAGCGGATGGGCGGCCAGCCAAGCCAGCACCTGATCGGAGGAGGGACGCAGCAGCGGGTCCCCGGCGAGGCAGGAGGCGATCAGAGGCCGCAGGTCCTCCGGTACGCCGTGCAGGTCGACCTCGCCGCGGCGGACGCGCTCGAGCACGGCGAGGGTCGGCCCGCCGCCCACCGGTCCGCGGCCGGTGCAGGCGAAGACAACCGTCGCCGCCCAGCCGTAGACGTCCGCAGCAGCCGACGGCTCGTCGCCGAACACGCTCTCCGGGGCCAGGTACGCCGGTGTGCCCAGCAACGAACCGGCGTAGGTCATGCGCGACTCGTCACCGGCCATGGCCAGACCGAAGTCGATGAGAACGGGCTCTCCCCGCTCGATCAGCACGTTGGACGGCTTGATGTCTCGGTGCAGCACCCCGACGCGGTGGACCGCAGCCATCGCCTCCGCGAGGCCGATCGCCAGTGCGCGCAGATCCTCACCGGCCAGCGGCCCGGCATCGAGCACGTGCTCGGCGAGCGTGGAGCCGGCCACGAAACGCGTCACGACGTACGGCACCGACCCCCAAGGGTCACCGTCCAGGCAGGGTGCGACCCGTGAATGCTCGACCCGACGCATGGCAGCGATCTCGCGTGCCAGCCGGTTCCTTCCCTCCGCATCGCCGACGACATGTGGCCGCAGCTGCTTCAGCGCCACTCGCTGCGAGTCGGGGGCGACCGCGAGGTGGACGACGCCCATGCCGCCTTCACCGAGCTGACGGACGAGTCGGTACGGACCCACGTACGGGTCGGGAGTCGCGATGTCGTACCGCGAGCGCACCAGCGGATCGGTCACTGCCCACCTCCCGCGGCCGGAACCCGTCGAACCGGCAGTCTCCCAGAGGCGGAGGCTAGGACGGGGCAAGGCGGGGGGTGTGCGTGGCGCCGCCCTCGCGGCACGGTCAGGCAGCGGGGATCAGCAGATCCGGTGCAGCCAGCCGTACGGGTCGTCGGCTCGGCCGTACTGCAGGTCCAGCAGCCGGCTGCGAACGGCAGCGGTGACCTCGCCGGTGGTATCGAAGCCGTGACCGACCTCGCCACCGTCCCAGCGCAACATGCCGATGGGTGTGACGACGGCCGCGGTGCCGCAGGCGAAGACCTCGGTGATCTCACCCGACGCGACGCCGTCACGCCACTCCGAGGCGGCGACGCGTCGTTCCTCCACCTTGAGGCCGAGGTCGGCTGCGATCGCCAGCACCGAGTCGCGCGTGACGCCCTCCAGGATCGTGCCGGACAGCTCCGGGGTCACGATGTGGCCGTCGGCGTAGACGAAGCAGAGGTTCATGCCACCGAGCTCTTCCACCCACCTGTGCTCGACCGCGTCCAAGAACGCGACCTGGTCACATCCGGCGGCGATGGCCTCCTGCTGCGGGAGCAGGCTGGACGCATAGTTGCCGCCGGTCTTCGCTGCGCCGGTGCCACCACGGCCGGCGCGCGCGTGGTTCTCGGACAGCCAGATCGACACCGGACGGACGCCACCGGGGAAGTACGCGCCCGCCGGTGAGGCGATCACGCAGAAGGTCACGTGTCGAGCCGGCCGGACGCCGAGGAACGCCTCGGAGGCGAACATGAAAGGCCGCAGGTACAGGCTGGTCTCCCCGCCGTACGGGACCCACGCCCGATCGACGGTGACCAGTGTGTCCACGGCCTCGAGGAACATGTCCACCGGCAGCTGAGGCAGCGCCAGCCGGTCAGCCGAGCGCTGCATGCGAGTCGCGTTGGCCTCCGGCCGGAAGGTCCACACCGACCCGTCGTCGTGCGCGTAGGCCTTGAGCCCCTCGAAGATCTCCTGCGCGTAGTGCAGGACGGCGGTGGCGGGGTCGAGGGAGAGCGGCCCGTACGCCTGGAGCCGACCGGCGTGCCAGCCGTGCTCGGGTGTCCACTCGACCAGCACCATGTGGTCGGTGAAGTGCAAGCCGAAGCCGGGGGCGGCCAGGATCTCCGCCCGGCGAGCCTCGGGGGTCGGGTCACCCGTCAGCTGCAGGGACAGCCGCGCGGGTGCGGACCGGTCAGACATGGCAGCACCGTAGTCGAGCCGAGCTGCGGGCTGCTCGACGCCGGAGCGGCTGGTGCTCATGAGACCGAGGCGGTCGAAGTCAACGAGGCGAGCCGCTCGAGAACGGCCTGGCCCACCTCGTCGGTGCTGCGCGCTCGTCTCCCGCGTCCGGCCAGGTCGGCAGCGACGGCATCCTGGACCCGGGCGGCTGCGGCAGGCAGGCCGAGATGGTCGAGCAGGATGGCGATCGACAGGATCGCTGCCGTCGGGTCGGCCTTGCCCTGGCCGGCGATGTCCGGCGCCGAGCCGTGCACCGGCTCGAACATGCTGGGCGACGTTCGGTCCGGATTGACGTTGCCGCTGGCCGCCAGCCCGATGCCGCCCGTCACCGCGGCGGCGAGGTCGGTGAGGATGTCGCCGAAGAGGTTGTCGGTGACGATGACGTCGAATCGGCTCGGATCGGTCACCAAGAAGATGGTGGCCGCGTCGACGTGCAGGTAGTCGACGTCCACGTCGGGGAACTCCTCGGCTACCGCCGCGACCGTGCGCTGCCACAGCGATCCCGCGTGCACCAGCACGTTGGTCTTGTGGACGAGGGTGAGCCGGTGCTGGCGGCGGGACGCGGCGCGGGCGAAGGCGTATCGCACGACCCGCTCGACACCGAAGGCGGTGTTGACGCTGACCTCGGTCGCGATCTCGGCCGGAGTGCCGACTCGCAGCGCACCGCCATTGCCTACGTACGGGCCTTCCGTGCCTTCGCGCACGACGAGGAAGTCCACGGCTCCGGGGTCGCGCAGCGGGCTGACGACACCGGGGAGCAGGGTGGACGGGCGCAGGTTGACGTACTGGTCGAGCTCGAAGCGCAGTCGCAGCAGCAGCCCACGCTCGAGCACGCCGCTGGGCACGTCCGGGTGGCCGATGGCGCCGAGCAGGATCGCGTCCTGCCCGCGCAGCTCGTCCAGGACCGAGTCGGGCAGGGTCTCACCGGTGGCCAGCCAACGGCGGGCACCGAGGTCGTAGTCGGTGCGGTCGAAGGTGACGCCTTCAGACTGTCCCACCTGCTCCAGCACGGCGATCGCCTGTGCAGTCACCTCCGGGCCGATCCCGTCACCACCGATCACCGCGATGCTGCGCGTCGTACGCACGGCGTCGACAGCCGGTGCTGCCTGCTGCGTCGTCGTGCCCACTGATCAGTTGTCCTCGGGCCGTTCGCCCCCGTTGTCACGCCGGTCCAGAGCCGTCTGCAGCGCGTGCCGGCTCCCTGGGTCGTGTGCTTCGGGTCGGTGCCGCGCCGGTCCCCACTCGGGGTACATGTCATACATCGGAGGTCCTCAGAAGTCGGTTGAGTGCTGGTGGGCAAGCGTTTCGTGCCTCGGCTGCGCAAGCACCGAGCAGGGCACGAGTCCGCCACCTGCTCGCCGGCACGCGGAGGTCGTCCGGCCGAGGCGAGAAGTGAAGGAGCGGGCGCGGGGTGGTGCGCCGGGTTCCTGGCTGCGGGTCGAGGCCAACACCGAACACCGCGGCGAGGAAGGCCTCTAGCAGGCCCCGCCGCGGCACACGAGAATGGCTACGTACATCCGCACGGTTCGACTGTAGGGGGACCACCGCCCGCGCGCCTCCGGACGCGGCTTTCGTCTCACTGTGTGGGATGCACGTCTCATCGGTGTCTGGCACACTCCCCCGGTGAGCGCTCCCAGCGACCTGCCGTCTGTGGTCTCCCGAGCGCTCGAGCTGTCCGGCCGGCTCGGCTACTTCTCCTCGACCCGACATGAGACCGGACGCCTGCTCGCCGCGCTGGCGGCCTCGCGCACGGGCACGCTGGCGGAGTTCGGCACCGGGTGCGGGGTGGGATCGGCGTGGCTGGCCAGTGGCATGAGGTCTCAGTCCCGGGTGGTCACCGCAGAGCTCGCACCGGCGCTGGCAGCCGAGGTGTCGGTGCTGTTCGCCGATGACGACCGGGTCGAGGTGGTGGCCGGCGACTGGTCGGCGCTGGAACGGTTCGCCCCGTTCGCGCTGCTGTTCGTCGACGTGCGCGACGCCAAGCAGTCCCCCGACGGCATCGCCGACCTGATGGAGCCGGGCGGCATGGTGGTGCTGGACGACTTCACGCCCTGTGCCGGCTGGCCACCGGTGTACTCGGGGCGGGTCGACGTCGTCCGCGAGCAGTGGCTGACCGACGAGCGTTTCACGTCGGTCGAGGTCATGGTGTCCTCCGACTCCTCCGTGGTGGTGGCGGTGCACCGCTGACATGAGCCCTGTCGACCTCCTGGAACGCGCCTACGCCGACCTGCATGCTGTGCTCGCCGACCTCGCCGGGGAGGCGGAGTGGGCGCCGACGGGCTGCGCCGGATGGTGCGTCCGCGACCTGGTGCAGCACCTGCTCGGCGACGCCCGCCGCGCGCTGGTGGCGGTCGGTTCGCCGGCCGACCGGCCGCCGGACACCGACGCGGTCTCGTACTGGCGAGCGTGGACACCGGGCACAGAGGCCGCTGTGGCCGAGCGACGGCTGACGCGCGTGGTGTCGGGGGTGTGGACGACGCTGGAGCCGCTGCGCCTGGCGTACGCCGAGACGTGCTCGGCTGCCGTCCACCTGCTGCGGATCACAGATGCCGCCGAGCCGCTGGCGACTCAGGGCCACGTGCTCAGTGCCGCTGACCTGACGCGCACGCTGGTGTTCGAGGCGGCCGTGCACCATCTCGACCTGGTGGCGTACCTGGCCGCGCCGGGGCCTGGCGACGACGCCCTGGGGCTCGTGCGCGCGACACTGGACGGGCTGCTCGGGCAGCGCGAGCCCTGTGGCTGGGACGACGTGCGGTACGCGCGGGTCGGCACCGGGCGCGAGGGCATCTCGCACCGTGACCGCGCGACGTTGGGCCTCCTCGCCGAGCGCTTCCCGCTCACCTGCTGAGCGCTCGGGCAGATGCCGCCCGCGGCTGCCCGATGCTGATGCTTCCGCTGTCGGGCGATGCCGGTGCCGTCAGGGTCGGTCGGGCTCGAGCACCGTCAGGTACGCCGGCGGCACGGCTTCGACCAGCCACACGCCGTTGGGCGAGCGGGTGAAGTCCGCGCCCTCGCCAGCCATGGCGGCGGCGTCGACACGGAGCACCACGGCACGCCCGCGGCGCTCCCCCACCCGGCGAGCCGTCGCCTCGTCAGCGCTCAGGTGCACGGCGTGCCGACCGCCCGGCCGCAGCCCTTCGGTCCGGATGGCCGCGAGGTTGCGCACCGGGGTGCCGTGGAACAGGACCGGTGGCGGCGACGTCGGCAGGTACCCCAGGTTCACCCGGGCGCTGTGACCCTGGTTTGCCCGGACACGCGTGCCCGACTCGTCGAACGCGAAGCGCTGCTTGTCGCTCTCGGCCACCAGCCGGTCGAGCCGCGCACGGCTCACCGCCGTGCCGCGCGCCGCCAGTGCCGCGAGCAGCTCGTCGACGTCCACCCAGCCGGCCGGGTCGAGTGTCAGCCCGATGCTGCCCGGGTCGTGGCGCAGCACGTACGCGAGCCGCTTGCTCAGTCGCACGGCGTCCACGACCTGTTCCACGACCTGGCTCAGCGAGCGGCGCTGCCCTCGGTGTAGTCGTCGTCACCGCTGCGTACCCACGCCATCAGCCCGCGAAGGTCCTTGCCGACCGCCTCGATGGAGTGGGCCTGCCCCTTCTCCCGGAACGCGGCGAACTCCGGCCCACCGGCGTCCTGGTCGTCGATGAAGCGCTGCGCGAAGCTGCCGTCGCGGATGTCG
>DASQMN010000271.1:0-3565 GCA_035645475.1 Nocardioidaceae bacterium
CGCGTACCTCGCGGGCTGACGCGTGGTCGTACCTCACCCACTGACGCTCCGCCGTCGTCCCTCACCGGCTGACCCCACGGTCGTACCGATCTATCGACATCCGTGTCGTCCGAGCAGCCCGAATGTCTATAGATCGCTGTCAGCCGCGTCCGGCCGCGATGATCTTTCGACTTTGGTGTCGTCCGCGCAGCCGACATGTCGATAGATGCATGCGCCGCAGGCGGTCGTACGCCCCGCAGCGCGGCGGAGGCGCAGTAGCAGCGGCTCAGCCGAAGCGGCCGGAGATGTACGCCTCCGTGGCTGGGTCGTCGGGGTTGGAGAAGATCTTCGACGTGGGGCCGGCCTCGACAAGCCTCCCCGGCTGACCGACGCCGGCCAGGTTGAAGAAGGCCGTCGTGTCGGACACCCGCGCAGCCTGCTGCATGTTGTGGGTGACGATCACGATCGTGTAGTTCTCCTTCAGCTCGTGGATCAGGTCCTCCACTGCGCTGGTCGAGATCGGGTCCAGTGCCGAGCACGGCTCGTCCATCAAGAGCACCTGCGGCTCGACCGCAATCGCGCGGGCGATGCACAACCGCTGCTGCTGTCCACCGGAGAGGCTGGACCCGGGCTGGTCGAGCCGGTCCTTCACCTCTTCCCACAGGTTCGCCCCGCGCAGCGACCGCTCCACGATCTCGTCCGACTCAGCCTTCTTCATCCGCTTGCCGTTGAGGCGCTGGCCCGCGATGACGTTCTCCGAGATGGACATCGTCGGGAAGGGGTTCGGGCGCTGGAACACCATGCCCACTTCGCGACGCACCGCCACCGGGTCGACATCGGCGCCGTAGAGGTCGCGTCCGTCCACGATGATCTTGCCCTCGACCCGGGCGTTGGGGATCACCTCGTGCATGCGGTTGAGGGAACGCAGGAACGTCGACTTGCCGCATCCGGACGGACCGATGAACGCCGTCACTGAGCGTGCCTGGATCAGAATGGTCACGCCCTGGACGGCCATGAAGTCGGCGTAGTAGATGTCAAGGTCACTGACATCAATGCTGGTGGCCACGTCGGCCCTCTCTTCGAGCGGTCGGGGAGACTGGTTAAGCCTTGTTACTGGGGGAGAACCAGACTGAGAAAAGACGTGCAAGGAGGTTGAGCAGCAAGACGATCAGAATGAGAACCAGTGCTGCTCCCCAAGCCCGCTCGATGCCGAATTCGGGCGGAATCCCGGGCTCAGAGTACTCGTAGAACGTGAAGACCGGCAGCGTTGCCATTCTTCCGCTGAAGGGGTTGAAGTTGGCCGAGTCGGTGATGCCGACGATGATCAGCAGAGGCGCTGTCTCGCCGATGACCCGAGCGATCGACAAGGTGATGCCGGTCGCGATTCCAGCCAGTGCCGTAGGCAGCACGACCTTGCTGATGGTGCGCCACTTGGGGACGCCGAGGGCGTACGAGGCCTCCCGCAGCTCGTTCGGCACGAGCTTGAGCATCTCCTCGGTAGCCCGCACCACGATGGGGATCATCAGCACAGACAACGCCACGGCACCGCCGATTCCCATGCGCACACCGGCCCCGAAGAAGACGACGAACAGCGCATAAGCGAAGAGTCCCGCAACGATGGACGGGATGCCGGTCATGACGTCCACGAGGAACGTGATCTGGCGGGCCAGTGTGCCTTTGCCGTACTCGACCAGGTAGATCGCGGTGAAGATGCCGATCGGGACGCTCATCAGCGTCGCCAGACCGGTGATGATCAACGTGCCCCACAGCGCGTGGAAGATTCCGCCACCCTCCCCGATGACGTTTCGCATGGAGGAGGAGAAGAACGATGCGGAGAGCACCGGCCCACCGCGGCTTATCACGGTCCAGATGACGCTGACCAAAGGCACCAGGGCGACGACGAAGGCCGACGTCACCAGTCCGGTGACGAGACGGTCGGTGGCCTTGCGCGGTGACTCGACCACCCGCGACAGGACGTAGATGCCGACGAGGTAGACCAGGCCGGCCACGACGACGCTGGCGATCGGTCTGAACCCGGTGAGCAGGAGCCCGACCGCCGCGGCCACGGCCAGCACCGCCAGCGGTGCCCAGCGCGGCAGGCTGCGCGAGTAGATGCTGCGCTCGGGCGGGCGCTGCTCGGGCGACTGCTCGACGCGGGTCTGCGTGACGCTGCTGCTCATCAGTTGGCTCCCGAGAACTCGCGGCGACGCTCGACGACTTTGCGGGCCGCGTAGTTCACGGCGAAGGTCAGCACGAACAGCACCAGACCGGTGGCGATCAGCACGTTGACCCGATCGCCGCTCGCCTCGGGGAACTGCAGCGCGATGTTCGAGGCGATGGTGCTGCTGTTGGTGGAGCCGATGATGTTGAACGTGTAGAGGATCGACGGCGCCAGCACGATGGTGACCGCCAGGGTCTCACCGAGGGCCCGGCCGAGTCCGAGCATCGCTCCGGAGACGATTCCGGAACGGGCGTACGGGAAGACCGCCATGCGGATCATCTCCCAGCGGGTGGCGCCGAGCGCCAACGCAGCTTCCTCGTGCAGGCGCGGGGTCTGCAGGAAGACCTCACGACAGATCGCCGTGACGATCGGCAGGATCATCACGCCCAGCACGAGGCCCGCGGTGAGCATCGTCCGGCCTGTCACTGATGCCGGGCCGGCGAACAGGGGGATCCAGCCGAGGTTGTCGGCCAGCCACCCAGTCAGCGGCAGCAGCGAGCCGCCCAGCGTCTCGAACCCCCAGAGCCCGATCACGACGCTCGGCACAGCAGCGAGCAGGTCGATCAGGTAGCCGAGGACGGCAGCCAAGCCGCGCGGCGCGTAGTGGGAGATGAACAGGGCGATGCCGATGGCGACGGGAACTGCCGTGATCAGCGCGATGATGGAGGCCAGGACCGTGCCGAAGGCCAGCGGCCCGACGTAGGACAGGAAATTGTCCTTGGGCGCGTAGTCCTCCTGCTCGGCGGTCATGCCGGGGATGCCCTCGTACAGCAGGAACAGGGCCACGCCGGCCAGGATGACCAGGATGGCGACGCCGGCCGCGAGGGCTGCCCCGGAGAAGACCCGATCGCCGAAGTGGCTCGGCGGCGCTACTTCGGGCTCACGCAGCTTCATGCTGGTCGCCATGCTTCTCCAAGGGGCTGCCTGCGGTGGTTGTCACAGGATCGGGGTCGAAGGCCCGTCGCGCCAGTGCCGTCGCGAACGAGCGCTAGTCCGATGAGTGGCCTGTGGTCGCGGGCCACTCATCGGACTGAGCTCAGCTGGTCTGGATCGCCTCGACCGCGGTCTCTGCCTGACCGCGGAGGTCGTCCGAGATCGGAGCGGAGCCGGCGGCGTCGGCAGCGGCCTGCTGGCCTTCCTCGCTGACCATGTACGTGAGGAAGCCCTTCACCAGCTCTGCCTGGGCGGGGTCCTCGTACGTGGTGCACGCGATGGCGTACGAGACGAGCACGATCGGGTACACACCCGACTCGGTGGTGTCGCGGGCGACGTCGATGGCGAGGTCACTCTCGGCGCGGCCTTCGACCTGGGTGGAAGCGTCGAGGACCGCGGCAGCCGCCTCGGGGCTGTACTCGACGAACTCCT
>DASQMN010000272.1:0-17523 GCA_035645475.1 Nocardioidaceae bacterium
AGCGACTGGTGGCAGTGCATGCCTGACCCGTTGTCGCCGAAGATCGGCTTGGGCATGAAGGTCGCCGTCTTGCCGGCCTGGTAGGCCACGTTGCGGATGATGTACTTGAACTTCATGACGTCGTCGGCGGCGTCGAGCAGCGAGTTGTACCGGTAGTTGATCTCCGCCTGACCGGCAGTGCCCACCTCATGGTGCTGGCGCTCCACGAGCAGGCCGGCCGCCTCCAGCGCCTTGCTCATCTCGGCGCGCAGGTCGGCGAAGTGGTCAACCGGGCTCACCGGGAAGTAGCCGCCCTTGTAGCGGACCTTGTAGCCCTGGTTGCCGCCCTCCTCCTCCCGACCGGTGTTCCACGCGCCCGCGACGGAGTCGATGGAGTAGTAGCCGGCGTTGGCCTTGGTCTCGAAGCGCACGTCGTCGAAGACGTAGAACTCGGCTTCGGGCGCGAAGAACGCGGTGTCGCCGATTCCGGTGCTGCGCAGGTACGCCTCGGCCTTGCGGGCAATGTTGCGGGGGTCGCGCGAGTACGCCTCACCGGTCAGCGGGTCGTGGATGAAGAACGACAACGCCAGCGTCTTGTCCCGGCGGAAGGGGTCGATGTAGGCCGTCGTCGGGTCCGGCATGAGCGACATGTCGGACTCGTGAATCGCCTGGAAGCCGCGGATCGACGAGCCGTCGAACATCAGACCGTCGGTGAACACATCTTCGCCGAAGGAGGACACCGGCACCGAGAAGTGCTGCTGGATCCCGGGCAGGTCGCAGAAGCGGACGTCGACGAACTCGACACCCTCCTTCTTGATGTACGCCAGCAGGTCCTCTGAGCTCTGGAACATCTGTCCTCCTGGGCCCGCGAGGGACCTCGAACGATCGTGACATGGAACAGTCGGCAACAAGGGGGCAACAAGTCCCGGTCCGGCGCGAGGGCTCCCGCCTCGACCGTTATGCATCCGGACTCTAGAACGAGGCGATTACTGCGCCGTCACCTGGATGTTTCACGCCGGTTACACGTACAACCTCGCTGCTGCTTGGTCGACCAGCCTGCCAGAGCCGGCGCGACTAGCCTGAGGAGGTGCCTGCGGACCCGTTCAGCGATGCGGTGACCGGGTGGCCCGGCGACCGGTTCGGCCTGCCGCAGAGCGGACCAGGATCCGTTGCCGGCTGGGGACGTCGGCTGATCCAGCTCGCCGTCGACTGGATCGCCTCACAGCTCATCGTGGCGGCGGTGGTCGGCCAGGCGGTGTGGACGGGCTTCGGGTTCGTCCAGTGGGCGCCGCTGCTGGTGCTGTGGGTGCAGACGACGTTGCTGACGGGCCTGCTCGGCACGACCATCGGTCATCGCGTCACTGGGCTGGTCGTCGTACGGGCCGACGGCGCGCCTCGTCCCCTTGGACTGGGGCGTGCAGCCGTGCGCGCCCTGCTGTTGTGCCTGGCGATCCCACCGCTGGTCTGGGACCGGGACCGCCGGGGGCTGCACGACCTGGCCGGGGGAGCCGTGGTCGTGCGGCGGTGACGAGGCGTGAGTCCAGTCAGCGGCCCTGCATCGCCCGACGCGAGCCTTTGGCGCTGGTGGGCATCGGCCCCTTCGGCAGCGGTGTCTGCGGGCGCATGGCATCCAGAGCCCGTAAACGCTGCACCAGCTCGGTCATCTCCGCAGGCTTGATGTTCTTGGGCAGCTTGCGGATATGGGACACCAGCTTGGGCAACGGAACGGTCCCGTCGGCCGACCCGACGATGATGTCGTAGACCGGTACCTCGCCGGCGACTCGCGCGTGCTTCTTCTTCTCCGCGACGAGCAGCTGCCGCACGCGGCTGGCCTGTCCCTCACCGACGAGGATCAGCCCCGGTCGGCCGACGACACGGTGCACGACGTCCTGGTTCTTGGTGAACGCGATCGCGGGCTTGACCGTCCAGCCGCGACGCAGCATCTGCAAGGCGCCCGCGGCGGCCCCGGTCTGGCCCTCCACCTGGGCGTATGCCGCTCGCTCAGCACGGCGACCGAAGACCAGCATCAGCGCGGTGAAGCCGGTCAGGAAGCCCATCACGACCCCGAAGACCGGGTGCAGGAACCAGCCGATCGCCCCGACCAGCAGCCCGACACCGAGGAACCAGGCCAGCAGCACCAGACCGAGGTGCTTGTCCTGCTTCTTGGTGATCCGGTACGCCTGGAAGATCTGGCGAATCTTGCCTTTCGGCGGTGCAGCGGGAGTCGACATGCGCGGCAGCCCTGATCTTTCGCGGGAGGAGGGAACCCCTGAAGGGGTCTCCTCAGCCTACGCGCTCGCAGGCACCTGACCGGCTGCCACCGCAAGGCTGTGGCCCGCGCCGTCGCGCCGCTCCATCGCCGAGGCGTAGAGACGTCCAGCGCGGTAGGAGGAACGAACCAGCGGACCCGACATGACGCCGGCGAAGCCGATCTCGAGTGCCTGCTCGCGCAGCTGCACGAACTCCTGCGGCTTGACCCACCTGTCGACCGGATGGTGACGCACCGAGGGACGCAGGTACTGCGTGATGGTGAGCAGCTCGCACCCGGCGCCGTACAGCAGGCGCATGGTGTCGACCACCTCATCGGTCGTCTCACCCATGCCGAGTATCAGGTTGGACTTCGTGACCAGCCCGTCAGCGCGAGCGGCAGTGAGTACTCCGAGGGATCGGTCGAAGCGAAAGCCGGGACGGATGCGACGGAAGATTCGCGGCACTGTTTCGATGTTGTGCGCGAAGACCTCGGGGCGGGACGAGAACACCTCGGCGAGCTGGTCGGGATCGGCGTCGAAGTCAGGCGCGAGCATCTCGACGCTGGTGCCTGGGTTGAGTGCGTGGATCTGCCGGATGGTCTCGGCGTAGAGCCACGCACCGCCGTCGGGAAGATCGTCGCGGGCGACGCCGGTCACCGTGGCGTACCGCAGCTCCATCGTGCGCACCGACTCGGCGACGCGGCGTGGCTCGTCGCGGTCGAGGTCTGAGGGCTTGCCAGTGTCGATCTGGCAGAAGTCGCAGCGACGGGTGCACTGGTCGCCACCGATGAGAAATGTCGCCTCACGGTCCTCCCAGCACTCGAAGATGTTGGGGCAGGCCGCCTCCTGGCAGACGGTGTGCAGTCCCTCGCCCTTCACCAGGCTCATCAGCTCCTGGTACTCCGGCCCCATCCGGGCGCGGGTCTTGATCCACTCCGGCTTGCGCTCGATGGGGGTCTGCGCGTTGCGGACTTCGAGGCGGAGAAGCTTGCGTCCTTCGGGGGCGACTGTCACGTCGCCAGCGTACGTGGGGCGGGTGTGCTGGGCCCGGCGTCGTCAGGCGATGTCCCGACGGCGGAAGGTCAGCCAGGAGACGACGAGCAGAACGAGCATCAGGGCGCCGAGGTAGAGCGCGCTCGTCTGCAGATGCAGCACGGTGACCTCGGGACGTCGGGCGAAGCTGTCGCCGTACAGCTTGAGCTCGCCGTTCAGGAAGGCCACCATGTGCGAGCTGAGCAGCCAGGGCTCGACCGCCTCACGATTGATGGCGCGCAGCATCGCCTCGCCGACCATCGCGTAGCCGAAGGCGAGGCCGACTGTGGCGATCGTCGAGCGCAGCGCCAGGGTGATCGCTACGCCCACCACAGCGATCGCTACCACCACGATGATGCCGCGCAGGATCGAGTACGCCGCGTACCAGCTGCGGGTGCTGCCCCAGGATGCATCACTCCACGAGATGGCCGCCGCCAGGCTGCCTGCGATGGCGAGACCTAGGACCAGGGTGGCGAACGCCGTGCCGACCACGGCGACGACCACCACCTTGGCCAGCCACACCCGCCCACGGCGAGGCTCGAAGAGCAGGAGGTTGGACATGGAGCCGCTCACCCACTCAGCGCCTACGAACGTGGTGCCGATGATCAACGCCACCAGGCCCAGCAGGGTCGTCAGCGACGGCAGCAGGCCGTCCAGCACGGCTTCGGTCGACAACACCTGCCGGTATGAGTACGCCTCGGGCGGCATCACCGCATCCGCACACTCGAAGCCCCGTCCGCCGCCGTACCGACGGGGGTTCTCCTCACAGGCAGAGAGCTCCTGCTGGTACTGCTCCTCCCCGAAGGCGCGCTCACTTCCGCTGACCGGGCGACCGTCCCACGCCACCGCAGCGGTGACCAGCGCGGCGAGTACGAGACCGGCGACGAGCAGCAACGCGACCGCCCGCCGGGCCAGAAGCCGCCGCAGCTCGGCCAGGACCAGACTCATCGGTCGCCCTCGTCGGCAGGCGCAGGTGGGGATGGTGGGGCAAGGCCGGCGGGTTCGTCACCGGTGAGGCTGAGGAATGCCGACTCGAGATCGCCGTGCATGGCGGTCAGCTCCCGGACCCACAGTCCGTGCTGACCCAGCACCCGGCTGACATCGGCCGGGTCGGCGACTCCACTTACGATGAGGGCGTCACCGTCGTCTCGCACGTGCACTCCGGACGAGCGGGTGAGGACGGCCTTGGCGGTGGCCAGATCATCGACCTTGACGCGAATGTCACCGGTGCCCTGCCCCGCCAGGAGGTCCGATACTCGTCCGGTGGTGATGAGCTGGCCGCGGCGCACGATGCTGACCGAGTCACAGACCTGCTCGACCTCGGCCAAGAGGTGTGAGCTGATGAGCACGGTGGTTCCCGAGGAGCCGAGCTCACGGACCATGGTGCGGATGTCGCGTATGCCCTGCGGGTCCAGCCCGTTGGTCGGCTCGTCCAGTATCAACAGGTCCGGTTCCTTGAGGAGGGTGGCCGCGATCGCCAGTCGCTGCCGCATGCCGAGCGAGTAGCCCTTGTACCGGTCGTCCGCCCGAGGCCGTAGCCCGACTTGCTCCAGCACCTCGTCGACCCGGGTGCGCGGCAGCCGGGCGACGTCCGCGAGAAGAGAGAGGTTGCGCCGACCGGTGAAGCCGGGGAGAAACTTGGGCGACTCGACGACCGCGCCGATCCGGGACATGACCGTGGGCAGCCCGGCCGGTACAGGCGCGCCCAGCACCGTGATGCTGCCTCGTGTCGGCCGAGCGAGACCGAGGAGCATACGAATGGTCGTCGTCTTGCCTGAGCCGTTGGGGCCGAGGAAGCCGTGGACGCCGCCGGCCGGTACCGCGAGGTCGAGGCTCTCAACTGCGACGTGGCGGTGCATGCGCCGCGTGACGTACTCCTTGCGCAGCCCCGCAGTCTCGATCACCAGCTCGGACATCTCGCCCCGTCTCGTCGTCGACGCGGGCACCGCCCGGTTCGCGCAGACTAGGACGCGCTGGCGACCGGAAGCGTTCCCTCGGTTGCGACACGCTCAGCGCCGTGGTGCGGACGGAGCAGGTCGGGTGCTCGCTCGTACGCGCGCCAGGAGAAAAGCTCATGAAGGTGCGGCTGGAGAGCGTCAGCAGCCCTGGTCACGTCCACCCGACGGCCGAGTTCGGACGTCAGCGAGCTCACGCTCGCGTCGGCGATTCCGCAGGGGACGATCCGTTGATAGGCCTCGAGGTCTACGTCGCAGTTGAGGGCGAACCCGTGCATCGTCACGCCGCGGGCCACTCGGACGCCTATCGCCGCGAGCTTGCGCTCGGGCTGCCCGATCGACGGATTCGCGGGCAGCCACACACCCGAACGGCCGCGCACGCGACCGGCCGCGAGCCCGAAGTCGGCGCAGGCGCGGATCAACGCCTCCTCCATGCGGCGGACGTGATCGACCACGTAGACATGGCCGGGCAGCCGCAGTACCGGGTACCCGACCAGCTGCCCGGGCCCGTGATAGGTGATCTTGCCTCCACGGTCGACCTCGATCACGGGTGTGCCGTCGACCGGACGCTCCTCAGCTTGCGTGCGCTTGCCGGCTGTGTAGACCGCCGCGTGCTCCAGAAGCAGCACCGTGTCTTCGCCCTCGGCACTGGCGCGACGCTCGTGCAGGCGCCGCTGCTCGTCCCAGGCGCGCTGGTAGCTGACCGTGCCGGCGCCGAGGTTCCACCGTCGGACGACCAGCGGCTGGTCGGACCGGCGGGGACCAGTCGCACGGGCGTCCACGCCGTCAGCGTAGCCACGCACCGATCCGGGGGAAGGCTGTGGACAACACTGCGAGCTGGTCGGTACGGGCTGCCAAGGTCAATCCATGGCGTCCCCTCCAATCACATGTCAGCGGCCGGTGAGCCCGGCGCTTGTCGCGGCGGTGTGCCTCGTCGTGCTGGTGACCGCCGCATGCGCTGCGACAACCGATGCCCGAGCGCGCCCGGCCAGTACGTCGACGCCGCCCACGCTGAGCATGCGAGTCGACGCCCCGGTTGACGAGGCAGCAGGTGCAGCGTCCGTCAGCCCGGACGAGCCGCGAGCACGGACCGGGGGACAGGCAAGGCACTGGGCCCGGGTGCTCGGCCGGCTGGACCGCCTGCGTTCGCGTGCCTTCGAGCGCCTGCGCCCGGAGATGTTGCGACGGGTGTACCGCTGCGGCTCGGCAGTGCTGAGGCACGAGCGAGCCGTGCTCGACGACTACCGCGATCGCGGCGTCCGGCTGCTCGGCGTTCGCCTTCGCCTCACGGACGTGCGCCTCCTGTCGGCCTCAGTCAGCAAGGTCACGGTGCGGGTGGTCGAGCGGCTCGGGTCGACATGGGCGGTGTTCGGTTCCCGACGGGTGCTGCTGCCTGTCGACGCACCGACGTCGCGGGTCCTGCATCTGGTCCGGAGCGGGGGCGGCTGGCGGATCGCCGCCGCTCGCCGCGTGTCCGGGTGAGTCAGCCGGCAGCCGGCGTGGTTCGTGGTGCCATCGCCGTGGCGATGGCCGAGGCGACGTCGGGGTCGGCGAAGGTGAACCCGGCTGCCGTCAGCCGTTGCGGCACGACCCGCAGCGAGCCCAGCAGCTCGTTCGACAACCCACCCAGCGCCAGCTTGAGCGGACCTGATGGCACCGCCAGGCGGGCCGGTCTGTGCAGCTGTCGCGCGAGTGCCTCAGTGAACCCGCGGTTGGTGGGAGGGTCGGGGAGCGCCAGGTTCACAGCCCCGCTCAAGTCGGCGTCAGCGAGCAGGTGCAGTGCCGCGCTGACCCAGTCTCGCAGCGAGATCACCGAGAAGTACTGCTCCCCGCTGCCGAAACGGGCGCCTCCTCCCAATCGGAACGGCACCAGCATCGGTCGCAGGGCCCCGCCGCTTCGGTCGAGCACCACGCTGGTCCGCATCCGGCACACCCGTACACCAGCGTCCTGCGCCGGCTGTGTCTCGGCTTCCCACTGCCTGACCACCTCGGCCAGGAAGCCGGAGCCGAGGGCGGAGTCCTCGGTGAGAACCTCGTCTCCGCGGCCCTCGCCGTACGCCCCGACGCCTGACGCGTTCAGCCACACCTTCCGGTCACCACCGGTGGTGTCGACCAACGCTCGGGACAGCGTGCGGGTCGTCTGCACCCGTGACTCGAGCAGGGTGCGCCGATACGACTCGGTCCACGGCCAGCGTGCGATGGGTGCGCCGGCGAGGTTGACCACAGCATCAGCTGAGGCGATGACGTCACGGTCCACGTCTCCGGCGTACGGGTCCCACCGGGATTGGCTCGGGCCGGATGCCGTGCCGCGAACCAGCGTGACCACCTCGTGGCCCTGTCGGGCCAGGGCCTCGCGCAAGGCGGTACCCAGAAAGCCGGAGACCCCGGCGGCGACGACGCGCAAGATCAGAGGCCCAGATCCGACTCGAAGGCGGCTTCTTCCAGGCGAGCCTTGATCGCGCTGAGGAACCGCGCCGCGTCTGCTCCGTCGACGATGCGGTGGTCGTAGGTCAGCGACAGGTACGCCATCGAGCGCACGGCGATGGTCTCGCCGATGTCGGGGCTGTCGAGCACCACCGCACGCTTCACGACCGTTCCGGTGCCAAGGATGGCCACCTGCGGCTGGTTGATGATCGGCGTGTCGAACAGTGCGCCGCGGCTGCCGGTGTTGGTCAGCGTGAAGGTGCCGCCGGACAGCTCGTCCGGTCCGATCTTGCTGTCGCGGGTGCGGGCAGCGAGGTCGGCGATCCTGCGGGCGAGGCCGGCGATGGACAGGTCACCAGCGTCCTTGATCACCGGCACGAGCAGGCCGCGCTCGGTGTCGACAGCCACTCCGAGGTGCTCGGCGCCGTGATAGGTGACCGTGCCGGCGTCGACGTCGATCGAGGCGTTGACCATGGGGAACGCTTTGAGCGCCTCCACCGACGCCTTGGCGAAGAACGGCAGGAAGGACAGCTTGACGCCTTCGCGCTGCTCGAACTGACCCTTCACGCGTGCTCGCAGCCGGGCGATACGGGTGACGTCGACCTCGACCACGGTGGTGAGCTGAGCCGACACCTGAAGCGACTCGACCATCCGGGTCGCGATCACCTTGCGGAGCCGGGTCAGCTTGACCGTCTCGCCGCGCAGCCCGGATGTGTCCGGGGTGGGCGCGGCCGTCGCCGCAGCGGGTCGATCCTGCTCCGGCGCTTGCTCCGGCTGACGGGCCGCCTCGGCGGCAGCCAGCACATCCTGCTTGCGGATGCGCCCGCCAACGCCCGTCCCCGTCACCGTTGCCAGGTCGACCCCGTGCTGACCTGCGAGCTTGCGCACCAGCGGCGTCAGGTACGACGGGCTTGACCCGTCTGTACTCGAGCTCGCCGCGGTGCTGCTGCTCGAGTCCGTCGCGGCGTCGGAGTCGCTCGCGGTGCGGGACGGCCCACCAGGGGCATCGGAGGGAGTGCCGGTCGTCTGCTCCTTGGCCGACGAGGGCGGTGGGGTGGTTGCTTTCTCAGCGGAGGTGTCAGCCGGCTCTGGGTCGGCCGTCTCGGGCTGGTCCGGTGGTGGCTCCTGGTCGACCTCGGCGTCCACCTCGGTGGCGCTGTCCTGCGACTTCTCGGCGCTGGCTGCCTCACCGCCACCCGCCGGGTCGTCGCTGCTGCTCGAACCGGACGCGGCAGGGCCCGCACCGATGACGGCGAGCACTGCGCCGACCTCGACGGTCTCGTCCTCCTGCACCTCGATCGACTGGACGGTGCCCGCGAGAGGTGAGGGAATCTCGGTGTCAACCTTGTCCGTGGACACCTCGAGCAAAGCCTCGTCAACCTCGACGGTTTCCCCGACCTGCTTGAGCCACCGGGTGACGGTGCCCTCGGTGACGCTCTCGCCCAGTTCGGGCAGCGTCACCTGCGTACCGCCGTCGTCGGAGGACCCGGTGTCGGCCACCGCCTCGACCTCCTCCGCTGGGGTGGAGCCGTCGTCGTCGCCGGCCTCGCCGCCGCGGTCGCCGTCCCCATGCGGAGCCGCTGTCGCTGCCGCACTGGCAAGCGCACCCGTGCCCTCGTCAGCCGGCTCGGGGTCAGCGGCTTCCTCGTGGGCAGCGTCGGAGGTGTCCTCCACCGTGGGGGTGCCCTCTGCCCCGGTGTCGGGCGCCTCGGCGTCGGCCCCCTCGACTTCGGCCCCCTCGGTGTCTTGAGCCTCGGTGGCGGATGTCTCGGTGTCGGGCGCGTCTGCGTCTGCCGCCGAGCCGGCCTCGTCGGAGCTTCCGACGATGGCGAGCTCAGCCCCTACCTCGACGGTCTCGTCCTCCTCGACGCGGATCTCCAGCAGGGTGCCAGCCACCGGGGAGGGAATCTCGGTGTCGACCTTGTCCGTGGAGACCTCGAGCAGGGGCTCGTCGACCTCAACCGACTCCCCGACCTGCTTCAGCCAACGTGTGACGGTGCCCTCGGTCACGCTCTCACCGAGCTCGGGCAGTTTGACGGGGGTGGCCATGAAGGAGCCCTTCCTCCTCGAAGGTCATGTCCGCCGCCGGAGGCGGCCGAGAGATGTGGCGTCAGCCCGGTCAGGCGTGGGAGTGGAGCGGCTTGCCCGCCAGGGCGAGCGCGGCCTCTCCGAGCGCCTCGGTCTGAGTCGGATGGGCGTGGACGAACTGTGCCACGTCCTCGGGATAGGCCTCCCAGTTGACCATCAAGGTGGCCTCGCCGATCTGCTCCCCCATGCGCGAGCCGATCATGTGGACGCCGACTATGGGGCCGTCCTTCTCGCGTACGAGCTTGACGACACCTGAGGTCTGCAGGATCTGGGACCGGCCGTTGCCCCCGAGGTTGTACTCGTACGTCTCGACCTCGTCCAGCTGCTCGGTGGCCTGCTTCTCGGTGAGGCCGATCGACCCGATCTCAGGGTCGCAGTATGTGACGCGAGGGATGTTGATGTCAGGCACCGGCATCGGCGACAGTCCCGCGATCTCCTCCGCCACGAAAATGCCGTGCTGGAAGCCGCGGTGCGCCAGCTGGAGGCCGGGGACGAGGTCGCCCACGGCAAAGACGCCGTCGACATTGGTACGCAGACGCTCATCGGTCGGCACCCATCCGCGGTCGACGGTGATTCCGGCCTCCTCGAGGCCCATGCCCGCACCGTTCGCGCCGCGGCCCACGGCGATCAGCAGCACCTCGGCCTTCAGGGTGTCCCCGCCCTCGAGGGTGACGGTGACACCGTCGTCGTTCTGGCTGACCGACTCGAACTTGGTGCCGACCTTGAAGTTGATCTTGCGCTTGCGGAAGGCGCGCTCGAGCTGCTTGGAAAGCATCTCGTCCTCGAGAGGGACAAGGTGGGGCAGCGCCTCCACGATGGTCACGTCGCAGCCGAACGAGCGCCACACGCTGGCGAACTCCACGCCGATCACCGAACCGCCGATGATCACGGCACTGGTTGGGACGAAGTCGAGGTCGAGGGCCTCCCGGCTGGTGAGCACCCTGCCGCCGACTTCTAGGCCGGGCAGGGTGCGGGCGTACGAACCGGTGGCGAGCACCAGGTGCTTACCGGTCAGGCGCTTGCCGTTGACCTCGACCGTCGACGCGTCGACCACCCGGCCGTCACCCTCGACCACGGTGATCTTCGCCGATCCGACGAGGCCCTGCAGCCCCTTGTAGAGGCGACCGATGACACCGTCGCGGTAGGCGTTGACCTTCTTCATGTCGATGGACTCGAGCGTGGTGTTGACGCCGATCGCAGCGCCCTCGCGGGCATGGTCGGCAACCTCGGCCGCGTGCAGCAGAGCCTTGGTAGGGATGCAGCCCCAGTGCAGGCAGGTGCCGCCGACCTTCTCGCGCTCCACCATGGCGACCCGCATGCCGAGCTGGCTGGCCCGCAGAGCGCAGGCGTATCCGCCGCTCCCGCCGCCGAGGATGACGACGTCGAAGTCACTGTCGGTGTTGTCCGCCACGCCTCTGCCTCCAAGTGTTTCGTGCACGCGTCGGCGAAGTGGTCGACGCGCTGCCGCCGTCAGCACGGCCGACGGGCGACGTGCCGTAGGTGTCCATCCTGTCACTCCGGACAATGCGCGCGCAGCCTGAGGGGGACTGAGGTGGCCTGCGCCGTGACACGTCGTCGGCGCGGCCACGAGCACGTACGGTGACGGCGCTCAGCCCCATGCGGGACACTGGGTGTGAGCAGTCAGCATTCAGACGACCGGGACGGGTGAGCATGGCGTGGTGGCGTAGTCGCCGAGGCGCCTCGAGGC
The DNA here is from genome assembly GCA_035645475.1 of Nocardioidaceae bacterium. Lineage (GTDB taxonomy): Bacteria > Actinomycetota > Actinomycetes > Propionibacteriales > Nocardioidaceae > DASQMN01. The sequence goes on from DASQMN010000272.1 coordinate 11,436, forward strand.
AGGCGGAAGCCTCTGACAGCGCCGGCTCCAGTGTCGACCGTGCACACCTCGAGGAGTTCATCACCACTCGTCGCGGGGTCGAGGGCTTCGTCGAGCCGCCCACCGCCGTCAGCGGCGTCACGCTGCTGCTCGTGGCGGTCGACGGCGAGTGGACGCGCCGTCGCGTGCCGTCGGCCAAGTGGGCGCATCAGTTCGCGAACAAGCGCCAGGTGCCGAGCTACGACGCCGGCGTGGTCGGCGTCCCGTCCCGCATGCGCGAGTACAACCGGCGCCAGCGCACCGGTGAGCCGGCTCCACCCGAGCCGGACATGCCGGACGATCCCTTCATTTGACGCGCGCATCCTGCGCCCTGGTAGCGAGCGCCACGGTCCGCGCGTGATCCAGCGTCGTCCGTGCCCGGACACGCGTGGCTGGCACCGGCTCGGCAGGGGCAACAACCGCCGGCTCAGCATGTGGATGGGCTCAGGTCAGACGGTCACACCGTCAGCCAGGTCTTCTGCCAGGCGTACCAGGGCACGCACGCCGGTGCCTGTGCCACCGCGGGGGGTGTAGCCGAAGGGCTCACCCGCGTTGAAGGCCGGACCAGCCACGTCGAGGTGAGCCCAGCGGCGCTCTCCGACGAACTCACGGAGGAAGGCTGCTGCGAACAGCGCTCCTCCTGAGGTGTCGGGGTTGTGCTGGCGCAGGTCGGCGATGTGGCTGGAGCGGACCTTCGCCCGCATCTCCTCCGGGATGGGCAACGGCCACAGCGGGTCGCCGGCCCGGTCGCCGGCACCGTGCAGGGCGTCGCCCAACGCGCGGTCTTCCGTGATGAGAGCGGCCGTACGTGTGCCGAGTGCCACCATCGCCGCTCCCGTCAAGGTGGCGACGTCGATCAGCAGGTCGGGGTTGGCCTCGTCGGCCAGCACCAGGGCATCGGCGAGCACAAGCCGCCCCTCTGCGTCGGTGTTCAGCACCTCCACGGTGGTGCCGTTGCGCATGCGGAGCACATCGCCCGGTCTGGTGGCGGTGCCGCTGGGCATGTTCTCGGCCAGCGCTGCGTACGCCGACACCCGCACCGGGAGGCCGAGCCGCGCGATGGCCAGCGTCGCGGCCACCACGGCAGCCGCACCGCCCATGTCGCACTTCATGGTCGTCAGCCCAGCGGCGGGCTTGAGTGTGATGCCACCCGAGTCGTACGTGATGCCCTTGCCGACGAGAGCGACGTGGGCTACGGCCTTGCGCGGCGCGTACGACAGCTGCACCAGGCGGGGTGGCGACTGCGACCCTTGCCCCACGCCGAGGATGCCGCCGCAGCGCTCCTCTGCGAGCTGACCCTCGTCCCACACCCGAACGTCGACCTTGGCGTCGCGCGCGGCCGCGGCGATCTGATCGGCGAAGGTCGCCGGCACGAGGTCGCGCGGCGGGGTGTTGACCCAGTCGCGAGCCCGGGCGACTTCCGCGCCGACCAGTTGCGCACGCTCGAGTGCGGTGCGGCCCTGCTTGGCGCGGGCAAGGGCGGTGAGCACGACCACCTCCGCCGGCGCGTCGGAGGAAGGCTTGGTGCGGTAGGTATCGAACCGGTACCCGCCCAGCACGAGGCCTTCGCAGACTGCGCGCAGCTGCTCCGGCTCGTCCGCTGGTAGCCCGACTGCCACCGATGCAGCGTTGTGCAGGGAGCGAACGGCGACTCCCGCCGCCCGGCGCAGTGTCTCGGACGACAGCTCGTCGGAGTGCTTGCCCAGACCCACCACCAGCAGCAATGGCGACTTCACGCCAGCGTCGGAGGGCAGCGTGACCACCTCGCCGGACTTCGCGGAGAAGCCCAGGGTGGACAGCGTCGGAGCGAAGCGACGGCCCATGGCAGCGGCCACTCCAGCGCCGGGGCCGACGGCTCGCACCCCGTCGTCGATCGCGACGGCGCCGATGACGAGGACGTCGGTGCGGGTGCTGGTGGCCGCGGCGTTGCGCAGGCTGAGTGAGGTCACCTGCGGCACCCTAGCCGCGGCACCCGACAAGCCCGGAGCCATCGGCGGCGTGAGCTGTCGCTGTTGTACGTTGCCCGCCATGGCCGACCCGCGAGCCGCCGAGGAGCCATCCGGTGCGCTGATTCGCTCGCCCCTGTATGCGGCGCACGTCGATCTGGGCGCTCGTACCGCTGCCTTCGGCGGGTGGGAGATGCCGTTGGAGTACGCCGGTGGGGGAGTGCTCAAGGAGCATGCCGCGGTACGCGAGGCGGTCGGAGTCTTCGACGTCAGCCACCTGGGGAAGATCGCCGTACGCGGAGCCGGCGCCAGATCGCACGTCAACGCCTGCCTGACGGCGGACCTGAGCCGGCTCGCTGCCGGTCAGGCGCAGTACACGCTCGCGTGCGACGACGACTCCGGCGGAGTGGTCGATGACCTCATCGCCTACCTCTTCTCCGACGAGGAGATCTTCTGCATCCCGAACGCAGCGAACGCGGCTGAGGTCGCCCGCCGGCTCGCCGAGCGTGCACCTGCCGGTGTGCAGGTGGTCGACGAGCACACCGAGCATGCGGTGCTCGCTGTCCAGGGCCCACGCAGTGACGACACGCTGGTCGCGGTCGGCCTGCCTGCCGGGCACGAGTACATGTCGTTTCGCAAGGCGGAGCTGGAGGGCTCGCCGGTCGTGGTGTGCCGGACCGGCTACACCGGCGAGCGCGGGTACGAGCTCGTCGTGCCCGCTCAGCAGGCGGCGGTCGTATGGACCGCCTTGCTCTCCGCCGGCGCGCCGTTCGGCATCCGAGCGTGCGGCTTGGCGGCTCGCGACACCCTTCGCACGGAGATGGGGTATCCGCTGCACGGCCAGGACGTCTCCCTCGACGTCACTCCGGTGCAGGCGCGGCTCGGCTGGGCCGTCGGGTGGGACAAGCCGGCCTTCTGGGGACGCGAGGTGCTGCTCGCCGAGAAGCAGGCTGGGCCGGCTCGAACGTTGCGTGGCCTGGTGGCCGCCGGACGTGGCATCGCCCGACCCGGCATGCGGGTGCTGGCCGACGACGAGGTCGTGGGCGCGGTCACCTCCGGCACCTTCTCACCGACCCGGCGCCAGGCGGTCGCCCTGGCGCTGGTGGACTCCGCGGTGACGCTGGACCAGTCCGTGCACGTCGACGTACGCGGGCGGCGTGAGACGTTCACGGTGACGAAGCCGCCATTCGTCGCAGCGCACGTGCGCTGATCCATGCCGCGGTGCTGCTCTAAGGTCGCAGGCATGGCTTGGACGTGGCGCTGCGAGGACACGACCGGTGCGCAGGTCGAGGGACCGATGCCCGGTGCCACCTTCCCTAACCGTGCCGACGCGGAGTCGTGGCTGGGTGAGATCTGGCAGGACCTGCTCGACGGCGGCGTCGACCAGGTGCGGCTCTATGAGGACGGGCGCGAGGTCTACGGGCCGATGAGCCTGCACAGCGCCTGAGCGCCGCCCGGCTCAGGCAGGCCGCGGCTTCGGCGACGCGGTACGGCTTGGATCGCGCTCGACGACACCCTCCAGCACCTCGTCGATCGCCTTGAGCAGGTCGGCGTCCAGACGTACGCCGGCCGCCTTAGCGTTCTCGGTCACCTGCTCCGGACGGGAGGCGCCGATGATCGCCGCCGACACGTTGTCGTTCTGCAGCACCCATGCGATGGCCAGCTGCGCCAGCGACAGCCCCGCCTGGTCGGCGAGCGGCGAGAGCTGCTGCACGCGCTGCAGCACGTCGTCACGCATCCAGCGCTTGACCATGTCGGCGCCGCCCTTGGTGTCGGTCGCCCGCGAGCCCTCCGGCGGCTCAGCGCCAGGCTTGTACTTCCCGGTCAGGACGCCCTGGGCGATGGGCGAGAAGACGATCTGGCCGAGCCCCAGCTCCTGGCAGGTCGGCACGACCTCGGTCTCGATGACACGCCAGAGCATCGAGTACTGGGGCTGGTTGGAGACCAGCGGGATGTGCAGCTCCTGAGCGAGCGCATGGCCGGCTCGGATCTCCTCAGCGGTCCACTCCGAGACCCCGATGTAGTGCGCGCGCCCGCTGTGCACGATGTCGGCGAACGCCGTCATCGTCTCCTCCAGCGGCGTCTCGTAGTCGTACCGGTGGGCCTGGTACAGGTCCACGTAGTCGGTCTGCAGCCGCTTGAGCGAGCCGTCGATCGACTCCATGATGTGTTTCCGCGACAGTCCGACATCGTTGGGTCCGCCCGGGCCGGTCGGGAAGTAGACCTTCGTGAAGATCTCCAGCGACTCCCGGCGCTCGTCCTTCAGGGCCCGACCGAGCACCGACTCGGCGGCGGTGTTGGCGTAGACGTCGGCGGTGTCGAAGCTGGTGATGCCTTCGTCCAGTGCCTGCCGTACGCAGGCAACGGCGGCGTCCTCCTCGACTTGCGAGGCGTGGGTCAACCAGTTGCCGTACGCCAGCTCGGAGATCTTCAGGCCGCTGGAGCCGAGGGTGCGAGAGTCCATGCCGGAACCCTACGAGCCGAGCCGAGGGGACGCGCGGCGGGCCGCCCCGTGCGTGCGCCGCTCAGGTTCAGCGCCGGCGGACCTGGATCTCCTCACCACGCGCGACCTGGGCAGGTGGCATCCGCCAACGCCTCAGCTGGGCGCTGCGGAGCACGGCGTACGACACGGCACCGCGCGTCGACTCACCCGGGAAGGCCTTGGCCAGCGCGGCACGGAGCCTGCCGATGAGCACCACGCTGTCCAGGACGGGGGCGATGATCGCCAGCAGCCAGATCATCGTGGCGAGCACGGCCGTTGCGGGGATCATGCTGAGCACCAGGATGGCGATGAGCACCGGCAGGAGGAACTCCGCAGCGTTCCAGCGAGCGTCCACGTAGTCGCGTGCGAAGCGCCGTACCGGCCCTTGGTCTCGCGCGGGCAGGTAGCGGTCGTCGCCCGAGCGCATCGCCTCCCGGCGAGCCGCCATCGTCTCCGCGCGCTTGCGCCGTTGCGCCGCGGCGGCCTCCTTGCGGGTACGTGGGGGCGTCAGTCGCTGCTTGCGGGCCTCCTCGGCCTCGCGACGGGTCGGCGTCGGGCGACCCTTGCCGGCGGCACGCTCCGCGTCGGAGACCACCCGTGCCGCGGTGGACCCGCCGGCCCGCCGGACAGTGGTGGTGTCGGCGGTGCTCTTGCTGCTGGGGCGACGGCCGAACACGGGCACTGACCTCTTCACGCGCAGGGGAGGCGGACCTCGTCAGCCTAACCGCGGACCGCCCGACCGGACGCGCGCCGTGTCTCGCACGCCGGCACCGGTGGGACCTGCACTCGCTCGGGAGCTGGTCGTAGGCTGAGGTTGCGGTGGTCCAGCAGCGGCGCCGCTGACTGGATCCGTGCCTACGTACGGGGAGAGGGGCATCCACGCCCATGAGCCTGATGAAGCGGATGAAGATGGTCATGGGAGCCAAGGCCGACAAGGCCCTGGACCGTGCCGAGGACCCCCGCGAGACGCTCGACTACAGCTACCGCAAGCAGACCGAGCTCTTGCAGAAGGTGCGCCGGGGGGTCGCCGACGTCGCGACCAGCCGCAAGCGCGTCGAGATCCAGATGCAGCAGCTGGCCCAGCAGGCCGACAAGCTGCACGCCCAGGCCCAGCAGGCGCTGGCGGCGGGACGCGAGGACCTCGCTCGCGAGGCGCTGACGCGCCGATCCGGGCTCTCCACCCAGATGGCCGATCTCCAGACCCAGCTGTCTCAGCTGCAGGCCGAGGAGGAGAAGCTCACCCTTGCCTCCCAGCGGTTGCAGGCCAAGGTCGAGGCGTTCCGCACCCGCAAGGAGACGGTCAAGGCGACCTACACGGCTGCGGAGGCCCAGACCCGGATCAACGAGGCCTTCAGCGGCATCTCCGAGGAGATGGGCGACATCGGGGTCGCGATGCAGCGGGCCGAGGACAAGACCGCCCAGATGCAGGCACGGGCTGGAGCCATCGACGAGCTGCTGGCCTCCGGTGCGCTGGAGAGCCCGGTCAGCTCTGGCCAGGACGACATCGCCTTGGAGCTGGAGCAGATGGCGTCCGGGTCCGACGTCGACACCGAGCTGGCGCAGCTCAAGGCTCAGCTGTCCGGCGGAGAGCCGCCCAAGCAGCTCGAGAGCGAGCCGACGGCCGCTGCCACCGAGCAGCCGG